>NZ_JBJGYP010000009.1:0-163388 GCF_054050055.1 Geodermatophilus sp. SYSU D00814
CCCCCCCCCCCCCCCCCCCCCCCCCCCCCCCCCCCCCCCCCCCCCCCCCCCCCCCCCCCCCCCCCCCCCCCCCCCCCCCCCCCCCCCCCCCCCCCCACGGGTCTGGCGTGGTGCAGGTGTCAGGCGGCGGTGCCGCCGAACATCCGCCGCCAGCCGCGCCGGGTGCGCTGCCCGGGGTCCTCACCGGGCGCGGCGTCCTCGACGGCGGGTGCGCCGTCGGGGGCTCCGGGCACCGAGGGGACGGCGTCCATGCGGGCGGTCTCGCGGGCCTCGTCGAGCGAGCCGGGCCAGCCCAGCCCACCGCCGGTGGTGGTGTCCCCCGGCCAGCCCAGGCCGCTCTCGGTGCCCTCGTCGCCGCCGCCGTCGGTGGCGACGTCGCTGGCGGAGGCGTGCCGGGTGCCGGGTGCCGTCCCGTGGCGGGCGAGCGCCGCGGCGACGATGGGGTCGGTGCCGGCGTCGTCGGCCGCAGCGTGCCTACCCACAGCGGACCTCCGAGCGCGATCCCCCCGTGCGAGCGGTCATGGCGACAAGTGGAGCACGCGGGCGCCGCGTGCGGCGGACGTCTCCCCCTCGCGAGGGACGGGAGTGGCGTGCTGGGGCGGGTGGGACGCGATTCAGTTGACCCCGCCGTAGCTGTGCAGCCCGGTGGAGACCATGTTCACGTACAGCAGGTTGAACACCATGACGCCGAGGCCGACCACGTTGACCCACGCCGCCGGGCGGCCGCGCCAGCCGGCCGTGGTGCGGGCGTGCAGGTAGGCGGCGTAGACGACCCAGGCGATGAAGGCCCACGTCTCCTTGGGGTCCCACCCCCAGAAGCGGCCCCAGGCGCTCTCGGCCCAGATGGCGCCGGCGATGACGGCGAAGGTCCAGATCGGGAAGCCGAAGACCGCCGTGCGGTGCGCGACCCGGTCCAGCGTGGCCGCCGACGGCAGCCGGCCGAGCACCCCGCCGTCGGCGGCGCCGCCCCGGGCCTCGTACCGCGAGCGGACCAGGTACAGGACGCTGGCGATGCCGCTGACGAAGAAGATGCCGAAGCCGAGGATCGCCGTGGACACGTGCACGGCCAGCCAGCTCGAGCGCAGGGCGGCCACCAGCGGGCCGCTCTGGACGTAGAGGAACAGCCCGATCGCCACCATGCTGAGCACCACCGGGCCCAGCACGAACAGGCCCAGGTGCCGCAGGCCCGGCGAGCGCACCGCGAACACCAGGTAGGCCACGACGGCGACCAGCACCACCGCGGTGGCGAACTCGTACATGTTGCCCCAGGGCAGCCGGTCGGTGGCCAGCCCGCGGGCGACGAGGACGCCGGCGTGGGTGAGCGCGCCGACGGCGGTGAGCAGCACCGCCACCCGGCCCCAGCGGCGCACCGCCGGAGGGTCGGCGGGCGGCGCGTCGGGGCGGGACGGGCCGGCGGGGGCGCCGGTCGTGGTCGTGCCGGACGCGGCCGCGCCGACGAGCTCGTGCTCCCGGGCCGGACGGCGGCCGAAGGCCAGCTGCGCGCAGAACGCGACGACGGCCAGCGAGTAGAGACCGACGCTGGTCGAGAACAGGGTGTCCGACAGGGCGGACAGCTGGTCGGCACTCACGCGCGTGCGCCTCCGGTCTGCGGTGCGGCCCCGTCGGACGGCGGGGTGCGGGTCGGGGCACGGGCGGCGAGGACCGCCCGCAGGTCGTCGGTGAGGGCCGCGAACCGCGGCGCGCCGTCGCCGCTGCCGCGGGTGAGCGCACCGACGTCCAGCACGGTACCGCCGCCGGGACCGGCGGCGGCGCGGGCGAAGACGCGCTCGCGGCGCAGCAGCAGCATGCCGAGCAGGCCGGCCAGCACCGCGACCGCGGCGCCGAGCACCCACAGCTGGCCGGGGTCGTGGGAGACCTGCACCGCGGCGAACTCCGAGTAGCCGGTGAAGGCCACCGTCGTGCCGTCGGGCAGCGTCATCGACTCCCCGACCGACAGGTTGGCCCGGCCGACCTCGGCCAGCCGGCCGCGCTCGATCTGCGAGGCGTCGAGGGAGTACACCGACTGCGGCAGCCCGGAGTCCAGCCCGAGGTAGCCGCGGAAGGCCACGACGGCGACCTGCGGCGCCAGGGGGCGGGGGTCGATCGAGGTGAGGACCCCGGCCTGCACCAGGCCGGTGGGCGCGAAGAAGCCCTGCAGCGCGAGCTGGTCGTCGGCGCCGGCGCCGAGGTCGGGGAGCTTGAGCGCGCCCTCGCTGGCCATCGTCGACTGCTCGGTGGGCAGGAACGGCGCGGAGACGTCGTCGAAGGTGGTGCCGTCGGGCAGCGTCACGGTGAACCGCGGGCTGAAGCCGTGGCCGGTCACGTACACGCGGTCGCCGTCGACGCGCAGCGGGTCGTTGACGCCGATCGTCGTCGGCCGGCCCTCCTCGCCGGGGGCGCCGTAGGTGACGTCGGCGGTGAACGACGCGGCGGTGAGGTCCTGCTCGTACTCGGCGCGGAAGTCCTCGAGGCCGACGCACAGCGGGGAGAGGTCCCCGCTGTCGACCATCGCACCGGCGGAGTAGGTGTCGTACTGCTGGAACGCGTTGCAGAACCGCTGGCCCTCGGTGACCAGGATGCTGCCCTCGTAGCCCCACAGCTTGCCGCCGGCCAGCCCGAGCAGCAGGGCGACCAGCGCCAGGTGGAACACCAGGTTGCCGGTCTCCTTGAGCAGCCCCTTCTCGGCCGACAGCTCGGCGACCCCCTCGCGCTCGCGGCGCACGACGCGGAAGCGGCGCACCCGCAGCTCCTCCTCGACGGCGTCGAGCGCGGCGGCGGGCGGCAGCGGCGTGGGCAGCTGCGCGGCGTCGGGCAGCCGGGTCAGCCGGCGCGGGGCCGGCGGCGGCGGGGTGCGCAGCGCCCGGGCGTGCTCGAGCGCGCGGGGCAGCACGCAGCCGATGAGCGAGACGAACAGCAGCAGGTAGACCGCGGCGAACCACGGCGAGCTGAAGACGTCGAAGAGGTAGAGCCGGTCGAGCACCGGCGCGAGCGTGGGGTGGTCGGCGAAGTACTGCCCCACCGCGCTCTGCGACAGCGACCGCTGCGGCAGCAGCGAGCCGGGGATGGCGGCGAGCGCGAGCAGGAACAGCAGCACGATCGCCGTGCGCATGGCGGTCAGCCGGCGCCACTGGCGCAGCGCGAAGGCGCCCAGGCGGCGGGCGGCGGAGGGACGCGCGGGAGGCGTCGGCGGGGTCGGCGCGGCCTCGGGCCGCGGCGGGGCGGTCGTGGTCACAGCCCCTCCTCGCTGGCGCTCGCCGGAGCTGCACCCAGCCGTGCTCTGCACCCGTGTGACCTCGCGAGCTCGGTCACAGTGCGGACTCCCCCAGCCCGGTGACGGCCAGCCAGGAGCGCAGCCAGCCCATCATCTCCGTCCACGCGCCGGTGACCAGCAGCAGCCCGACGACCACGAGCACCGCGCCGCCGAAGCGGGTGACGGCGCGGGCGTGCCGGCGCAGGAACGCCGTCGCCCCGACCGCCCAGCGGGCGCCGAGGGCGACCAGCACGAACGGCACGCCCAGGCCCAGGCAGTAGGCGACCGACAGCAGCGCGCCGCGGCCGGCGGTCGCCTCGGTGTAGGCCAGCGAGTAGACCGCCGACAGCGTGGGGCCGAGGCACGGCGTCCAGCCCAGCCCGAAGACCACGCCGAGCAGCGGCGCGCCGGCCAGGCCCGCGGCGGGGCGCACCGACAGCCGCGCGGTGCGCTGCAGGAACGGCAGCTTCCCGAGGAACGCCAGGCCGACGACGATGACGACGACGCCCATGACGCGGGTGATGACGTCGTCGTACTGCACGAGCAGCCGGCCCAGCCCGCCGAACGCGGTGCCCACGGCGACGAAGACGGCGGTGAAGCCGAGGACGAACAGCAGCGCGCCGAGCACCATCCGCCCGCGGGGCGAGCGCTCGTCGGTGCGCACGGCGGTGGCCGTGGCTCCCGTGCCCGCGGGGGCCGGGGACGGGGCGCGGGTGCCGCTGCCCACCAGCCCGGTGACGTAGGACAGGTAGCCGGGCACCAGCGGGAGCACGCACGGCGAGGCGAAGCTGACCAGCCCGACCAGCGCGGCCACGGCGGCGGCCACCAGCAGCGGGCCGTCGGTGACCAGCGCGGCGAACTCCTGCCCCACCTCAGCCCTCCCCGAGCAGCGCGTCGAGCACGGCGCGCAGGTCGTCCTGCGCGACCGCCCCGGTGTAGACGGCGGCCACCCGGCCGTCGCGGTCCAGGACGATCGTGGACGGGATCGCGGTCGCGGGGTAGTCCCGGAAGGCGAGCGCGACCTCGCCGGCGGGGTCGTAGAGCGAGGGGAACTCGATGCCCTGGCTGTCGACGAAGGCCTGCGCGAACTGCTCGTCGGCCTCCTTGACGTTGAGCCCGAGGAAGGCCACGCCCTCGTCGCGGACCTCGGTGTAGACCTCCTGGAACTCCGGGGTCTCCACCCGGCAGGGCGGGCACCACGAGCCCCAGAAGTTCAGGACGGCGACCTGCCCGGCGAGCTCCTCGGAGGTCCAGTCCCCGCCGCCGAGCAGCGTGCCGCCGAAGTCGGGGGCCGCCGCCCGCTCGGCGGCCGGGATGACCTCACCGGCCGGGGTCGCGGCGACGAAGCGGTACTCGCCGCCGTTGGTGACGTCGGCCCGGCCCTCGCCGGTCGTGCAGCCGGTGAGGAGGGCGAGCGCCGCAGCTGCGGCGGGCAGCAGGCGCCTCATGCCCCGGGGACCGCGTCGGGGTCGGTGGCGCCGGCGGGCTCGGCGTAGTCGATGCGCGCGACCTTGTCGCCCTCGTAGGTCACCGACGTGACGCTGGCCAGCCCGCACTGCCGGCGGCGCGGGTCGTGGGTGTAGCGGCGGCCCTCCAGGTGCAGCCGCAGGGTCCAGATCGGCAGCTGGTGGCTGACGCAGACGGCGGCCGACCCGCGGGCGGCGTCGCGGGCGGCCTCGACGGCGGCGAGCATCCGGGCGGCGATCTCGACGTACGGCTCGCCCCACGAGGGCCGCACCGGGTTGCGCAGCCGCCACCAGTTCGCCGGCGACCGGAACACCCCGCGCCCGCCGGCGACCCGCAGGCCCTCGAAGGCGTTGCCCGCCTCGATCAGCCGCTCGTCGACGTCGACGGGCAGGTCCAGCGCCTCGGCGACGGGCGCGGCGGTCTGCCGGGCGCGCTCGAGCGGGCTGGACACCAGGAGGGTGACGCCGCGGCCGGTGAGCCACTCGGCGGCCCGCTGCGCCATGGTCTCCCCGGCGGTCGAGAGCCGGTAGCCGGGCAGCCGGCCGTAGAGCACCCCGTCGGGGTTGTGCACCTCGCCGTGGCGCAGCAGGTGGACGACGGTGGTCTCCATCAGGGCTGCAGCTCCTGGGCGTCCTTGGCGTCGGCGTCGGACGGGGCGTCGGCGCGGTCGGCGGCCGCGGCCGCGCGGGCGGCGGCGGGCAGCGCGTCGAGCACCCGCTCGAGCGCCTCGTCGTCGAGCGCGGCGTTGACGAACCACGACTCGAACGCCGACGGCGGCAGGTAGACGCCGCGGGCGAGCATCTCGTGGAAGAACGCGCGGTGGGCAGCGGTGTCCTGGGTGCGGGCGTCGTCGTAGTCGCGCACCCGGCGCTCGTCGGGCACGAAGAAGACCGAGAACATCGACCCGGCCTGCTGCACCCGGTGCGGCACGCCGGCGGCGAACAGCGCCGCGCTGGTGGCGCCGCGCAGGGTGACCGCCACCCGGTCGCAGCGGGCGTAGACGTCGTCGGTGCAGTGCCGCAGCGTGGTGAGCCCGGCGGCGACGGCGACGGGGTTCCCCGCCAGCGTGCCGGCCTGGTAGACGGGGCCGTTGGGCGCGAGCTGCTCCATGAGGTCGGCGCGCCCGCCGAAGGCCGCGGCCGGCAGCCCGCCGCCCATGACCTTGCCGAAGGTGAACAGGTCGGCGTCGACGGGGTCCAGGCCGTACCAGCCCGAGCGGGACACCCGGAAGCCGGTCATGACCTCGTCGAGCAGCAGCAGCGCGCCGTGCTCGGCGGTGATGCGGCGCAGCTGCGCGTTGAAGCCGTCCAGCGGCGGGACGACGCCCATGTTGCCCGGGGCGGCCTCGCTGACCACGACCGCGATGTCCGGACCGTGCTCGGCGAAGACGGCCTCGACGGCGGCGACGTCGTTGTACGGCAGCACGATCGTGTCGGCGGCGGCGCCGGTGGTGACGCCGGGGGTGTCGGGCAGGCCCAGGGTGGCCACGCCCGAGCCGGCGGAGGCCAGCAGCGCGTCGACGTGGCCGTGGTAGCACCCGGCGAACTTGACGACGATCCGGCGGCCGGTGGCGCCGCGGGCCAGCCGCACCGCCGAGAGCACCGCCTCGGTGCCGGAGTTCACCAGGCGCACCCGCTCGACGGGGGCGACGCGGGCGGCGATCTCCTCGGCCAGGTCCAGCTCGCCCTCGGTGGGGGTGCCGAAGGAGAACCCGCGGCGGGCGGCGGCGGTGACCGCCTCGACCACGGCCGGGTGGGCGTGGCCGAGGATCATCGGCCCCCACGAGGCCACCAGGTCCACGTAGCGGCGGCCGTCGGCGTCGGTGAGCCACGGGCCGGAGCCCTGCGCCATGAACCGCGGGGTGCCGCCGACGGCGCGGAAGGCGCGCACCGGCGAGTTGACCCCGCCCGGGGTGACGCGCTTCGCGCGGTCGAACAGGCCGGCGGAGACCGGTGCCGCGTAGTCGTACCGGGTGGTGTCCAGCGAGGTCACGGCCCCAGTGTCCCCCTGTCCCGGGACCGCCCGTCGGGCGCGTCGGGGTCGGCGGCCTGTGACGTGCCACTCGCCGGCACGGCGGCGGGCACGGCGGCGAGCAGCGCCCCGGTCAGCGCGGCGGGGTCGCGGGTCGGCACCAGGACGGTGCGCCCGTCGGTCAGCCGCAGCGGCAGCCCGGTGCGCCCGCGCGGCAGCGACCAGCCGCCGCCGAGCACCGGGGCGCCGGCGTCCACGCCCGCCGTCCCCTCGCGCACGGCGCGCAGGTGGGCGGCGTCGACGTCGGCCAGCGGCACCCGCTCGCGGCCCACGGTCAGCGCGCTGTCCGGTCCCCGGCCCCCGACGCGCACCGTCCACGCGCGGCGGGCGACCGAGCACAGCGCGGCGGCGACGCCGAGGACGACCACCACCGTGAGCGCCCAGACCGGCACCGGCAGGCCCGGGCCGGGCAGCAGGCCGTCGAGCAGGCCGAGGACGGCGAGCGCGGCGGCGGCAAGCCAGACCGGCCGCCGGCTGCCGCCGGGCTCGACGTAGCTCACCGGCGCAGCAGGCGCGCGGCCTCGACCGCCCAGTAGGTGAGCACCTGGCCGGCGCCGGCGCGGCGGATGGCGGTGAGGGTCTCCAGGATGGCGCGCTCGCGGTCGATCCAGCCGTTGCGGGCGGCCGCCTCGACCATCGCGTACTCGCCGCTGACCTGGTAGGCGCTGACCGGGACGTCGACGGCGTCGGCGACCCGCACCACGACGTCGAGGTAGGGCAGCGCCGGCTTGACCATGACGGCGTCGGCGCCCTCGGCGAGGTCCTGGGCCACCTCGCGCAGCGCCTCGTCGGCGTTGGGCGGGTCCATCTGGTAGGTCGAGCGGTCCCCGAACTGGGGCGCGCCCTCGGCCGCCTCGCGGAACGGGCCGTAGAAGCCCGAGGCGTACTTGGCGGCGTAGGCGAGGATCGGCGTCTCGGTGAACGCGCTGGAGTCCAGGGCCCGGCGGATCGCCGCGACCTGCCCGTCCATCATCCCGCTGGGGGCGATGACGTGGGCGCCGGCCTGGGCCTGCGCGATCGCCACCGCGGCGTAGCGGTCCAGCGTCGGGTCGTTGTCGACGACGCCGGCCGGCGTCACCAGCCCGCAGTGCCCGTGCGAGGTGTACTCGCACAGGCACAGGTCGGCGAGGAGCACCAGCTCGTCGCCGAGGTCCTCGCGCAGCCGGCGCAGCGCGACGTTGACGACCCCGTCGGCGGCGTCGGCCTGCGAGCCGATCTCGTCCTTCTCGGCCGGGACGCCGAACAGGATCAGCCCGCCGATGCCGGCCTCGGCCGCCTCGTGCGCGGCCTTGCGCAGCGAGTCCAGCGTGTGCTGCACGACGCCGGGCATCGAGCCGATGGGCACCGGCTCGTCGATGCCCTCCTTGACGAACACCGGCAGCACGAGGTCGGCCGGGGCCACCCGCGTCTGCGCGGTGAGCCGGCGCAGGGCGGGCGTCGACCGCAGCCGGCGCCCGCGCGCGAAGCCCGGGCTCGACCCGCCCTGCGCCGGGCTCACTGCCCGGCCTCGGCGCGCCGGGCCTCGGCGAACGCGGCCAGCGCGTCGACCAGCGGGGCGACGGCGGCCGTCTCGGGCTGCACGTCGACCCGCAGCCCGAACTCCTGGGCGGTGGCGGCGGTGGCCGGGCCGATCACCGCGACGACGGTCTTGGCGTGCGGCTTGCCGGCGATGCCGACCAGGTTGCGGACGGTGCTCGACGAGGTGAAGCACACCGCGTCGAACCCGCCGCCCTTGATCGCCTCGCGCACCGGCGCCGGCGGCGGCGCGGCCCGCACGGTGCGGTAGGCGGTGACGTCGTCGATCTCCCAGCCGCGCTCGACCAGGCCCGCGGCGAGGGTCTCGGTGGCGATGTCGGCGCGCGGCAGCAGCACCCGGTTGATCGGGTCGAGGACGTCGTCGTACTCGGGGAAGTCGGCCAGCAGGCCCTCGCTGGACTGCGCCCCGGTGGGCACCAGCTCGGGCACGATGCCGAAGGCGCGCACCGCGTCGGCGGTCTGCTCGCCGACGCAGGCGACCTTGACGCCGGCGAAGGCCCGCGCGTCCAGGCCCAGCTCGGCGAACTTCTCCCGGACGGCGCGCACGGCGTTGGCCGAGGTGAACACGATCCAGCCGTAGCGGCCGGTGACCAGACCCTTGATCGCGCGGTCCATCTGGGCGGCGCTGCGCGGCGGCTCGACGGCGATGGTCGGCACCTCGACCGGCACCGCGCCGTAGGCCCGCAGCCGCTCGCTCATCTCGCCGGCCTGGTCCTTGGTGCGGGGCACCAGCACCCGCCAGCCGAACAGCGGCCGGCTCTCCCACCAGGAGAGCTTGCCGCGCTTGTCGACGGCCGAGCCCACGGTGGCCACGACCGCACCGGTGAGGCCGCCGAGGTCGGCGGTCTTCTCGGCGACGGCGCCCAGCTTGGCGACGACGCTCTTCTGCCCGGTGCCCGAGCCGCCCGCGGTCACCACGACCGGGGTGCTGCCGGACAGCCCGCCCTCGACCAGCCGCGCGGCGGCGTCGGGGAGCTGCTCGGCGCCGGCCTGCAGCACCACGGGGGCGCCGAGCGTCGCAGCTGCGCCGGCGAGGGCCGGCAGGTCGACGTCGCCGTCGCGCAGGTCGGCGGTCAGCGAGGTGCCGCCGAGGGCGACGCCGGCGAACGCCGGGACGGCGGTCGACGGCGCGACGCCGGGGACCACGTCGAAGGGCACCGAGGTGCGGCCGACGGCGAGCACCTCCTTGACGGCGTGCTCGGCGGTGTAGGGGTCACCGGCGACCAGCCGGACGACGACGTCGCCGTTCTTGGCGGCGGCGACGGCGCCCTTGGCGACGTCGGCCGGCTCGCCGCTGACCGGGGTCGGGTCGACCTCCGGGCGGCCGTCGCGGACGGCGTCGACGAGGGCGGCGGGGACGTCCGGGTCGACGAGCACGACCGTGGCCTCGGCCAGTGCGGCCGTGGCCCGGGCGGTGAGCATGCCGGGGTCGCCGGGGCCGGCGCCGACGAAGACGACGCGGCCGGGGGTCTTGCGGAAGCGCGTCATCGCGAGCTCCTGGTCCTTTGCGGGTGTCGAGGCCCTCGGGAGGGCGTGTGCGGGGTCTGGGTGGGGGCCCGGCGGGTCACCGGGCGGCCGCCACGAGCGCGGCGGCGCCGCGGTCGAGCAGGTCGGCGGCGAGCTCGCGGCCGAGTCGTTCGGCGTCGCCGACCGGGCCGGTCACCACGCCGCGGACGCCGTCGCTGCCGTCGAGCGCGGTGACCGAGGCACGCAGGTACAGCTCGGGGCCGTCCTCGCCCTCGGCGAGCTCGGCGTGCGCGGCGACCGGGGCGCTGCACCCGGCCTCCAGCGCGGCCAGCGTGGTCCGCTCGGCGAGCACGGCGGCGCGGGTGCCGGGGTCGTCGAGCGCGGCCAGCAGCTTCAGGGTGCGCTCGTCGTCGGCGCGGCACTCGACGGCCAGCGCGCCCTGGGCGGGCGCGGGCAGCACCTGCAGCGGGTCGAGCACCTCGGTGACCACGTCGAGCCGGCCCAGCCGGGCCAGGCCCGCGCGGGCGAGGACGACGGCGTCGAGGTCGCCGGGGACCACGCGCGCCATGCGGGTGTCGACGTTGCCGCGGATCGGCACGACCTCCAGGCCCAGGCCGAGGGCGCGCAGCTGCGCGACGCGGCGCGGCGCGCCGGTGCCCACGCGGGCGCCGGGCGGCAGCTCGCCGAGGGTGAGCCGGTCGCGGGCGACCAGCGCGTCGCGCGGGTCCTCCCGCGGCGGGACGGCGGCGATCACCAGGCCGGGCTCGGGCGCGGTGGGCAGGTCCTTGTAGCTGTGCACCGCGACGTCGACGGTGCCCTCGAGCAGCGCCTGGCGGATCGCGGTGACGAACACGCCGGTGCCGCCGAGCTGCGCGATCGCCGCGGCGGAGCGGTCGCCCTCGGTGCTGATGTGCACCAGCTCGACCGGCACGCCGCTGGCGGCGGTGAGCGCGTCGGCGACGGTCTGCGACTGGGTGCGGGCCAGGCGGCTGGCCCGGGTGCCCAGCCGCAGCGTCGCGGTGGTCTGCGCGCTGGTCCGGGGGGTCACGGGGCACCCCCGGGGCGCAGCTCGTCGGGGTCGACGGCGACGGCCTCGGCCAGCCGCGGGCCGTCGGCGGGCACCTCGGCGTCCAGGCCCAGGCCGAACAGCGCGCGCAGGGCGTCGGCGTAGTCGACGCCGCCGGGGGTGCTGGCCAGCTCCTTGACCCGCACGGTCGGCTCGTGCAGCAGCTTGTCGACGACGCGGCGCACGGTGCGGGCGATCTCGTTGCGGGCGCGGGCGTCGAGGTCGGGCAGCCGGGCGGCCAGGCGCAGCAGCTCGGCGTCGACGACCTCGGCGGCCTGGCTGCGCAGCGCGGAGACGGTGGGCGCGACGGCGGCGGCCTGCCGCTCGGCGCGCAGCAGCGCGGTCTCGGCCTCGATGAGCGCGTGCGCGGCGTCGACGTCGTCGGCGGCGACCGGCCCGGTGCCCCCGGTGGCCGACCGCTCCCCCTGCAGCAGCGCGAGGTCGACGACGTGCACGCCGGGCAGCGCCGCCACGCCGGGGTCGACGTCGCGGGGCAGCGCGAGGTCGACGACGGCCAGCGGGCGCCCGGCGCGGCCGGTCATCGCCGCGGCGACGACGTCGGTGCCCACGACCAGGCCGGCGGCGCCGGTGCAGGTGACCACGACGTCGGCGTCGGCGATCGCCGAGCGCAGCTCGGCCATCTCGGCGGTGCCGCCGTCGACGGCGGCGGCCAGGCGGGCCGCGGACTCCGGGGAGCGGCTGGCGACGGTGACCAGCGCGCCGCGGCGCGACAGCGTGCTGGCGGCGAGCGCGCCCATGGAGCCGGCGCCGACGACGAGGGCCGGGCGGCCGGCGAGCGGGCCGACGCGGTCCTCGGCGTGGTCG
This sequence comes from Geodermatophilus sp. SYSU D00814, assembly GCF_054050055.1. Taxonomy (NCBI): domain Bacteria; kingdom Bacillati; phylum Actinomycetota; class Actinomycetes; order Geodermatophilales; family Geodermatophilaceae; genus Geodermatophilus; species Geodermatophilus sp. SYSU D00814. Next base: position 11,643 of record NZ_JBJGYP010000009.1, read on the forward strand.
AGCGAGACGGTGACCAGCGAGGCGCCGGCGCGGTCGATGCCGGTCTCGGAGTGGATGCGCTTGCCCACCCGCAGGGCGTGCTGGGCGACCGGGTGCAGCGACCGGCCGACGGTGCCCTCCTCCTGCGCGAGGGCGTAGGCCGCGCGCAGCTGGCCGAGCACCTGGGTCTCGCCGACGACCATCGAGTCCAGGCCCGCGGCCACGGTGAACAGGTGGGCGACGGCCTGGTCCTCGTAGTGCACGGTCACGTAGGGGGTGAGCTCCTCGACGCCGGCCCCGGACTGGCGGGCCAGCACGCGGCTGACCTCGGCGACGCCGCCGTGGAAGCGGTCGACCTCGGCGAAGACCTCGACCCGGTTGCAGGTGGCCAGGACCAGCGCCTCGCTGACGTGGTCGTTCCCGACGAGCTCGTGCAGCGCCTTGACCTGGTCGTCGCGGGTCATGGCGAACTGCTCGAGCAGCGCGACGGGCGCGGTGCGGTGGCTGATGCCGACGGCGAGCAGGCTCATGCCATCCCCCCGGCGGGGGCGAGGGCCTCCAGCGGGGCGCCGGGGACGGCGCCGCGCTGCTTGTCGAGGAAGGCCAGGACCTGCAGCTCGACGGAGAGGTCGACCTGGCGGACGTCGACCCCCGCCGGCGCGGTGAGCGTGACCGGCGCGAAGTTCAAGATGCTCCTCACCCCGGCGGCGGTGAGCCGGTCGGCGACGCCCTGGGCCACCTCGGCGGGGGTCGCGATGACCCCGATCGTCGCCCCGGTGGCGGTCACGACCTCCTCGAGCTCGGTCTCCGGCCGCACCGGCAGGCCGCCGATCCGCTGGCCCACCCGGGCCGGGGAGGCGTCGAAGAGGCCGACGAACTCGAAGCCGCGGGTGCCGAACCCGCCGTAGCCGGCCAGTGCCGCGCCGAGGTTGCCGATACCGACCAGGACGCACGCGTGGGCGGTCTCCATGCCGAGCACGGTCGCGATGCGGTCGCGCAGGGTGGCGACCTCGTAGCCGACGCCGCGGGTGCCGCAGGGGCCGAGGTGGGAGAGGTCCTTGCGCAGGCCGGCCGGGTTGACGCCGGCCGCCGAGGCCAGCTCGCCGGAGGAGACGGTGCCGCGACCGGTGTCGGCGAGGCCGCCGAGCACCCGCAGGTACACGGCCAGCCGGGCGACGGTGGCCTCCGGGATCCGGGGCCGCGACTGCATCACGGGCCTACTCCACAGCGGTCGCGCCCGGGCGACGGCGGGAGCCGAGGAGGGCGGGCGACATCGGGGATCCGGGCGGTCGGCCGCCCGGTGACCCCCACGGTAACCGCTTGTGAACGCGCGAACAAAGTCGCAGGCAGCCCGACGGGGCCCGGGCCTGCGCGGATGCGCGCCGCTGTGGCCGACACCATACGAGGACCCCGCGTCCCCCACGCCTCGCCGGCTCGGCGCGGGCCCCTGACGCGGGGCCGTTCCAGCCGGTCGCCGGGTGGATCAGCCGGTGCCGAGGTCGCGGCGCAGGCGGGGCACGTCGACGGTGAAGTAGGAGTGCTCGCGGCCGTCGAGCAGCACCACCGGCACCCGGTCGCCGTACTCGGCCTGCAGCTCCGGGTCGGCGTCGACGTCGACCTCACGGCTGGCGACGCCGGCCTCCGCGGCTAGCCGCGCCAGCGTCTCGGCCGCTGCGACGCACAGGTGGCAGCCGGCGCGGGTGAGCAGCTCCAGCCGCGGCGCCGGCTCAGCCACCGGACACCTCCGCCGGTCCGGCCCCGTCGAGGGTCAGGCCGAGCTCGCGCAGCCGCGCCCGGCTCACCTTGCCGGTCAGCGAGTGCGGCAGCGCCGGCCGGACCACCACCGACGAGGGCACCTTGTAGCGGGCCAGCGACGCGGCGGCGTGCGTGCGCAGCTCCGCGGTGTCCACCTCCGCGCCCGGGGCGGGCACCACGACGGCGACGACGGCGGCGCCGGTGCGCGGGTCGGGCACGCCGATGACCGCGCTCTCGGCGACGGCGGGGTGGGCGTCGAGGACCCGCTCCACCTCCGCCGGGTAGACGTTGAAGCCGTTGACCAGCACGAGGTCGCTGCGGCGGTCGAGCAGGTGCAGGTCGCCGTCGGCGTCGCGGTACGCGAGGTCGCCGGTGGCCAGCCAGCCGTCGGCGTCCGGCCCGTCCGCGCCGTCGGGCCAGAAGCCGGAGAAGAGGTTGGGGCCGCGCACCCACAGCTCCCCCGGCCCCTCGCCGGCGTCCCCGCCGCCACCGTCGCCGGTCTCTCGCAGCGCCACCTCGACGCCGGGCAGCGGGCCGCCGATGCACGCCGGCTTGGCCCGGCCGGTGGCCAGCGTGCTGGCCACGACGGGACCGGCCTCGGTGAGGCCGTAGCCCTCCCAGACCTGCAGGCCGGCACGGTCGCGCACCGCCCGCCAGGTCGCCTCCGGCAGCGGCGCGGCCCCGGAGGAGGCGGTGCGCACCGAGGCGAGGGCGCGGCGCAGGCCGGCGTCACCGCCCTCGGCGTCGGCGACGGCGAGCCAGGCCTGGTACAGCGGCGGCGCGCCGGGGACGGCGGTGACCCGCTCGCGCTCCACGACGGCGAGCGTGGCGCGCGGGTCGAAGGCCGGCACGAGCACCGCGCAGGCCCCGGTGGCCGCGACCAGGCCGAAGCCGGCGTTGAGGCCGTAGACGTGGAACAGCGGCAGGACCACCAGCACGCGGTCGTCGGGGCGCACCGGCGGCGGGTCCAGCGCCAGGCACTGCCGCTGGTTGGCCCGCAGGGCGCCGGCGGTGAGGATCGCGCCGCGGGGCCGGCCGGTGGTGCCGCTGGTGTAGGCGAGGAGGGCCGGCGCGGCGGGGTCGTCGTCGTCCGGGGGTGGCGGGCCGTCGGCCTCGGGTGGGCCGGCCACGACGGGCACCCCGGCCAGCGGCTCCCGGGCGGCGGCCGCCACGAGCAGCGCCGCGCCGGAGTCGCGCAGCACGTGCTCGAGCTCGGGGTCGGTGTAGGCGGTGTTGACGGGGACCACGACCAGGCCGGCGCGCAGCGCGCCGAGCGCCGCGCGCAGCCAGTCGACGCCGTTGGGCAGCTGCACGGCCACCCGGTCCCCGCGGGTGAGGCCGCGCGCGGCCAGGCCGGCCGCGGTCCGGTCGACGAGGGCGTCGAGCTCGGCCCAGGTGAGCCGGGTGCCGCCGTCGACCACGGCCGGGGCGTCGGGGCGGCCGACGGCCGCGGCGCGCACCAGCGCAGCGAGCCCCGTCGGGGCCGCGGCCCCGGCTCCGGAGTCCGGATCGGGCCCTGTCACGGGCACCTCCTGGCAGGTGGGCGGGTCCCCGCGATGCTGTCACCGCGGCTGCCGGCCCGCAGCACCCGCGACCGGCGGTCTCCCCCGCACGGGTGCGGATAGGGTCGGGCGGGCCGCCCGCGCGGCGGGCCACTGCGACCAGGGGGGTGCCCGTGCCGGGACTGCCGTTCCGGCGTCGTCGGGGCGAGGACGCCGGGGCGCCGTCGGAGGAGGAGATCCGCGCGCACGTCGCGGGTCTGGCGTCGGCCGCGGCCGCCGAGGTCGAGCCGGTGCCGGTCGTCGTCGCCGACCGCACCGCCGCCGCGTTCTTCGACGTCGACAACACGATGATGATGGGCGCCTCGCTGTTCTGGTTCGCCCGCGGCCTGGCCTCCCGCAAGTACCTGAGCTCCCGCGACATCGCGCGGTTCGCCTGGCAGCAGGCCAAGTTCCGCGTCGCCGGCAACGAGAGCGCCGGCGACATGCACAACATCCGCGAGAACGCGCTCGCCTTCGTCGCCGGCCGCGAGGTCGAGGAGATCACGCAGGCCGGCGAGGAGATCTACGACGAGCTCATGGCCGACCGGATCTGGTCGGGCACCCGCAACCTCGCCCAGCAGCACCTCGACGCCGGGCAGCGGGTGTGGCTGGTCACCGCGACCCCGGTGGAGCTGGCCCGGATCATCGCCCACCGGCTGGGGCTGACCGGGGCGCTGGGCACCGTGGCCGAGGTCGTCGACGGCCGCTACACCGGGCGGCTGGTCGGGGAGCTCATGCACGGGGAGGCGAAGGCCGAGGCGGTCCGGGCGCTGGCCGAGCGCGAGGGGCTGGACCTGTCGCGCTGCACCGCCTACAGCGACTCGGCCAACGACCTGCCGATGCTGTCCCTCACCGGCACGTCGATCGCCGTCAACCCCGACACCGAGCTGCGCGCCGTCGCCCGCTCGCGCGGGTGGACCGTCCGCGACTTCCGCACCGGCCGCAAGGCGGCGCGCATCGGCGTCCCGACGGTCGCCGCGGCCGCCCTGACCGGTGGGGTGGTCGGCGGCGCGGTCGCCCTCCGCCGTCGCAACTCCTGGCCGTGGTGAGCTGCTGGAACGGCCCTCGTCAGGGGCCCGCGCCGAGCGAGCGAGGCGTGGGGGGACGAGGGTCCTTCCTCAGCTGAAGACGGAGGAGCGCTGCAGCAGCAGCTGGTAGATCGACTGCTGGATGGTCTCGCGGACCTGGTCGGTCAGGTTGAACACCAGCATCGGGTCCTCGGCCGCCGCGGGCCCGTAGGACGCCGTCTCGATGGGGGTGCCGAAGGCGATGAGCCACTTCGACGGCAGCGGCACCAGCCCGAGCGGGCCCAGCGCGGGGAAGGTCGGCGTCACCGGGAAGTAGGGCAGTCCCAGCAGTCGGGCCAGCGTCCGCGCGTTGCCGATCATCGGGTAGATCTCCTCGGCGCCGACGATGGCGCACGGGACGATCGGCTTGCCGGTGCGCAGTGCCGCCGTGACGAAACCTCCGCGGCCGAACCGCTGCAGGGTGTACCGCTCGCGGAACGGCTTGCCGATCCCCTTGAACCCCTCGGGGAAGACGCCGACCAGCTCGTCACCGCACAGCAGCCGCTCGGCGTCCTCGGTGCAGGCCAGCGTGGCGCCGAACTTGCGGGCCAGGGAGCCGACGGCGGGCAGCTCGAAGACGAGGTCGGCACCGAGCAGCCGGAAGCGCCGCTGCGCCGGGTGGTCGTCGTGCAGCGCCACGGTGGTCATCAGCGCGTCGACCGGGACGGTGCCGGAGTGGTTGGCCACGACCAGCGCGCCGCCGGTGGTGGGCACGTTCTCCACGCCGTGGGTCTCCACCCGGAACCAGCGGGAGAACAGCGGGCGCAGCAGCGGCAGCAGCACGTGGTCGGTGAGGTCGGGGTCGAAGCCGAACTCGTCGGTCTCGTACTCGCCGGTCAGCCGGCGGCGGAGGAACTCCAGGCCACCGGCGACCTGTTCGTCCCAGCTCGGGTCGCCCGGCGGCGGGACGTGCGGCTGCTCGTCGTCGGGACGCAGCGGGATGACGCGCGCCTCAGGCATCGCGCACCGCCCGCAGTCCCGGCGAGGCCGGCGCCGGGCGCAGCCGGCCGTGCACGGTCGTGCCCACCGAGGAGGCGACCGAGCCGGCGCGGGAGACGACCTGCTGGGCCCGCGTGGTGGCGTCGGCGACCAGACCGGGCGGCACCACCGGGGGGACGGTGCGCGCGAAGTCGGCCAGGGCCTCGGCGGTGGTGTAGCGGGGCGCGTAGCCGAACTCGGTGCGCAGCACCGTGGTGTCGACGACGCGGCCGAAGTTGAGGAAGCGCATCTGCTCGGGTGAGTAGTCGACGCCGCCGAAGCGCCGGGTGAGCCGGCCCAGCGACCCCAGCGCCGGCGAGGGCACCGGCAGCTGCAGCCGCCCCAGCCGGCGGATGACCTGCGACAGCAGCAACGTGCCCTCTCCCCCGACGTTGACCGTTCCGGTGAACCCGCCGGTGGTGGCGCGGGTCAGCACGCCCAGGGCGTCGTCCTCGTGCAGCAGCTGGACGCGCGCGTCGTAGCCGAGCGCCGTGGGGACCACCGGCATGCGCAGGAACCCGGTCATCACCGAGTCGATGCCCGGGCCGATGAAGTTGGTGAACCGCAGGACGGCGACCCCGACGTCGGGACGGCGGCGCGAGAAGGACCGCACGTAGCCCTCGATGTCGAGGCTGTCCTTGGCGAAGCCGCCCGAGGGCACCCGGCGGGCCTGCATGGCCTCGGTGAAGACGGCCGGGTCGCGCGGCGAGGCGCCGTAGACGGCGCTGGTCGACTTGAGCACGAGCCGGCGCACCGACGGCGCCCGCTGGCAGGCGGCGAGGAGCTGCATCGTCCCGATGACGTTGAGCTCCTTCATCGGCCCCCGCCCGCCGGACCCGGCGGGGGTGGAGCTGATGTTCATGTGCACGACCGTGTCGACGGCCGCGGTGCTGATGACCTTGCCGATCAGCGGGTTGCGGATGTCGGCCCGCACGAACTCGGTGCGGCCGAGGCGGCGCAGCGACTCCGCCGACGGGGGGACGGTGTCGACCCCGATGACCCGGTCGATGGCCGGGTCGCGAGCGAGCTCGGCCGCCAGCGCACCACCGAGCCACCGGCTGACACCGGTGACCAGGACGACCGCGGGCGGCACGAGCCTCAGCTCACTTCTTGTTGCGACGCTGCACGCGGGTCTTCTTCAGCAGCTTGCGGTGCTTCTTCTTCGCCATCCGCTTGCGGCGCTTCTTGATGACCGAACCCATGTCCTGCTCCCGACGTCGTGGCCGCGGGGCGTCGGCCGGTGACCGCAGGGGTCGGAACCGGACGCCACGCGAGTGTGGATCAGCTCGTGTGCGACGGCTCCGGCCGGGGCCGGGGTTGTCGCTCGGCGCCCGAGCCTACCCGGCGCCCCCGCGGCGGCGTTGCCGCGGGAACCGGGCCGGACGGATCCCACCCGCGGAGCGGGATGGGGGCGTTGTCGCGCCGAGCGGGCCCCGGAGGGGTCCGCACCGGCATGGCGACGGGATGGAACGTCCTCGCTGCAGGGTCCCGCCGCGAGCCTGGTGACGAGATGGAACGGCCCGACCGCAGGGTCCCGCTGCGAGCTCGCGAGCAGTGGGGGGCGGTCGGGTCCTTCAATCAGGCGATGTCGGTGTAGGCGTCGCGCAGGTAGTCCTGGACGGCGCGCTCGGGCACGCGGAAGGAGCGGCCGACGCGGACGGCGGAGAGCTCGCCGGCGTGGACGAGGCGGTACACGGTCATCTTGGAGACGCGCATCATGCTGGCGACCTCGGCGACGGTCAGGAAGGTGACCGCGGCGCGCGGCTGGGGGACGACCGGGCGGCCGACCGGCACGGCGGCGGGGTGCTGGGGGCCCACGGGGCGGGCCACGGCGGCGGCCGGGATCGGGCGGGCCATCGGGCGCGGGCCGGGGACGGCCGGGCGGACGTAGGCGGCGGTGCTGCGCTGGGGCATGGTCATCTCAAGTCTCCGGACCTAGCACGAGTCGAGCGTCGGCTTCCCCACCGACTACGGGACTCACACGTGCTGATACAGAGAGTAGGGGGACCCGCGTGACAGAAGCGATGGAAGAAACGAACAGGCGGAACGGTCCGTCCTCGTCAGAACTACACCTGTGCAACTCGCTTCACAGCCGTGTCGGCGCGTCGACGGAGAGATGTGTCGACACGACTACGCAGCGTCCAACCTCGGTGGGCTGAGCGGAGGTAGGTTCACCGGCTCCCGTCTGCCCGGCCGAGTTCGACCGACCGCTGCGCCGCCGCCTCGATGGCCGCGATCAGCGCGGAGCGGACCGAGTGGCGCTCCAGCTCGCGGATGCCGGCGATCGTCGTCCCGCCGGGACTGCTGACGGCGTCGCGCAGCTGGGCCGGGTGCTCGCCGGACTCGCGCAGCATCACCGCCGCCCCCAGCGCCGTCTGCACGACCAGCTCGCTGGTCAACGCCCGGGGCAGGCCGAGGAGCACGCCGGCGTCGACCATCGCCTCCACCAGGTAGAAGAAGTAGGCCGGGCCGCTGCCCGACAGCGCCGTCACCGCGTCCTGCTGGTACTCCGGCACCCGCGCCACCCGGCCCACCGTCGACAGCAGCGCCTCGGCCTCGTCGAGCTCGGCGTCCCCGGCCGACGCCCCGGCCGACAGCACGCTCATCCCCTGGTCGACCAGCGCCGGGGTGTTGGGCATGACCCGCACGACCGGCACCCCCGGCGGCAGTGCCGCCTCGATCGCCGCGGTCGGGAAGCCGGCGGCGATGCTCACCACCAGGTGGCCGGGGTCGACCGACGGCGCGAGCTGCTGCAGCAGCCCCGGCAGGTCCTGCGGCTTGACCGCGAGCAGCAGCACCCGCGCCCGCGCGGCGGCCTCGGCGACGTCGACGACGTCGACGCCGTAGCGCGCGGCGAGCTCGGCGCCGCGCTCCGGGTGCCGTTCGGAGACGACGACGCCATCGGGACCCGACCGCCGCACCAGCCCGGCCAACAGCGCCTCGCCCATCTTGCCGCCGCCGAGGACCGCCAGACCCCGTCGCCCGTCCATCGCCCGCTCCCGCCTGTCGAGGTACCCGGTCCGGACCGTAGTGCTCGGGCGTGTGCTGCCCCGGGGGCACGGGTAGCCGCGCCCGCATGGCTGGAGAACTGGACGGGATGAAGGTGGCCGTGCTCGCGACCGACGGCGTCGAGCAGGTGGAGCTCGAGCGGCCGTGGCAGGCGCTGGAGGAGGCCGGTGCCGAGCCGGAGCTCGTGTCGCTGGAGGGCGGCACGATCACCGCCTACCAGCACATCGACGCGGGCGACCGCAAGAAGGTCGACACGACGGTCGGCGCCGCCGACCCCGACGGCTACGCCGCACTCGTCCTGCCCGGTGGTGTCATCAACGGCGACTTCGTCCGGGCCGACGCCGACGCCGTCGCGTTCGTGGCGGCGTTCTTCGAGGCGGGCAAGCCGGTGGCGGCGATCTGCCACGCGCCGTGGGTGCTCGTGGAGGCCGACGTGGTCCGGGGACGGCGGATGACCTCGTGGCCCTCGCTGCAGACCGACCTGCGCAACGCCGGCGCGACGTGGGTGGACGAGGAGGTCGTCGTCGACGGCGCCCTGGTGACCAGCCGCAACCCCGACGACCTCGACGCGTTCTGCGCCGCGCTCGTCGAGCGCTTCGCCCGGGCCACCGAGGACGACGCCGACGACGAGTGAGGCCGGGCGCCTCAGGTCGCGGCGAGCAGCCCGGCGGCCGGGGCGATGGTGAGCAGCGTCCCGGCGAAGACCAGCACCGCGATCAGCCGCGGGCCCGGCGACTCGCGGCCGGTGCGCCGTCGCCACGCCGCGACGCCGGCGACCAGGCCGGCGACGGCCAGCGGGGCGAGGACCACCGCCAGCTGGGGCAGCTGCTCCCAGACCACGGTGGACAGGAAGTAGGTGCCGACGCCGGCGGCGAGGGCGAGCACCAGCTCCCCGGCGAAGCGCAGCCACGCCAGCGCGCCCTCGCGCGCACCCAGGGGCTCGTCGAGGACCTGGGTCTCCCGGGCACGGGTGACCGGGATGGGCCCGGTGGCGGGGGCGGGCTCGTCGGCGCCGGGTACGCCGGGCTTGCGCGACGGGCGGATCCCCGGGATGGCCGCCGTCGAGGGCCCCTGCGGGCCGCGGCCGGCCGGGGACGGCGGCACGCGCCCGGTGTCACGTCCGGTGTCCCGGCCCGTGTCACGGCCCGTGTCACGGCCCGTGTCCCGTGCGGTCTCGCGGGCGGGGCGGGAGGTCTCGCGCGCGACGCGGCCGGTGTCGGAGACCCGCCCGGTGTCCGAGACCCGCCCGGTGTCGCTGGCGCGCCGTCCCGGGTTGGGCCGGTCGGCGTCGGTGTCCGGGTCGCGCTGGCGCTGCTTGATGGGGAGGTCGCCGGTGTCACCCCGCCGCCGTCGGGCGCTGCGCGGTGCCTCGATGCCGGCCTCGCGGAGGATGTCGGCCAGCGGCCGCCCGCCGGTCTCCGGCCCGGGCCCGGCACCGGGCTCCCGGCGGGGCACTGCCATCACGCGCCTCCCAAGGTGTCGAGCCGGCGGAGGATGACGCCCTCCCGCAGGGCCCACGGGCAGATCCGGACGGAGGGTAGATCCAGAGCCTGCATGGCGGCCTGCGCCACCACGGCACCGGCGGGCACCTGGTGGGCGCGGTCGGGCGACACGCCGCGCAGCTCGGCCAGCGCGCCGGACTCGATGCGGGACACGAAGCCGATGAGCTGGTCGAGCCCGTCGGCGCTGAGCTCGCGCGGCACCCGCATGCCCGCGGAGTAGGGCGCGGCGCCGGTGAGCCGGGCCAGCGTGCGGAAGGTCTTGCTGGTGGCCGCCACGAGGTCCGGCGGCCCGGCACCGTGGAGCTTCTTCACCGCCGGCCTGAGCACGTCGACGGCGTGCTCGCGCAGCGCGGTGAGCGCGGCGAGGTCGGGGCGGCCCCCGGTCGCGGCCTCGGGCAGGAACCGGCGGGTCATCCGGCCGGCGCCCAGCGGGAGCGACAGGGCCACGTCGGGGTCCTCGTCGGTGCCGGCGGCTAGCTCCAGCGAGCCGCCACCGATGTCGAGGACCAGCAGCCGGCCGGCGCTCCAGCCGTACCAGCGGCGCACGGCGAGGAAGGTCAGCCGGGCCTCCTCCTCGCCGCTGGTGACCTGCAGGTCGACGCCGGTCCGCTGGCGGACCCGGGCGAGCACCTCCATGCCGTTGCGTGCCTCGCGGATGGCCGAGGTGACCAGGGCGAGGACCTCGTCGCAGCCCTCCTCCTCCGCCTGGACGCACGCCTTCTGCACCGCCTTGACCAGGGCCTTCTCGCCCTCCTTGGACAGCACGTCGTCCGCGCCGACGTGCTCGGCCAGGCGCAGCAGCCAGCGGTCGTCGTGCTGGGCGGTGGGCTCGGCACCGCGGTGGGCGTTGACCACGAGCAGGTGGACCGTGTTCGAGCCGACGTCCAGCACCCCGAGCCGCATGCGCCCAGTCTGCCGGGCCGCCCGGCGGCCGGCCGACGCGGTCGCCGGCCGGTGCGGTGCGTGCACCCGTCGCTGTCCGCCGGCCGCCGGCACCACGACCCGTGCACGGCCCCCTCCGGAGGCTCGCGCCGAGCGGAGCGAGGCGTGAGAGGGAGGGGGTCCTTTCTCTAGCCTGGCGCCGTGGAGGACGTGCCGCCGGAGGTCGACCCGGACTTCGCCCGCGAGTGGGTGGAGTTCCCCGACCCGGCCGACCCGCGGCACCGGGTGCGTGCCGACCTGACCTGGCTGTCCTCGGCCTGGACCTGCGTGTTCGGCCGCGGCTGCGCGGGCGTCGTCCCGGGCCGTGCCGACGACGGCTGCTGCAGCCATGGCGCGTTCTTCAGCGACGAGGACGACCTCGCCCGGGTCACCGCCGCCGTCGCCGACCTCACCGACGAGGACTGGCAGCTCGCGCCGCTCGGGCGCGGCGCCTGGACCGAGGAGGACACCGCCGACGACGAGGGCGGCGTCCGCTCGCTGCGCACCCGGCTGGTCGACGGCGCGTGCGTGTTCCTCAACCGGCCCGGGTTCCCGGGCGGGACCGGCTGCGCGCTGCACCGGATGGCCGTGCGCGAGCAGCTGCACCCGCTCTACACCAAGCCCGACGTGTGCTGGCAGCTGCCGGTGCGCCGTGAGCAGGAGGAGGTCGAGCGGCCCGACGGCAGCACCGTGCTGGTGAGCACGATCGGCGAGTTCGACCGCCGCGGCTGGGGGCCCGGCGGCGCGGACCTGCACTGGTGGTGCACCGGGTCCCCCGCCGCCCACGTCTCCCCCGAGCCGCTGGTGGTGACCTACGCCGCGGAGCTGACCGCGCTGGTCGGGCCGGCCGCCTACGCCGAGCTGCGCCGGCTGACCGAGGCGCGCCTCGACCTGGGGCTCGTCGCGCCGCACCCGGCCAGCCCGGCACCGGTGCCGCTGACGCTGCAGCGGCGCCCGCCCGGCTCCTGACCGTCCTCCTCCGTCCGGGTGCGGCGGCCCCCGGACGTCACCCGGCGCCACTACCCTTCCCAGGACGACCGCGACGACCGGACGGCGAGGACAGTGAGGGACGGACAGGCGGCGCAGCCGGGCACGACCCGGTCGGGGTCGTCACCGAGCGGGCACCGCGCCGACAACGCGCTGCTCGCGCTGGTGCGGATCCCGGTGTTCCGCCGGCTGTGGGCGTCGATCGCCGTCTCCAGCCTCGGCGACTGGCTGGGCCTGCTGGCCACCACCGCGATGGCGCAGCAGCTCACCCGCGACCAGTCCACCGCGGTGCAGGGCGTGGCGATCTCCGGCGTCATCCTCACCCGGCTGCTGCCCGACCTGCTGCTCGGCCCGCTGGCCGGCGCGCTGGCCGACCGGCTCGACCGGCGCACCACCGTCGTCGTCGGTGAGCTGCTGGCCTGTGGCCTGTACCTGTCGATCGCGGTCAGCTACGAGCTGACCTGGCTCTACGTCGCCCAGTTCCTCGTCGAGGCCGTCGGGCTGTTCACCAACCCCGCCAAGCAGGCGATCTGGGTGGCGATCGTGCCGCGGGAGCGGCTCGCGGTGGCCAACCAGATCTCGCTGTTCAGCGTCTACGGCGCGGTCCCGGTGGCCTCGCTGCTGTTCGCGCTGCTGTCGACCGTGGCCCGGGTGTTCCCCGGCAGCGGGGAGGGCAGCGACGCGCGCACCGCGATCGTCATCGCCCTGGTGTTCAACTCCGTGAGTTTCGCGATCTCGGCGTGCACGGTGTTCCTGTCCCGCCGGCTCATCCCGCCCACGGCCACCGACCGCGCGGCGTCGACCAACGTGTTCTCCCTCGTCGTCGAGGGCGTCTCGTTCCTGCGCGGCCAGCCGCTCATGCGCGCGCTCTACGTCGGCGTCATCGGCGCGTTCGGCGCCGGCGGCCTCATCATCGGTGTCGCCCAGCTCTACATCGCCACGCTCGACGCCGGCGCGGCCGGGTACGGCGTGGTGTTCGGCATCGTCTTCACCGGCCTGGCGCTCGGCATGCTCACCGGCCCGCGGATCCTGCCCACGGTGCCGCGGCGGGCGCTGTTCGCCCGCTCGATCGGGCTGGCCGGCGTCGCGCTGCTGGCGATGTCGCTCCTGCAGGACTTCGTGCTGGCCACCGCGGCGGCCTTCCTCGTCGGCCTGTTCGCCGGGGTCTCCTGGATCATCGGCTACACGCTCATCGGCTTCGAGGTCGAGGACCGGCTGCGGGGGCGGGTGTTCGCCTTCGTCGTCTCCTCGGTGCGGATCGTGCTGCTGCTGTCCGTGGCCGTCGGCCCCGGCCTGGCCGGCCTGCTCGGCACGCACGAGCTGCGGGTGGGCGAGCTGGTGCTCACCCTCACCGGCCCCGGCCTGACCCTGCTCATCGGTGGTGTGCTCGCGCTGCTGGTCAGCGCCTACGCCGTCCGGCAGGTGGCACCGCGCGGCCGGTCGCACACCCGGCCGCGGGACATGCTGCGGCTGCTGTGGGGCAGCTCGGACATCCTCTCGGCCTCCTCCAGCGGCGTCGGGCTGTTCGTCGTGGTGGAGGGCGCCGACCGCGACCTCACCCGCCGCTACACCGCCGACCTCGCCCGCGTGCTGCGCGGGCACGGCCACCCCGTCGTCACCACCCACGAGCCCAGCGACACCGCGCTCGGGCGCCAGGTGCGCCAGCTGCTCTTCCCGCCGGCACCGGAAGCCGCCCCCGGGCAGGGGGTCACCGACGACGAGGGCCGCCCGGTGGCCGCCTACACCGCCGCGCTGCTGGCCGCCGCCGACCGCGCCGAGCACGTGGCCACGGTGATCCGCCCGGCCCTGCAGCGGCGCCAGGTCGTGGTGTGCACCCACTACGTCGACACCTCGATCGCCTTCCACGGCGCCGGGCAGGGCCTCGACGCCGACCGGATCACCCGCACGTCGCTGTGGGCCACCCGCGGCCTGCTGCCCGACCTCACCGTCGTGGTCGACTCCCCCGTCACCGCCGGCCCCGCCGGCGTCGACGCCGACGCGGTGCGCGCGGGGTTCCTCGCCCGGGCCGACGCCGCGCCCGACCGCTACGTCGTCGTCCCCGGGGAGCTGCTCGACACCGACACCCCGGCCGACGGCGACGGGCTGGTGTCGCCGGTGGTCAGGCGCCGGCTCGCCACGCTGATCGCCCAGCGCTACCCCGAGACCCCGCCCGGGGAGAGCGGGACGGGCACCGAGGGACCCGGTGACGGCGGCGACCCGCCGGTCGGCGCGGGCCGCACCGCTCCCGGGGGGAGCACCGGTCGCTCCGTAGGCTGACCGGCGTGACTGCCCCGGTGACCTCCGAGCCGGTGACGTGGACCGCCGAGGACACCGAGGAGGTCGACTGCTGCCTGTGCGGCGTGCGCGGCCGGCCGGTGCACGACCTCGCGCCCTTCGGCGTCGTCCGCTGCCCCTCGTGCGGGCTGGTGTTCGTCAGCCCCCGGCTGCGCCCGGAGGCGCTGCAGCGGCTCTACGACGACGTCGGCTACTTCGAGGGCGGGGTGTACGGGGACGCCGCCCAGCAGCCCCGCCGGCTCGACCCCGCCATGCTGCTGCAGCGCACCTGGACCGCCGGCCGGCTGGCGCTGCTCGACCGGGTCCGCGGCCGCGCCGCCGGTGGCCGGCTGCTGGAGGTCGGCGCCGGCTACGGGCTGTTCCTCGACGCCGCGCGGGCGGCCGGCTGGGACGCCAGCGGCGTCGAGCTGTCCCGCACCGGCGCCCGGCACGCCGTCGAGACCCTCGGCCTCGACGTCTTCTGCGGCCAGCTCGCCGACGCGCCGCTGACCCCGGGCTTCGACGTCGTGTGCGCGTGGGACACCGTCGAGCACGTGCCCGACCCGCTCGCCTTCTGGCGGACGGCGCGCTCACTGGTGGCCGACGACGGCGTCGTGCTGTTCTCCACGCCCTACGTGTCCTCGCTGCCCGCCCGGCTGCTGGGCACCCGCTGGTGGACGCTCAAGCCGGCCGAGCACATCTGGCACTTCACCCCGCGCACCCACGCGATGCTGCTGGCCCGCGCCGGTTTCGCGCTCACCCGGGTGGTGCGCAGCCCGCTCGCGCCGAGCAACGCCGGGCGGCTGGACTCGCTGGTCGGCGTCGCCCGTCCGATCCCGGTCGGCTGACCGGCCGGTCCTACGCCGCAGAGCCCTCCCCCGCCGGCACGGCGGCCGCGGCCCGGAACGTCTGCCGGTAGGCCCGCGGGGACACGCCCCGGCGGCGGGCGAACTGCTCGCGGAACCCTGCCGCCGTGCCGAAGCCGACCAGCCGGGCGATCTCCTCCACGGGGGCGTCGCTCTCCTCGAGCAGCGCCTCGGCCGCGGCCAGCCGCTGGGCCAGCAGCCAGGCGTGCGGCGTGGTCCCGGTCGTGGCCTTGAACCGGCGGGCGAAGCTGCGCGGGCTCATCAGCGCACGCCGGGCCAGCGCCTCGACGCTGATCTCCTCGGCCAGGTGCGCCCGCGCCCAGTCCAGGACGACGCCGAGCAGGTCGTCCTCGCACCGGGCGACCGGCTCGTCGATGTACTGCGCCTGCCCGCCGTCGCGGTGCGGCGGCACGACCATCTCGCGGGCCAGGGAGTTGGCCGCCGCGGCGCCCCACTCACGGCGGACGAGGTGCAGCAGCGCGTCGACGCCGCTCGCCGTCCCGGCGCCGGTGATGATCGTGCCCTCGTCGACGTAGAGGACCCGGGGGTCGACGTCGACGGCCGGGTACCGGGCGGCCAGCTCACCGGCGTAGCGCCAGTGCGTGGTGGCCCGCCGCCCGTCGAGCAGGCCGGCGGCCGCGACGACGAAGGCGCCGGTGCAGTGGCTGACGATCTGGCCGCCGCGGGCGTGCACGGCGCGCAGCGCGTCCAGGACCGACGCCGGGACGGGCTGGGACAGCTTCTCCCACGCGGTGACCAGGACGATGTCGGAGACGGCGAGCCGCTCGAGGCCGTGCTCGACGTAGAGCGCCAGGCCGGTGTCGGTGCGCACGACGCCGGGGCGGTCGGTGACCACCGCGAAGTCGAAGAGCGGCATGCCGAAGCGGCGCTGGTCGTAGCCGAACACCTCGGCGGCGACCCCGAGGCCGAAGGCGCCGAGGACACCGTCCCCGGCGAGCAGGCTGACGACGAGCGGGCGGTCGGATCCGGTCACACGCACAGCATGGCAGAAAAGACGCGCACTGTGTCGTTCCTGCCACTCGTCGGTTGACGGTCCACGGCGCAGGCTCGTCGCATGTTGCTGATCACCTGCCCCGTGACCCGGACCGACGAGCTGGTCGCCGACCGGCGCATCCGGTCGGTCACCAACCACCCGACGCACATCGCCCTGGGCGTGGAGTGCCCCTCCTGCGGGAGCGTGCACGTGTACCGGACCGGACGCCGCTGGGAGTCCCGGCCCGCTGCCGCCGCTCGACCTGCGCCGGAGCTCGCCCCCGCCTAGGATCGAACACATGAGCGAATCGAACGTCAACACCGGGCAGGCCGGCGACCCCACCGCGGAGAAGGACCCGTCGGACTGGGTGACCGGCGACGAGCCCGCCACCGGCGCCCAGAAGAGCTACCTGCACACGCTGGCCCGCCAGGCCGGCGAGGAGGTCCCGGAGGACCTCACCAAGGCCGACGCCTCCCGCAAGATCGACGAGCTGCAGGACGAGACCGGCCGGGGCGACTGACGCCCCGGCCTGGTGACGTGCTGGAACGGCCCCTCTGCAGGGTCCCGCCGCCAGCTTGCGAGTGGCGGGGCGCAGAGGGGTCCTCCTAGGTCTCGAGCTTGTAGCCGAGGCCGCGGACGGTCACCAGGTACTTCGGGTTCGCCGGGTCGGGCTCGATCTTGGCCCGCAGCCGCTTGACGTGGACGTCGAGGGTCTTGGTGTCGCCGACGTAGTCCGAGCCCCACACCCGGTCGATGAGCTGCCCGCGGGTCAGCACCCGGCCGGCGTTGCGCAGCAGCAGCTCGAGCAGGTCGAACTCCTTGAGCGGCAGCGCCACGGGCTCGCCGTCGACGGCGACCACGTGCCGCTCGACGTCCATCCGCACCGGGCCGGCCTCCAGCGCGCCGTCGGCCGGGGTCTCGACGTCGCCGCGGCGGCGCAGCACCGCCCGGATGCGGGCGACCAGCTCGCGCGCGGAGTAGGGCTTGGTGACGTAGTCGTCGGCGCCCAGTTCCAGGCCGACGACCTTGTCGACCTCGGAGTCCTTCGCGGTGAGCATGATGATCGGGACGTTGCTCCGGGAGCGCAGCGCCCGGCAGACCTCGGTGCCCGGCAGGCCGGGGAGCATGAGGTCGAGCAGGACGATGTCGGCCCCCGCGCGGTCGAACTCGGCGAGCGCCTCGGGCCCGGTGGCCGCGACGACCGCCTCGAACCCCTCCCGCCCGAGCATGTAGGACAGCGCGTCGGAGAAGGACTCCTCGTCCTCCACCACCAGCACGCGGGTCATCGGTGTCCTTCCTCCTGGAGTTGCCCGGCAGCGGCGTCGGCGGCTTCGGTGGTGTCGTGGCGGTCGGCGTGGTCCTCGACCGCCAGGGGGATGCGCAGGGTGAACGTGGAGCCGAGGCCCTCCTCGCTCCACACGCTGACCGAGCCGCCGTGGTTGCTGGCCACGTGCTTGACGATCGCCAGCCCCAGGCCCGTGCCGCCGGTGCTGCTCGCCCGGGACTGGTCGACGCGGTAGAAGCGCTCGAACACCCGCTCGCGGTCGGCCCGCGGGATGCCGATGCCACTGTCGGTCACGGCGATCTCGGCCGAGCCGCCGCGCGCCCGCGCCCCGACGGCGATCTTGGTGTTCTCCGGGCTGTAGGCGACGGCGTTGGCCAGCAGGTTGGTGACCGCCGTCGTCAGCTGTGACTCGACGCCGCGCACCACCAGCCCGCGCCGCCCGCCGACGGCGATCGTGATGCCCTTCGCGGCGGCGGCCAGGCCGGTGCGGTCCACGGCCTCGGCGATCACGGTGTCGACGTCGACCGGCACGAGCTCGGGCAGCGGCTCGGCGCCCTGCAGCCGGGACAGGTCGATCAGCTCGCGCACCAGCTTGGCCAGCCGGTCGGCCTCGTGCGCCATGCGGGCGGCGAAGCGCTGCACCGTCTCGGGGTCGTCGGCGGCGCCCTGCGTGGCCTCGGCGAGCAGGCCCAGCGCGCCCACCGGCGTCTTGAGCTCGTGGCCGACGTTGGCGACGAAGTCCCGGCGGACGGCCTCGACCCGGCGGGCCTCGGTGACGTCCTGCAGCACGAGCGCGACCGGGCCCGGCACGACGGTCGGGGCGGCGTCGAGGGAGATCCCGTGGGCGCCGACCAGCCGCGAGCCGCCGCCGACGATCTCGCCGGGCAGCGCGACGTCGGCCCGGCGGCTGCCGGCGGTGTGCACCTCGCGGACCAGCCCCTGCAGCGCCGGCACGAGCAGCCGCCGGTCGCGCACGACCCCCAGCGCCCGCGCGGTCGGGTTGGCGACGACGACGGCGTCGTCCTTGTCGAGGATGAGCACGGCGGGGTCCATGAGGTCCAGCAGCCGGCGGGCGAGCGCGGCCTCGCGCGCGGCGTCCCCGGGGTCGGCCTCGGCCGGCTCCGCGGCGGACCGCCGGCGGATCACCAGGGCGACGACGGCCCCGAGGACCGCGCCGGCGACGAGGCCGCCGAGGGCGGCCAGCAGGATCACGCCGCCGATGCTAGGCCGCACCCCCGGCCGGGCATCCCCCGTCTGAGTGGCGGCAGAGCCACTCAGGGCGATTGTTCACGCCCGGGTGCCCCCGCGTTCACCGGCCCGGACCTGCACCCTCCCGCGCACGACCTACCCTCGGGTGCAGGGCGGCGCACCGAGCAGACGGTGTCCGGACGGCGGGGGCCCGGCGTGCGGCCGGCCGACGAGGAGGACCCGTGCGCGAGCACTACCGCGAAGAGCTCGAGGACATCAACACCTGCCTGGTCGACATGGCGAACTCGGTCGGCTCGGCGATGAGCAAGGCGACCACCGCCCTGCTCGACGCCGACGTCGCCCTGGCCGACCTGGTGATCGCCGGCGACGAGCACGTCGACGCGGTGCGCGAGAGCATCGAGGAGCGCTGCTTCACCCTGCTCGCCCGCCAGCAGCCGGTGGCCACCGACCTGCGCACCATCACCACCGCGATGCGGATCGTCGCCGACCTCGAGCGCATGGGCGACCTCGCGGTGCACGTGGCCAAGCTGGCCCGGATGCGGTTCCCCGAGTCGGCGGTGCCGGCCGAGGTGCGGCCGATCTTCCTCGAGGCCGGCCACGTCGCGCAGAGCCTGGTGACCAAGACCGGCGCGGTGATCGCCAAGCTCGACGTGCGCGCGGCCACCGAGCTGGAGAGCGACGACGACCTGATGGACGCGCTACACCGGCAGCTGTTCACCGAGCTGCTGAGCCCGGGTTGGCCGCACGGCATGGAGTCGGCCATCGACATCACGCTGCTGGGCCGCTACTACGAGCGGTTCGCCGACCACGCCGTCAGCGTCGCCCGCCGGGTCGTCTACCTGGTCACCGGCGAGCGGGAGATGACCGCGGT
This sequence comes from Geodermatophilus sp. SYSU D00814, assembly GCF_054050055.1. Lineage (NCBI taxonomy): Bacteria > Bacillati > Actinomycetota > Actinomycetes > Geodermatophilales > Geodermatophilaceae > Geodermatophilus > Geodermatophilus sp. SYSU D00814. Next base: position 30,881 of record NZ_JBJGYP010000009.1, read on the forward strand.
ATCGACCTGACGCCGGACACGACGAGGGCCTCCCCACCGGCGGTGGGGAGGCCCTCGTCGTGTCCGGCTACTTCTTGCCCTGGTTCCGGACCGCCTCGATCGCGGCCGCGGCGGCCTCGGGGTCGAGGTACTCCCCACCCGGCTTCACCGGCCGCAAGTCGGCGTCGAGGTCGTAGCGCAGCGGGACGCCGGTGGGGATGTTGAGCCCGACCACCTCGTCCTCGCCCATGCCGTCGAGGTGCTTGACCAGCGCCCGCAGGCTGTTGCCGTGCGCGGCCACCAGCACGGTGGCGCCGCTGCGCAGGTCCGGGACGATCGCGTCGTACCAGTACGGCAGCATCCGCACGACGACGTCGGCCAGGCACTCGGTGGCCGGGCGCACCTCCGGCGGGAGGAAGGCGTAGCGCGGGTCGCCGTCCTGGGAGAACTCGCTGCCCGGCTCGATGGGCGGGGGCGGGGTGCTGTAGGAGCGCCGCCACACCATGAACTGCTCCTCGCCGTACTCGGCAAGGGTGGCGGCCTTGTCCTTGCCCTGCAGCGCGCCGTAGTGCCGCTCGTTGAGCCGCCAGGAGCGGCGCACCGGGATCCACTGCCGGTCGGCGGCGGACAGCGCCAGCTCGGCGGTGGTGATGGCGCGCCGCAGCAGCGAGGTGTGCAGCACGTCGGGCAGCAGGCCGTGCTCGGCCAGCAGCTGCCCGCCGCGGGCGGCCTCGGCGCGGCCCTTCTCCGACAGCTCGACGTCGACCCAGCCGGTGAACAGGTTGGCCTTGTTCCACTCGCTCTCGCCGTGGCGCAGCAGCACGAGGGTCCCGGGGGCGGTCTCCGCAGACGTGGTCACGCGCCCATCCTGCCCGACGGCGTCCTCAGGCGGTCAGCAGCGGCCAGAGCACCCAGGTCTCGTAGAGGACGACGGGCAGCAGTCCGACCAGCAGCCAGGGACTGCGCACCCGCCGGGCCGCACCCCAGCGCAGCGCCGCCACCAGCGCCACGCTGCAGGCCGCCGCGATCCCCAGCCACAGCGCGGTCGCGGCGACGTCGACGACGACGAGCTGGGCGAGCACCAGCTGCACCGCGCACAGCAGCAGCGGGTAGACCAGGCCCGAGGCGGCCACCACGCCGATGAGCGCGCGACCGAGCCGCTCCTGCTGCGCGGGGGACTCCTGCACGCCGCCCACGCTAGGCCGACGACGGCGCCCGCGCGCCCGTCCGGCGGCCCGGCAGCCAGACGAGCACGACGACGGCGGCGACGGCCGAGGCGGTCGCGGTGCCGACGGCGGTCAGGTGCATGGCCGAGACGAAGGCCTCCCGGGCGGTGTCCTCCAGCCGCAGGGCCGCGGCGGCGGTGGCCTCGTCGCCGTCCGCCCGGGCCTGCGCCGCCGTCGTCCGGGCCGCCTCGAGGGTCGCCGCGATGGAGGTGCTGGCCTCGGCGCGGGCCGGCGCGGGCAGCACGTCGACGGCCCGCCCGACGTTCGCGGCGTAGGCGGTGGCCAGCAGCGAACCGAGGATGGCCACGCCGAGCGCGCCGCCGACCTGCCGGACGGTGTTGTTGACCGCGGCACCGGCACCGGCCTTCTCCCGGGGCACCACCGACATGATCGACTCGGTGGCCGGCGCCATGACCGCGCCCATGCCCAGGCCCTGCACGCTCAGCGCGGTGACCAGCAGCCACAGCGGCGCGGCCTCGTCGAGCAGCTGGAAGGCGAGGAACGACAGGGTGATGAGCACGAACCCCCCCGCGCAGACGGCCTTCGCGCCGAACCGCTCGGCCAGCCGGGAGCTGCGCGGCGCCATGAGCGCCATCCCGAGCGCGACCGGGATGAGCGCCGCCCCCGACTGCAGCGGGTCGTAGCCGCGGGCGCCCTGCAGGTAGTAGACGAGGTAGAACGTGGCGCCCATCAGCGCGAAGAAGTTCAGGCCCAGCGCGGCCGCCGCGGCCGAGAACGCGGGCAGCCGGAACAGCGAGACGTCCAGCGCCGGGTGCGACGAGCGCCGCTGCAGCCAGACGAACAGCACCAGGAGCAGCGCGCCGCCGACCAGCGGCACCAGCACCCCCGGCGTCGCCCAGCCCACCCCGGAGCCGGCGTGGATGATCCCGTAGACCAGGCCGGCCAGGGCGGCGATGGACAGCAGCACCCCGGGGACGTCGAGCCGGCCGGGGAACGGGTCCCGTGACTCGGGGACGAACGCGAGCGTCCCGGCGATGCCGAGCACGGCCACCGGGACCCCGATGAGGAAGATCGCGCCCCACCAGAACGTGGTGAGCACCGCGCCGCTGGCCAGCGGGCCGCCGGCGACGGCGAGCCCGGCGGTGGCCGCCCAGATGCCGATCGCCCGGCCGCGCTCCCCGGCCGGGAAGACGTTGGTGATGACGGCGAGGGTGGTCGGCTGCACGGCCGCGCCGCCGACCCCCATGACCGCCCGCCAGGCGATGAGCTCCAGCGGGCTGTCGGAGAACGCGGCGAGCACCGACCCCGCGGCGAAGACGCCCAGGCCGATCAGCAGCACCCGGCGGCGGCCGATCCGGTCGCCGATGACGCCCCAGGAGAACAGCAGGCCCGCGAAGACGACGATGTAGGCGTCCACGGCCCACTGCAGTTCGCCCTGCGTGGCGCCCAGCTCGCGCTGCAGCGTCGGGATGGCCACGTTGAGCGTCGTGTTGCCCGTGATCACCACGAGCAGGCAGACGGTCATCGTGGCCAGCACCCACCAGCGGCGGGCGTAGCCGGGGCGCTCCTCGGCGTCCGCGACCGTCCCGTCCCGCTCGGTGGCGGTCATCCCCCGCCGTCCGGGGGGTCCCCTCCCCCGTCGCCGGGCCGGTCGGCACGGCCGGCCTGCGCGAAGGCGGCGAACGCCTCGAGGTTGCGCAGGGACTCCCCGCGCCGGACCCGCCACTCCCACTCACGGCGGATCGACGTGCCGAACCCGATCTCCAGCAGCGTGTTGAACGAGTCGTCGGCGTAGCTGAGCACCGCGCCGAGCACCCGGTCGAGCTCCTCGGGGGTCACCGCCGCGTGCGGCAGCCGGCCGGTCAGGTACACGTCGCCGACCCGGTCGATGGACCAGGCGACGCCGTACATGCGGGCGTTGCGCTGCAGCAGGTGGGCCCACATCTGCTCACGGTTCTCGTCGGGCTGGCGGCAGACGAACGCCTCGACCCGCAGCGCGTGCTCGCCGACGACGAGCCCGCACACCGTCTTGAGCTTGTGCGTGCCGGGCAGCTCGACCACCCAGCGGCCCGGCGCCGGGTGCTCGTGCACCAGCTCGGCCTCGCGCAGCGTCCGGTCGATGACGGCGTCGAGCCGGGCCACCACGTCGGCGCGGGCCGGCCGCGCCCCGCCGTCCGTCCCGTCCTCGCTCACCAGGCCACCTGCGTCCCGAGCGGCAGCCCGACCACCGGCCGCAGCGCACGGCGGGCGGCGCCGGCCATCTCGGCGGCGGCCGAGGCGTAGGCCGCGACGAGGGCGTCGGCGGTGCGGTCCCAGGAGAAGTCCGCGGCGTGCCGGCGGGCGCCGGCGGCCAGCAGCGGGCGGCGGGCCAGCACGGCGCGGATGGCGGCGGCGTAGGCGGCCGGGTCGCGGCTGCCCACGAGCACCCCGGACACGCCGTCGCGCACCGCCGTCGGCAGGCCGCCGACCGCGGCGGCGACCACCGGCGTGCCGCACGCCTGCGCCTCCAGGGCGACGAGGCCGAAGGACTCGTTGTGGCTGGGGACGACGGCGACGTCGGCGGCCCGGTAGTACATCGCCAGCCGGTCCGGGGGCTGCGGCGGGAGGAAGCGCACCAGGTCGGCGATGCCGAGGGAGGCGGCCAGCTCCTCGAGCTGGCGCGGCGCCTCCAGGCCCGAGCCGCTGGGCGCCCCGACCACGTGCACCTGCAGCCGGGCGCGCAGGTCGGGGTCGTCCTCCAGCATCCGGGCGGCGGCGGCGAGCAGCAGGTCGGGCGCCTTGAGCGGCTGGATGCGGCCGACGAAGGTCAGCACGACGGCGTCGGCGGGGACGCCGAGCGCGCGGCGGGCGGCCGCGCGGTCGCCGGGGGTGAACCGGTCGAGGTCGACCCCGGGCGGGACGACGAGGGTGCGCCGCGGGTCGGCCCCGTAGTGCTCGACGAGCTGGCGCGCCTCCTCCTCCGTGTTGGCCACCAGCCGGTCGGCCTCGGCCACCACCTGCTCCTCGCCGATCACCCGCAGCCGCGGCTCGGGGTGGTCACCTGCGGCCAGCGCCGCGTTCTTGACCTTGGCGAGGGTGTGCGCGGTGTGGATGAGCGGCACGCTCCAGCGGTCGCGCGCCAGCCACCCGACCTGGCCGGAGAGCCAGTAGTGCGAGTGGACGACGTCGTAGTGCCCGGGCTCGTGCTGGGCCTCCTCGCGCAGCACGCCGGCGGTGAAGGCGCACAGCTGGGCCGGCAGCTCCTCCTTGCCCAGGCCCTCGAACGGGCCGGCGCTGACGTGCCGCACGGTGACGCCGGGGCTCATCTCCACGACCGGCGGCAGGTCGCTGGAGGTGGCCCGGGTGAACACGTCGACGGCGATGCCGCGGGCGGCCAGCCGGCGGGAGACCTCGACGATGTAGACGTTCATGCCGCCGGCGTCGCCGGCACCGGGCTGGTCGAGCGGGCTGGTGTGCACCGAGACCGTCGCCACCCGGCGCGGCGCACGGTGCGACAGGAGGCGGCGAGCAGGCACCCCGACCTCCCGCCTCGTCCCCGTCCCGGGCGCCGGTCTCGACACCCCTGTCGTCTTCCCATCCTGCAACAGCGACAGGATGACCACATGCCCGGTGTCACCGACGTCTCACCCTCCGGCCCGACCCCCTTCCCGGGAGCCGGGCGCACCGCCGTGGTCACCGGCGCCTCCAGCGGCATCGGCGCCGCGACGGCGGAGAGGCTGGCCGGCGAGGGCTTCGACGTCGTGGTGGGTGCCCGCCGGCAGGACCGGCTGACCGCGCTCGCCGAGCGGATCGGCGCCCGCGCGCTGCCGCTCGACGTCACCGACCCCGCCTCGGTCGAGGCGTTCGCCGCCGAGCTGCCGCGGGTCGACGTCCTGGTCAACAACGCCGGCGGGGCGTTCGACGCCAGGCCGGTGGCCGAGGCCGACCTCGACTCGTGGGCGCGCACCTACGACGTCAACGTGCTCGGCACGGTGCGACTGACCAAGGCGCTGCTGCCGGCGCTGCGCGCCTCGGGCGCCGGGGACGTGCTGTTCGTCGGCTCCACGGCCGGGCTGGTCAGCTACGAGGGTGGTGCGTCCTACACGGCGGCCAAGCACGGCGTGCACACGCTGGCCGAGACCCTGCGGCTGGAGCTCGTCGCCGAGCCGGTGCGCGTGGTGGTGATCGCGCCGGGGATGGTCCGGACCGAGGAGTTCTCGCTCATCCGCACCGGCAGCCAGGAGAAGGCCGACGCCGTCTACCGGGGCGTGCGCGAGCCGCTGGTGGCCGAGGACGTCGCCGACTGCATCGCCTGGGCGCTGACCCGGCCGCACCACGTCAACGTCGACCTGCTCGTCGTCCGCCCCCGCGCCCAGGCCGCCCAGCACAAGGTCCACCGCGAGGCCGACTGACCGCCGAGATCACGTGATCCCGACCCCGGGGAGGCGCTGACGCGTCGAGACCACGCGATCTCGACGGGGAGCCGCCTACAGCCGCTGGGGCTCGGGGACCAGCGTCACGCCGAAGCGGTCGTGGACGGCGGCCACGACCCGGTCGGCGAAGGCCATGAGCTCGGCCGCCGTCGCCCCGGGCTCGGTGGTCAGCGCCAGGCTGTGCCGCGACGACGTGCCGACCCGCCCGTCGCGCGTCCCGCGGCCGAAGCCCGCCGACTGCACCAGCCACGCGGCGCTGAGCTTGAGCATCCCGTCACCGGCCGGCCAGCTCGGGCAGCCGGGCACGGCCTGCTCGGCCGGGACGACGGGATTGGTGAAGAACGAGCCGGCGCTGCGGGTGTCGGGATCGGCCGGGTCGACGACCATCCCCTTGCCGCGGCGCAGGTCGAGCACCGCGGCGCGGACGTCGGCCAGCGGTGCCCGGCCGCCGAGGTCCACGCCCAGCCGCTTCGCCAGCTCGGCGTACCCCACCGGCCGTGACAGCGGTCCGGGGTCGAGGGCGAAGGAGACGGTGAGGACGACGAACCGGCCGGGCTCGCGCTTGAAGCGGCTGTCGCGGTAGCCGAAGTCGCACTCGTCGTTGGACAGCGTGCGCTCGGTCTTCTCGGCACGGTCGTAGACGCGCACCGCGGTGATCGTCTGGGCGACCTCCTGGCCGTAGGCGCCGACGTTCTGCACCGGCGTGGCGCCCGTGGAGCCGGGGATGCCCGAGAGCGCCTCCATCCCGGCCAGCTGCTCCTCGACGGTGCGCGCGACCAGGTCGTCCCAGTCCTCGCCGGCCTGCACCTCGAGGACGTCGCCGCGCCGCTCGACGCCGCGGCTGCGCACGGCCACGACGTCGCCGTCCCACCCCGCGTCGGGGGCGACGACGTTGGAGCCGCCGCCGAGGACGAGCAGCGGCCGGCCCGCCTCGTCGGCCTCGCGGACGGCGGCGACCAGGTCGGCGGCGTCGGTGACCTCGACCAGCCGCGCCACGGGCCCACCGACCCCGAGCGTGGTCAGGTCGGCGAGACGGGCATCGGAGCGGACGAGCACGATCCCACGGTAAACGGGCCCGGGCGGTGGCCCGGGGAGGCGGACTACCCTCGGGCCCGGTGAGCGAGGACGGCAGCGAGCACAAGCGCCGGGCGAGCCTCACCCCGCGCCGTGCCGGGCCGCGGCTGGCCGCCGGCCGCGCCCGGGCGCTGGGCCTGCCGACGCGCGGCACCACCAACGCCAACCGGCTGCGCCGGGTCGACCGCTGGATCCTCGCCACCCAGGTGCCGCGGCTGCGCGACGCCGCGCGCCCGCTCGTGGTCGACCTGGGCTACGGCTCGTCGGCCGTGACCACCCTCGAGCTGGCCGACCGCCTCGCGCCGGAGGTGCCCGGGCTGGAGGTCGTCGGGCTGGAGATCGACCCCGCCCGGGTGGCCGCCGTCGCCGAGCACCGCGACCCGCCGCGGGTGGACTTCCGGGTCGGCGGCTTCGAGCTCGCCGGGCTGCGGCCGGTGCTGGTGCGCGAGTTCAACGTGCTGCGCCAGTACGACGAGGCCTCCGCGGCCCGGGCGTGGGAGACCACCTGCGCGGCGCTGGGTCCCGGCGGCCTGCTGGTGGAGGGCACCTGCGACGAGTGGGGACGGCGGGCTAGCTGGGTCGCGCTCGACGCCGACGGGCCGCTGACCCTCACCCTCGCCGCGCGGGTCGCCGACCTCGACCGGCCCTCCGACCTCGCCGAGCGGCTGCCCAAGGCGCTGATCCACCACAACGTCCCGGGGCAGCCCGTGCACGACCTGCTGCGCGCCCTCGACGCCGCCTGGGCCGCCGCGGCCGGCCTGTCGACGTTCGGGCCGCGCCAGCGGTGGGTCGCCGCCGTCCAGACGCTCGCCGACGAGGGCTGGCCGCTGGTCGGCACGACCCGGCGCTGGCGGCACGGCGAGCTGACCGTCCGCTGGTCGGCGGTGGCGCCCCGGTGAGCCGCGGCGCCCGCCCGCCGGTGGTGCCGCCCGGCCCCACCGAGGTCGACGGCGGCACCGCGGAGCTGCTCGGTGACGCCGACCGCGACGGCTCGTGGGTGCTGGTGGTGGAGGGGACGCCGCAGTCCCACGTCGACCTCGACGACCCGGCGCACCTGGAGTTCGAGTACGTCCGCCGCATGGGCCACGTGCTCGACCTGGCCGCGCCCGAGGGCGAGCCGGTCGACGCGGTGCACCTCGGCGGCGGCGCGCTCACGCTGGCCCGCTACGTCGCGGTGACCCGGCCCGGCTCGCGGCAGCGGGTGGTCGAGGCCGACCAGCGGCTCACCGACCTGGTCCGCGCCCACCTGCCGCTGCCGCGGGGGGCGCAGGTCCGGGTGCGCGCCGCAGACGCCCGTGCCGGGCTCGCCGCCCTCCCGAGCGCGAGCGCCGACGTCGTCGTCAGCGACGTGTTCGCCGGGGCCCGGACGCCGGCGCACCTGACCACCGTCGAGTACGCGGCCGAGGCGCGGCGGGTGCTGCGGCCGGGCGGCGTGCTGACCGCCAACGTCGCCGACGGGCCGCCGCTGCGCTTCGCCCGCGGCCAGGTGGCCACCCTGCAGGCGGTGTTCGCGCACGTCTGCGTCCTCGCCGAGCCCGGCACCCTGCGCGGCCGGCGCTTCGGCAACCTGGTCACCGTGGCCTCCGACGCGCCGCTGCCGGTGGCCGCCCTGACCCGGCGCTGCGCGGGCGACCCGATGCCCGCCCGGGTGGTGGCCGACGACGACCTGGCCCGCTTCGTGGGCAACGCGCAGCCGGTGCCGGACGCGCAGGCGGTGGCCTCCCCGGAACCGCCTCCGGGTGTCTTCAGCCGCTGACCAGGGTGTTCCCCGATGCCCCGGGCTCCCGGCCGCGCCTAGGGTCGGGACATGACCTACCCCGCACCTGCTCCCCGCCGGCTCGCCCGGGACACCCGCAACCGGATGATCGCCGGCGTCTGTGCGGGCATCGCCCGCCGCTACGGCATCTCCACCGGCGCCCTGCGGCTGGCCTTCGTGGTCTCGTGCATCCTGCCCGGGCCGCAGTTCATCGCCTACCTGGTGCTGTGGGCGTTCATGCCGCGCGACGACCGGTACTGACCCGGCCGGCGCGTCACCAGCTGCTGTTGCCCCGCTGCACGCCGCGGACGGCCGGGCGCACGTCGACGAGGTAGACGACGGCGGCGATGACCGCGGGCAGGCCGAGGAACGTCATCGGCCCCTGCAGGTAGATGACCACCCCGGCCAGCGCGGTGATGCCCGCCCAGGCCGGCTTGGTGAGCTTGCCGGCGGCCACGTACCCCGCGGCCGGGCGGATCACGGCGTCGACGAACGCCCAGACGGTCAGCGCCAGCGTGGCGTAGTACAGCGCCAACAGCAGCATCCCGTCGAAGGACATGTCCCGGAGGGTACCCGCCCGCGGCGGTGGCGGGCTCGCTCCGACCGGGGGGACACCCCTGGGACGCGACAGGGCCCCGGAGCGCACACGTGCAGCTCCGGGGCCCTGGGTCGTGACCCTGGGTGCGGCCCTCCTGCGGGGTCCCGCCGCGAGCGTGCGAGCGGCGGGGGCAGGAGGGTCCTTCCTCAGTCGGTGGTCTTCTTGGTGGTGCGGGTGCGGGTCACGCGCGCCGAGGTGCCCTTGGCGGCCGACGAGCGGGCCGCGGGGGTGCGCTTGGCCGGCTTGCGGGCGGCCTTGGCGGTGGCCTCGTCGGCGGCCTCGACGGTCTCCTCGAGGGTGGCCTTCGCCTGCTCCGCGGTCTCCTCGACGGCGGCCTCGGCCTTGGCGGCGGCCTTGGTGGTGCGGGCGGCGGCCTTCTGGACGCGGGAGGTGATCTCGTCGGAGGCCTCGGTGACGGCCTCGGCGGCCTCCTCGATGACCTCCTCGACGGCGTCCTCGACGGTGTCGACGGCCTGCTCGGCGCGCACCACGAAGCGGCGGATGCCGGGCTGGCGGCGCAGCTCCTGCAGGACGTCGGCGCCGCGCTCGGCCAGCGCCTCGACGGTGCCGGCGGCCTGGGTGCGGGCCTGCTCGACGAGCCCGGTCACGGTGGTGACGACGGCGTCGGGACGGACGACGGTGACCAGCTGGCGGGCGCGGTCGGCGGCCTGCTCGGCGCGGGTGCGGGCCTCGCGGGTGGCCAGGTCGACCTGGACCTGGGCCTCGCCGGGGAGGGCCTCGGCGCGCGAGCGCAGCGTGGCGAGGACGGTGCGGGCCTGGGTGACGGCGAGGTCACCGGCGCCGACGGCGACCAGCAGCGGGGTGCGGCCGCGCTCGGCGACCTGCTCGAGGAGGTCGGTGGCGGTGGTCATGCGGTCTCCTTGGAGGGGTTCGGGTGGTCCCCGGGCGTGCGGCTCCGGGTGGCGTCCGCGGGCACGGGGGAAGCGGCGGCGTGCTCGCGGACGTAGGTCTCGTACAGCTCGAGCAGCACCGCCTTGTGCCGCTCGGAGAGCTGGTCGTCGGACCGGATGGCCGCGACCGTGTCGGGGTTGCCGGCGCGCCGGTCGAGGATGCCCGCCTGCTCGTAGAGCGTCTCGGCGGAGATCTGCAGACCCTTGGCGATGGCGGCGAGGATCTCCGCCGACGGCTTGCGCAGCCCCCGTTCCACCTGCGACAGGTAGGGGTTGCTCACCCCTGCCGTGCGGGCGAGCTCGCGCAGGGACACCCGGGCGGCGCTGCGCTGCTCCCGGATGTACTCCCCCACCTGCGAGCGCACGGTCGAGACCTGCTGGGCCTCGGCCGCGACGGTCTCCGCGACGCTGCCGGCGAGCTGGTCCACCTTCTCGCGGACCGACCTCACCTGACCGCTCACGAACTCGCCGGGGGTCTGCACGTACTCAACGGTAACCAGGGGTGCTAGCAGTTGCAAGCGCAGCTGCTAGCACCCTGCCGTGAGTCGCCTCACACCCGGCGTGTCGCCGTCACCCGGCCAGGACGACGGCCGGCCGGACCTCCCCGACGACGCCGTCGCCGCCGGTCACCGGGGTGGTCGCCCACGGGGCCAGCACCTCCTCGCCGACGCCGAGCCGGCGGAGCGCCGCGGCCAGCACCGGCGCCCGCCCGCGGTCACCGCCGTCGTCGAGCTTGACCGCCACCGCACCGCGGCCGGGCAGGGCGGCGACGTGCACGCCGTCGGCACCGCCCTTCACCAGCAGGCCGGGGACGGCGGTCATGAGGTCGGTGTCCTCCCGGCCGGTGCCGGCGACGTACCAGGGGTGGGCGCGGGCCGCGTCGGCCACCGCGCGCTCGGGGCCGCCCTGCGGGGCCTCGACCAGCGAGCCGACGCCGCGGGCCAGCCCGGTCAGCGACAGCCCGTGCTGCGGCGCGCCGCACCCGTCGACGACGACGGCGGCCACCGGCTCCCCGGCCGCGGCCGACAGCCGGGCCTCGATCGCCTGCTGCAGGGGGTGCTCGCGCTGCAGGTAGCCGTCGGTGGGCCAGCCCGCCGCGACGCAGGCGGCCAGCATCGCCGCGTGCTTGCCCGAGCAGTTCATCGCCAGCCGCTCGGGTGCCCGGTCCGCGACCAGCCAGGCCGCGCGGGTGGGCTCGTGCCCGGGCAGGGCGGCCGGGCAGCCGAGCGCCGAGGGGTCCAGGCCCGCGGCGGCGAGGATGCCCGCGGCGAGGTCGCGGTGGCCGTCCTCACCGAGGTGCGAGCCGGCCGCGATCGCGAGTTCCGGGCCGGAGCGGGGGCGCCAGCCGGCGGCCAGGTAGGTGGTGGCCTGCACGGGCTTGTTGGCCGACCGCGGGAGGACCGGACGGTCGACGTCGCCGGCCGACCAGGTCACCGCACCGTCGGGGCCGACGACGACGACGGCGCCGCGGTGCACCGACTCGAGGAATCCCGAGCGCCACACCTCGACGAGGACCGGGGCGTCGGGCCAGCCCGTCATCGGCCCTCGGCGGCGAGCAGCGCGGCGACGTCGGCCTCGCCGTTGCGGTACCGGCGGGCGAGCTCCCCGGCGAGGGTGTCCATGACCTGCTGCACGCCGCGGCGGCGCTCGGACAGCGACCCCTCGGCCGCGGCGAGCGCACGGGCGGCGCGCTCGAGGTCGGCGTCGGGCAGCCGGGCGACGTCGGACAGGTCGACGTCGGGGGTCAGGCCGTGCACCCACGACTCGTAGACGTCGGGCGAGGCCGGCTGCAGCGTCTGGTGCCGGCCGAGGCCGTGCGCCGGGCCGCGCCCCTTCTCGGCGAGGATCTCCGGCAGCAGGTCGACCAGCGAGCGGCCGTCGTGCTCGGCGCGGCGCTGCAGCTCGCGGCGGACGATGTCCAGCCGGCCCTGCAGCAGCCGCCGCGTGTAGGAGAGGTTGACCTCCTCCTGCTCGGCCCGGCGGCGCAGCTGCCGCACGTCGGACATGGGCCGCCGCTCGACGTCCCGGAGGAACGCGGGGTCGAGCAGCTCGTCGACGGCCGCGCCACCGGCGGGCGTCGGCTCGGGGCTCAGCGAGGTCACCGCCCGATGGTGGCAGACCGGACGGCCCGGACCCGGCCGCGGGCGGCCGCCCGGGTGTCGTCGACCGCGGCCGGGACGTCGTCGGGGTCGACGACGGCGCGCGAGCCGCCCACGGTGAGCTCGGCGTCGGGACCCACCGACTGCTTGACCAGCGCCAGCGCGACCACGCCGAGCTCGTGGTGGCGCACCACCGTGCCGGCCCGGCCCACGTCGCGGGCACCGGAGCGGACCGGCGCGCCGGGCGCGGGCAGCTCCTCGCTCACGCCGTCGAGGTGCAGCAGCACCAGCCGCCGCGGCGGGCGGCCGAGGTTGTGCACCCGGGCGACGGTCTCCTGCCCGCGGTAGCAGCCCTTCTCGAGGTGGACGGCGGTGGTGAGCCACTCCAGCTCGTTGGGGATGGTGCGGTGGTCGGTGTCCGCCCCCAGACGCGGGCGGCGGGCCTCCACGCGCAGCGCCTCGTACGCGTCCAGCCCGGCGGCACCGGCGCCCGCGGCGGTGAGCGCGTCGGCGGTCTCCACCAGCCCGGCGCGCGGCACGAGCAGGTCGAACGCGGTCGCGCCGCCGTCGCCCAGGGACGGCATCCGGCGCACCCAGCCACCACCCGGCAGCGCCGCGACGGCGTACGGCGCCTCGGGCGCGGGCAGTGCGGCGGCGCCGAGCACCTCCGGCGCCCGCGGGCCGACGAGGGACAGCAGCGCCCAGGCGTCGGTGACCAGCGCGGGCTCCACGCGCAGCATGAAGACCATCCGCTGCAGGAAGGCCAGCAGGGCGGCGCCGGTGCCGGCCTCGACGTCGGCCCAGGTGGTGCCGCCGAGCTCGGCGAGGACCAGGTGGTGCTCGACGTGGCCGTGCGGGGAGAGGACGAGCGCCTCGGTGCCGGTGCCGTCGGCCAGCCGCTCGAGGTGCTGGCTGGTCAGGCTGTGCAGCCAGGTCAGCCGGTCGGCGCCGGGGACGGTGAGCACGTCGCGGTCGCTGCGGTCGACCCAGCCGGCGCCCTCGGCGAGCAGCCGCTGCTCGCGCAGCGGGTCCCCGTAGTGGACGGCGACGGAGTGTGCGGCCACGGTCGCGCCCTCGGCGACGACCGCGCCCGCTCGCGCGGCCAGTGGTGAGGTGGTCATGCGTTCTCCGTCCCGGCTTCCCTGCACCGACGGCACGTCCCCGACAGCGCGACGTGCCCCACGTCCACGGTGAAACCCAGGTCGGCCGCCAGACGTTCCGCCGCGGCGTCGAGCAGGCCGGGGTCGGCGGAGGAGATCTCTCCGCACGAGGCGCAGACGACGTGCAGGTGCGGGTGCTCCGAGGAGTGGTAGACCGGCGCCCCCTTGCCCAGGTGGGTGTGCCAGACCAGTCCGAGCCGCTCGAGCAGCTCCAGCGTGCGGTAGACCGTCGAGGTGTCCGGCGCCGCGCCGCCGGGCCCGGCCTGCTCGCGCAGCCGCACGCCGATGGCCTCGGGGGTGGCGTGGTCGAGCTGGGAGACAGCGGCCAGCACCTGCTGGCGCTGCGGCGTCAGCCGCAGTCCGCGCGCCCTCAGCCGCTCGGCCAGCGGCGCCGTCCCGTGCTCGGATCCCACGGTGAGGAGCGTAGTTCCGGCCCGGCTACGCCACGGCGCTGCGGGAGCCGGCCAGCACGCGCTGCAGCGACTCCAGGTACCGCGGCGGGATGCCGTGCTCGCCGCGCGGGGGCAGGAACCGCGCCACCGTCGCGCCGGTGACCTCCGCGGCCGCGGCGGCCTCGGCGCCCAGCAGCCGCACCACCGGCGCGTCGCCCCAGGACCGGCTGGCGGCCAGGTGCGCCATCGCCGCGGCGCTCTCGGCGCGCTCCCCGACGCAGTCGAACGGCTTCTCCGTGGCCCACAGCCTCCGGAACCCGTCGGCCAGGGACACGTCGGCCAGCGGGTTGCCCCCGAACACCTCCTCCGCCTCCGCCGGGGTCAGGAACACGGCGAAGCAGAGGAAGGTGAACAGGCACTTGTCGCAGTGCAGGCACCAGCGCTGCTCGGCCTGCCCACCCAGGTGCCGCTGGGTGTAGGAGCGGTTGCAGCTGAGGATGTCCGCGCGCAGCGGCAGCGCGGCGACGGCGGCGACCGTCGCCAGCTCCGACAGCTGCCGGGTCAGGCTGAAGTATCCGGTGCCGAGCTCGGCGGCGGCCGCGGTGAACAGCCGCTCGAAGGCGAAGGACTTCGAGTACTGGTGGTTCACGCTGACGCCGTCGACGGTGAGCGTCTCCTCGTCGGCGGAGCGCTCGTTGGCGAACACGACGGGGTCGTGGCCGCCGAGGACGGCGACCAGCGTGGCGATCGCGGAGTTGATCGCGGTGACCGGGACGTGCCCGTTGAGGCCGCCCTGGGCGGTGCGCTCGGCCAGCAGGGGGTCGAGCCGGCGGCGGACCTCGAGCAGCGGCACGCCGGCGGCGCGGGCGACGTCGCGCTGCGCGCCGGTGGGGTTGACCGCCAGCGCCGTCCCGTCGGGGATGACGACGAGGGCCAGCGCGGAGTCCTTGCCACCACCGACGGGCAGCAGCGCGCCCCGGGTGCCGGGGGACGGCGCCGGGCCGGCCGGGCGGACCTCGACGTCGAAGGCCACGCGGTGCGGCACGGGCAGCCGGTTGACCGCGGCGAACTCGCCGAGGCCGTCGGTGTAGGCGGCCTGCGCGACGGCGGCCTGCGCGGCGGTGACCGGCCGCTCGACGACGACCCGGCCGGGGGCGGCGAGCTTGTAGTAGCTGGTGCCCATGACCAGGTGCACCAGGTCGAGGGCGCCGTCGAGCCGGTCGGCGTCGACCTCACCGCCGAGCAGCGCCGGGTCGAGGGTCAGCCGTTCGGTGAACTCGTCGTCGCCGAGCCGGTAGGTGAAGGCGGCCTCGCCGGTGGCGGGGTCCAGGGTCCGGCCGGCGACGACGAAGGCGCCGCCGCCGGGCCGGTCAGAGACGCTCGGCGCCGGCGTCGGCGAGGACGTGCTCATAGGTGGCTGCCAACTCCTCGAAGTCGCGGTAGCGGTTGTAGCTGGGGGCGCCGGGCGAGAGCAGCACGACCCCGCCCGGCGGGGTGCCGGCGATCGCCGCGGCCACCGCCTCGGCCAGCGACTGCGCCTCGGTGAGGCGCACCGCCGCCCCGGCGGCCTCCCGGCGGACGTCGTCGGCCAGCCGGGCCCCGGTGTCGGGGACGGTCACCACGGCGACCTCCTCCCGACGGGCCACCAACGTCGCGGCCAGGCCGGTGTAGTCCAGGCCGCGGTCCTGGCCGCCGGCGATGAGCGTGACCGGCCGGCCGGCCAGCGCGTCGAGCGCGGCCAGCACCGACACCGGGGTGGTGGAGAGCGTGTCGTCGACGAAGGTGACCCCGCCCAGGGTGGCCACCGGTGAGAGCCGGTGCGGCAGCGCCCGGAAGGCGGCGACCGCGTCGGTGACCGCTTCGGCGGCGGCGGCGAGGTCGAGGCCGAGCAGCGCGCAGGCGGCCAGCGCGACGGCGACGTTGCTGCGGTTGTGGGCGCCGGGCAGGTGCACCGGCTGCGCGCGCTCGGCCAGCCCCGGCGGCAGCACCTCGGCGGGGTCGACCAGCTGCGCGGGGTCGAGGTACCGCAGCGCCACCGGCCGGGCCTGCGCGCTGACCACCACCGACCGCTCGGGGCAGGCGGTGAAGACGCGCAGCTTGTCGCGGAAGTAGGTGGCCTCCCCGCCGTGCCAGTCCAGGTGCTCGGGCGCCAGCGAGGTCAGCGCGCCGCGGCCGGAGAAGTCCGGCACGGCGGCGGCCTGGTAGCTGGAGATCTCGACGACGAGGGTGCGGTCGCCCACGTCGGCCAGGACGTCGAGCAGCGGGGTGCCGATGTTGCCGGCGTGCACGGCCGGGCGGCGGGCGGCGGTGAGGACGGCGGCGGCCAGGGCGCTGGTGGTGCTCTTGCCCTTGGTGCCGGTGACGCAGAGCACCGGCACCCCCCGCGCCGCGGCCTCGGCCAGCGCCATCCCGGTGCCGGTGGTCACCACGGTGCGGTCGGCGAGCAGCCGGGCGTCCTCCCGGTAGGGGCTGATCCCCGGCGAGCGGACGACGACGTCGCAGCCGGCGAGGTCCGCGACGTCAGTGGTGGCGGTGACGCCCTCGGGCAGGGACGCCGGGTCGACCGGCCGGTTGTCGGCGACGAGGACGCCGGAGGCTCCGGCGGCCAGCGCGGCCCGCACGGCGGCGCGGCCCTCGCGGCCGTGGCCCCAGACCCCGACGCGCCGGCCGGCCAGCTCCGCCGGGCGGAGGGAACGCTCCCGCGGGGGCGGTGCCGGGCGGGGGTCCACGGCGACCACTCTACGGACCGGCCCCGTGCACGGACGGCGACGACGGGAGGCCGCCGCTAGGCTGTCCCCGGGTGTGCCGGGAAGTCTGGTCGGCGGTGTCGTACCCGACCCACCGCCCCGGAGCCGCCCCGTGACCGTCCCCTCCCGCCCGCACGGATCCACCCGCGTCCTCGCCCGCGGCTCGTGGGCCGAGACCAGCCGGATCGCGGACATCCTGCGCAAGGAGACCGTCGGCGGCGTCCTGCTGCTGATCGGCACCGTGATCGCGCTGGCCTGGGCCAACTCGCCGTGGTCGGCGGCCTACGAGGCGCTGCGCGACACGCGTGTCGGGCCGGCCTCGCTGCACCTGGACCTGACCCTGGGCACGTGGGCGGCCGACGGGCTGCTCGCGATCTTCTTCTTCGTCGCGGGGCTGGAGCTCAAGCGCGAGTTCGTGGCCGGTGACCTGCGCGACCCGCGGCGGGCGGCGCTGCCGGTGGCCGCCGCCGTCGGCGGGATGGCCGTGCCCGCGGTGATCTTCGTGCTCGTCAACCTGGGGGGCGGGGACGCCCTGCGCGGCTGGGCCATCCCGACGGCCACCGACATCGCCTTCGCCCTCGCCGTCCTGGCCGTGATCAGCACCCACCTGCCCAGCGCGCTGCGCACGTTCCTGCTCACCCTCGCGGTCGTCGACGACCTGCTGGCCATCACGATCATCGCGGTCTTCTACACGACGTCGCTGGCCGCGGGCTGGCTGGCGCTGGCCCTGCTGCCGCTGGGGGTCTTCGGCTTCCTCGTGCAGAAGCGGGTCCGCTCGTGGTGGCTGCTGCTGCCGCTGGCGGTGCTCACCTGGGTGTTCGTGCACGAGTCCGGCGTGCACGCCACGGTGGCCGGCGTCCTGCTCGCGTTCACCGTGCCGGTGGTCCGCAGCGAGGCGGCCGGCGGGCCCGGCGCGGGCCCCGGCCTGGCCGAGCACCTCGAGCACCGGTTCCGCCCGATCTCGGCCGGCGTCGCCGTCCCGGTGTTCGCCTTCTTCGCCGCCGGGGTCACCGTCGGCGGATTGTCGGGCCTGGTCGAGTCGCTCGGTGACCGGGTGACGCTCGGGATCGTCGCCGGCCTCGTCGTCGGCAAGCTGGTCGGCATCCTCGGGGCCAGCTGGCTGGTCACCCGGTTCACCCGGGCCGAGTTCGCCGACGACCTCGGCTGGCCCGACGTGGTGGGCCTGGCGCTGCTTGGCGGGATCGGCTTCACGGTGTCCCTGCTCATCGGCGAGCTGGCCTTCGGCGTCGGCAGCGAGCGCGACGAGCACGTCAAGGTCGGCGTGCTCATCGGCACCCTGCTGTCGGCCCTGCTGGCCACGGTCGTGCTGCGGCTGCGCAACCGCCGCTACCGGCAGATCTGGGAGCTGGAGCAGGTGGACGCCGACCACGACGACATCCCGGACGTCTACCAGCGCGGGCCCGACACGCCCGGCGGACCGGCGGCACGCGGCGGTTTCGCCGACGGCTGAGAAACGTCGTTGCCGACCCCGGAACCGCGTCGTACCGTCGAGGTACACGAGAGAGGAGGTGGTCCGTACTTTGCATGCTTATCGGACTCGTGAGGTGGCTGTCCGCTAGCCGCCGTCCAGATGGGCCGCCCGTTCGGAGTGGAATCCGAACGACGGCATGATCGCCCGTCCGTCGTACGGCGGCGAGCGAGAACCGGACAGTCACCCGACCCCCGGGCCGCCGACACTTGTCCAGTCGGCCCGCGAGCAGCCTCCCCTCGGGGACAGGCGCCGCGGAACAGCCCGGGGGTTGTCCGTTCCCCGGGGAGGGAGCCGCGCCCCGTGTCCATCGTCGGGCGCACCGCGCCGGCCGGCCGCTGGATCGCCGAGGCCGTGCGCCGGGCTCCCCCCGACACCGTCGCCGCGCTGCTGCCGGCCGGCTTCGCCGCGCACGCCCGGGTGTTCCACCCCGCCGTCCGCTACGAGGGCGACGACGACGTCCACGTCCGGTGGGACGAGGTCGCCGCGGCCAACGGCACCACCCCGCACCGGCTGATGCAGTGGCCCGGCATCACCGGCTCCTGGGAGTACCTCGCCGAGGCCGACCAGCCCGGGCTGTGGAACGACGCCCCCGCCGAGGGGCACCTGCCCGCGCACGTCGCCCGCGAGATCGCCGCCGTGCTGGCCGACCGGACCACCACCCCCGGCGAGTGCTGGTTCGGGTGGGACGACGGCGGCGCCGCCGACCTGCCGCGACTCCTGCTGCCCCGCGCCGACCTGCTGCTCGTGCCCGGCCCGGTGGAGCGCGCCGCGGCGAACTTCGCCCCGGAGCCGCGCGAGCAGAGCGCCGCGTTGTGGTGGCCGGCCGACCGCGCCTGGTGCGTCGTCACCGACCCGGCGCTGACCAGCACCTACGTCGGCGGCAGCGTGGCCGCCGTCGACGCGCTGCTGGCCAGCCGGCTCGAGGTCGCCCCCGCCCTGCCCGGCGACCCGGTCACCCCCGACAGCGACCCCGTCAACGTCGTCGACCGCGAGGCCTGAGCCGCGCGCTCAGGCCCGGGACGCCACCGGCGCACCGGCGGTCGCCGCGAGCACCTGTGGCCAGGGGGTGGCGGTCAGGCCGAAGGTCTCGGTCGTCGCGGTCGCGTCCAGGACGTACTCCTGGTCGAACTGGTGCCGGACGTCGACGACCTCGCGCATCATCGGCGAGAACACGCCGACGGCCGACAGCACCGGCCACGGGATGCCGCTCACCGGCACCGGCGGGACACCCATCGCGCCGGCCAGGTCGGCGAGCGCCTGGCGCTGCGAGCGCGGCGGGCTGCTCGGCACGTGCCACGCCCGGCCCAGCGCGCGCTCGTCGGTGCCGAGGACGGCCAGCGTGGCGGCGACGTCGGGCAGGTAGCTCCAGCTGCGCGGCACGTCGGGGTCGCCCACCACCCAGGCGCGACGGCCGCGGCGCAGCGTCGCCAGCTGGCGCACCAGGTGGGACTGCGCGGGCGGGACCTGCGGTCCCACGAAGTCGGCGGCGCGGGCCTCGGTCACCCGGGCGCGGCCGGCCTCGTGCGCGGCCAGCGCCTCCCGCCACATGGCCACCCGCACCCGACCCTTGGTGTCGGTGGCGGCCAGCGGGCTCTCCGGCGTCATGGGCCCGGTGGGGCGGCCGTAGCCGTAGAGGTTGGACATCGTCACCAGCACCGCGCCGGTGCGCTCGGCGGCGCTCAGCAGGGCGGCGGCGACCGGCGGCCAGTCGGTGGCCCAGCGGTGGTAGGGCGGGTTGACGGCGTTGTAGAGGGCGGCCGCGCCGGCGGCGGCCTCGGTCAGCGCCCCGGCGTCGGCGGCGTCGACCCGGCGGTGCTCGACGGCGTCGGTGGAGGTGCCGCCGCTGCGGGAGAGCACCCGCACCCGGTGCCCCCGGGCGGCCAGCAGCTCCGCCGTCGTCGTGCCCACCGGGCCCTTGCCCACGATCACGTGCAGTGCCATGACGGCTCCTCGTCCGGTCCGACGAGAGCGGTGCTCTCGTTCGAGAACGACGATCCCGCTCCGCCCGCGTGCTGTCAAGAGCAGTGCTCACACTTGCGTGCACCGCTCGCGAAGCGTCATCATCGGGACGTGCCCACCGCCCGCGAGCGCGTCCGCGCCGAGATCACCGCCGAGATCACCGAGGCCGCGCGCCGGCAGCTGGCCGAGGTGGGCGCCGCGGCGCTGTCGCTGCGCGCCGTCGCCCGGGAGGTGGGGATGGCCTCCTCGGCGGTGTACCGCTACTTCCCCAGCCGCGACGACCTGCTGACCCGGCTGATCATCGACGGGTACGACGCCGTGGGCGCCGCGGCCGAGGCCGCCGACGACCCCGCCGCCGCCCCGGAGCAGCGGTGGTCGGCCGTGTGCGCCGCGGTGCGCGACTGGGCGCGCACCCACCCGCACGAGTACGCGCTGCTCTACGGCTCGCCGGTGCCCGGCTACCACGCCCCCCGGGACACCGTGCCCGCGGCGTCGCGGGTCGGCGTCGTCCTCGGCCGCGTCCTCGGGGACGCCGCCCGCGCCGGGCTGCTCACCGGCGACGGCGGCCGCGAGCCCGGCCTGCTCGGCGACGCCGCCGTGGAGGTCCTGGGGCAGGACGCCCCCGGCATCGACGACGCCGTCCGGGTGCGCGCCCTGCTGGCCTACTGCGCGTTGTTCGGCACGGTCGGTTTCGAGCTGTTCGGCCAGCTGGTCGGGTCGGTCGAGGACGCCGACCGGTTCTTCGCCCGCGCGACGGCCGAGCTGGCCCACCTGGTCGGGATCGGCCCGCGGCCGGTCAGGACGGGTTGAGCCGCCAGAGGCGGTGGGTCCACGGGACGTCGTAGCCGAGCACGTAGGCGGTGTACGGGGCCAGCACCAGCGCCGACGTCCGGTCCCCCGCGACGGAGGCCTGCAGCAGGCCCAGCGGCACGAGGAACGCCAGGACCCCCAGGAAGCCGTTGCGGGTGCTCCGCCGGCCGAAGAAGGCCGCGTTCCACAGCTCGTTGCCGGCCAGGACGGCCATCGCCAGGCGGTACGAACGCCGGTCCCCGCGCCGCGCGGCCCGGTGCACGACGACGCCCATCACCAGGTAGTACGCGCCCCCGACCGCGTAGAACCCGGGCATCGGGAGCTGGGAGGCCGGGTGCCGGAGCCCGCGGAACCACCGGAGCGACTCGCGGCCGACGAGGGCGTTGCCGGCCACGGCCGCCCCGACGACGGGGAGCAGCGTCTCCTTCCCGGGCCCGCGCACGCCGCGACCCTAGAGCCGCGCCAGCTCGGCCTCGAGGTCGTCGAGGCCGAGCGAGCCCTGCGACAGCGCGGCCATGTGCCACGCCCTGAGGTCGAAGTCCGCCCCGCGGGCGCGCTGGGCGGCGGCCCGCCCGGCCAGCCAGGCCCGCTCCCCGAGCTTGTAGCTGATCGCCTGCCCGGGCAGCCCGAGGTAGCGGATCAGCTCGCTGTCGAGGAACGCCGGGTCGCTGCCCAGGTGGTCGCCGGCGAAGGCCCGCGCGAGCTCCGGCGTCCACGGCCGGCCGCGGTGCGCGGCCAGCGCACCCTCGGCGTCGTCGGGGACGGGCAGCCCGAGGTGCATGCCGATGTCGATGACCACCCGGATCGCGCGCAGCTGCTGGGCGTCGAGGTAGCCCATCCGCGCGCCCGGCTCGGTGAGGTACCCGAGCTCGTCCATGAGCCGCTCGGCGTAGAGCGCCCAGCCCTCGACGTTCGCGCTGACCGACCCCAGCGACGTCTGGTAGGTGGACAGGTCGCCGGCGACGTAGACCCACTGGGCCAGCTGCAGGTGGTGGCCGGGGACGCCCTCGTGGTACCAGATCGAGACCAGGTCCCACAGCGGGAAGCGCTCGCGGCCCAGCGTCGGCAGCCAGGTGCGGCCGGGCCGGGAGAAGTCCAGCGCGGGGCGGGTGTAGTACGGCGCCGCGGCGCTGCCCGGCGGCGCGATCATCGCCTCCACCCGGCGCACCGGCTCGGCGAGGTCGAAGTGCGTGCCGTCGAGCGCGGCGATCGCCTCGTCCATCATCGCCTGCAGCCGCTGCCGGATCGCCTCGACGCCCTCGACGGCCGGACCGTGCTCGTCGAGCCAGGCCATGGCCTCGCGCGGGGTCGACCCGGGGCGCAGCGCCTCGGCCTCCGCGCGCTGCTCGGCCAGGATCCGCCGGTGCTCGGCCCAGCCCCAGGCGTAGGCCTCCTCCAGCCCCTGGCCGGCGCCGAGGTCGGAGCCGTTCCAGCGCCGTGCGGCCAGCGCGTAGCGGTCGCGGCCCACCGCGTCGGGGGTGCCCTCGGCCTGCGGCAGGTAGGTGTCGCGGAGGAAGTCGCGGACCTCGGCCACCGCCGCGTCGGCCGAGCGGGCCGCGGCGTCGAGCTCGCCGCGCAGCGCGTCGGGGCCGCCGGCGGCGAGCCCGCCGAAGAACGGGCCGGTCAGCCACTCGTCGAGCTGCCCGACGACGGTGGACACCTGGCGCGGGGCGACCAGCAGCCCGCGCCGGGCGCCCTCGCGCAGCGTGTCGAGGTAGCCGCGGTAGGCCTCGGGGATGCGGGCCATGCGGCGGGCGACCACCGCCCAGTCGTCGTCGGTGGCCGTCGGCATGAGCAGGAACACCTGACGGACCGAGTGCACCGGGCTGAACAGGTTCGACAGCG
This sequence comes from Geodermatophilus sp. SYSU D00814, assembly GCF_054050055.1. Lineage (NCBI taxonomy): Bacteria > Bacillati > Actinomycetota > Actinomycetes > Geodermatophilales > Geodermatophilaceae > Geodermatophilus > Geodermatophilus sp. SYSU D00814. The sequence goes on from NZ_JBJGYP010000009.1 coordinate 53,302, forward strand.
CGCGGAAGCCCTCCCCGGCCTCGTGCGCGGCGAGCTCGGCGCCCAGCCGCTCGCGCAGCAGGCGGGCGCAGCGGCGCTCCACCGGGTCGTCGTCGAGGGAGGGGTCGGCGGCCAGGACGGCGTCGAGCCCGGCGAGGGTCCGCCGGGTGAGGTCGGCCTCGGCCGCCAGCCCCTCCGGGCTCAGGTCGGGCAGCCGGTCGTCGCCGGGCCGGGTGCCCAGCGACGTCGCGACGATCGGGTCGAGGTCGCAGACGGCGTCGACGTAGCCGTCGGCGACGCGGCGGGGCGTGTCGACCGACCCGCCCACCGGGACGCTCACCGCAGCCGCTCCAGCCGGGCCGACATCGTCGGCCGCAGCGGGGTCTGCGAGCCGGCCCGGTCGATCGCGTACATGAGCGCTCCCTCGACGATGCCGTAGAGCCGCACCGCGCGGGCGGCGTCCGGGGCGTCGGGCGTGCGGGCCACGACGTCGCTGGTCAGCTCCCAGCTCGTGGTGGTCCGCGCCCGCCCGACGTAGAGCTCGACCAGGCCGTCGGGGCTGGTCACCAGCAGCTCGACGTCGTCCTCGCCGCGGGGCCGCCAGAAGCCGGACTCCCGGACGGCGGGACCCTCGACCCGGCCGTCGTCGCCGATGAGCCAGGTGCGGGACTCGTAGGCGAGGAAGTCGCGGCCGTCGTGGGCGAAGCGGATCCACTGGCCGAAGCGCCGGTCGCCGTCGTCCCCGCCGGCCAGCACGCCCTCGCCGTGCCACTCCCCCAGCAGCGGCAGCACCGCCAGCAGGTCGTGGGCCACCTCCGGCCCGGAGCGGACGTCGACGGTGTCGGCGACGGGCAGGTCGGTCGGGCCGGTCACCGGCCGGCGTCCCGGGGAGGCATGCCCGCCACCGTAGCCGGGCGCCCGGTCAGCGGCCCCGCGCGCTGCGGCCCGGACGGGAGCGCTCGCGGCGGGGGCGCCCGCCCGGCCGGGCCAGCCGCCGGGCGGCCGCGAGGCAGGCGAGGCCGGCCAGCGCGGCGAGCGCGACGAGGACCCACGCGGCGACCACGGCGGCCACGGTAGGCGCGCCCGCGTGCTCCCGGCCGCCGGACCCGCCGGGACGGGCACGATGGGCCGGTGCCGTTCACCGGGAGCCACCCCGCCGCGGTGCTGCCCTTCCTGCCGACCGGGCTGCCGGCGTCCGCGCTCGTCGCCGGGAGCCTCGCGCCCGACCTGCCCTTCTACCTGCCCGGCCGGCCCGGCTGGCCGACGCACACCCCGCTCGCGGTGGTCACCCTCGACGTCGCCCTCGGTGCCGCGCTGTGGCTGGTGTGGCACGGCCTGCTGGCCGCGCCGGCACTGGCCGCCGCCCCCGCCGGGCTGCGCCGCCGGCTGACCGCGCGCCCGGGCCTGCGCGCCCGTCTCGGGTCGCCGCGGGCGGGCGCCGCGGTGCTCGCCGCGCTGGCGCTCGGCGCGGCCACCCACGTCGGCTGGGACCAGTTCACGCACTGGTGGGGGTGGGGCACCCGGCACGTGCCCGCACTGGGCGCACCGGTGGGGACCTTCGCCGGTGAGGACTGGTTCGGCTACGACGTCGCCCAGCACGTCAGCACGGTGCTGGGCGCGGCGGTCCTCGCCGGCTGGCTGGTCCTGTGGTGGCGCCGGACGCCGTCGCGGCCCGGCGACCTGCGCGGCACCGCCTGGGCGGTGTGGGCCGGGCTGCTCGCGCTGGGGGCCGCGGTGGGCGTCGGCGCCGCCGTCCGGGCGCCCGACGTGCTGCGGGCCGGCTTCGCGGGGGCGACGGCGGGCGGGGCGGCGATGGCCGTCGCGGCGGTGCTGGGCGCCGCCGCCTGGCACGCCGCCCGACACCGCGGCTGACGCCCGGGGAGGGTCCGGCACCCGCCGGGGCCGTGAGGCACGCTGGGGCGCAGGCACCCGCCGGACCAGCGGAGGAGGACGGCACCATCGACAGCCCAGGCGCTCCGCCGGACCTGCACGCGGTCGAGGCCGAGCTGGCCCGGACGGCGGCCCGCTACGAGCGGGTCCTGGCCAACGTCGCCGACGGCATCTACGGCCTCGACCGCGCCGGGCGGGTGGAGTTCGTCAACCCGGCCGCCGAGCGCATCACCGGCCGGCCCGCCGCCGATCAGCTGGGGCGCGACCAGCACGACCTGCTGCACGGCGCCCGCGCGGACGGCTCCCCGTACCCCCGCGAGGAGTGCCCGGTCTGGCAGGCGCTGGCCACCGGCCGGACGGTGTCGGCCGACGCGGAGGTGTTCTGGCGCGCCGACGGCACGGCGGTGCCGGTCGAGCTGATCGCCGTCCCCACGGTGGAGGACGACGAGGTGACCGGCGTCGTCGTCTCCTTCCGCGACCTCACCGACCGGCTGGCCGCCCTCCGGCAGGCCGAGGAGCTCCGACGGCTGGCCGAGCAGAACGCCGCCCAGCGGGCGCTGTCCGACCGGCTGCAGCAGGCGCTGCTCACCCCGCCGCCCGAGCCCGACCACCTGCACGTCGCCGTGCGCTACCGCCCGGCCGCCGACGGCGCCCAGGTCGGCGGCGACTGGTACGACGCCTTCCTGCAGCCCGACGGCGCCACGGTGCTCGTCATCGGCGACGTCGTCGGGCACGGCAGCGACGCGGCCGCCGCGATGGGGCAGCTGCGCGGGCTGCTGCGGGCACTGGCCTACGACGAGGAGCGGCCGCCCTCGGTGACGCTGGCGCGGGCCGAGCGGACCGCCCTCGGCCTGGCGGTGTGCACCCTGGCCACCGTGGTGCTCGCGCGCATCGAGCGGCACCCCGACGTCCCGGTCGCCGGCACCCGGGTGCTGCGGTGGAGCAACGCCGGGCACCTGCCGCCCCTGCTGCTCGACCCCGACGGCACGAGCCGGCTGCTGGCCACCCGGCCGGAGCTGGTGCTCGGCGTCGACCCGCACGCGCGGCGCACCGACGCGACGGCCGACATCCGCGACGGCCAGACGCTGCTGCTCTACACCGACGGCCTCGTCGAGCGCCGCGACAGCGACCTCGACGCCGGGCTGGCCGCGCTGCAGGAGGCGCTGCGCGACCTCGGGCGGGTCCCGCTGGAGGAGCTGTGCGACACGCTGCTGGCCCGGATGGTGCCCGCGCCCGGCGCCGACGACGTCGCGCTGGTCGCCGTCCGTGCGTACCCGGAGGACCGCCCGCGGCCGCCCGAGGCCGGCCCGAACCGGCTGCCGCCCGGCGTGCCCTGACCGGCGGCCCTCAGGTCCCGGCGCGCAGCCGCCCTCAGGCCTCCGGGCGCAGCAGCCGGAAGGCGTGGCCCCAGGTGCCGGTGCGCACCCCGTGGGCGACCCAGGCCATGCACATCGGCTCCAGCCACCGGCTCGCCTCGATGCCCCCGAGGTCGACGACGTCCCAGCCGGTGTCGCGCAGCAGGCCGGTGACCGTGGCCTTGGCCGCCTCGTCGTCGCCGCCGATGAACATCGTCGGCGGCCCGCCCGGCAGCTGCGGGTCGACCATCAGCGCGTTGCCGACGGTGTTGTAGGCCTTGACCACCCGGGCTCCGGGAGCCGCGCGCTGCACCTGCTCGCCGAGGGAGTCGGTGTGCCCGACGAACAGCCGCGGGGCGCCCCCGGAGGCGTCCAGCGGGTTGGTGGCGTCGACGAGCACCGCGCCGTCGAGCGCGTCGGCCAGGGAGCCGACCAGGTCGACGGCGGCGTCCCCCCGCACGGCCAGGACGACGAGGTCGGCACCCCGCACCGCGTCCTCGGGCCGGGCGACGGGCAGGTCGCCGACCGCCTCCTGCCGCGTGCCGACGACCACGTCGTGCCCGTGCCGGCCGTACCCGCGCGCCAGCGCCTGCCCGACCTGACCGCTGCCCAGGATGCCGATGCGCATGCCGCGCAGTGCACTCCCTGCGCACCGCGCGGGCAAGCCACCCGGACACGACCGCGCCCGCCCCGGCGGCTGCCAGGGCGGGCGCGGTCGCGGAACGGGCGGCTCCGTCGTCCTCCCGCACCGCCGGGCGTCCTCCCTCACCGCAGACCGTGAGGGAGGACGCGCCACGATCAGGTCACCTGATCGTGGCGCGGGCCCTCAGTCGAGGACGACCGTGGTCTCGGTCAGGCCGACCTCGGCGGAGACGACGCGCTCACCGCGGCCGACCGGGGCCAGCGAGCGCAGCTTCCACTTGCCCGGAGCGGCGAAGAAGCGGAACTCGCCCTCCGGGCTGGTGACCACCTCGGCGGTGAACTCGTCGGTGGCGTCGAGCAGCCGGACGTAGGCGCCGGGCACCGGGGCGCCGTCGAACCAGACCTGGCCCTGGATCACCGTCTGGGTGTCCAGGTCGATGCCGGCGAGCGCGCCGCCCTGCTTCGGGGCGCCGCACACGCTCAGGCCCCCTTCTCGATCGGGACGCCGACCAGCGAGCCGTACTCGGTCCACGAGCCGTCGTAGTTCTTGACGTTCTGCTGGCCGAGCAGCTCGCGCAGCACGAACCAGGTGTGGCTCGAGCGCTCGCCGATCCGGCAGTAGGCGATGGTGTCCTTGGACTCGTCGAGGCCGGCGGCGGCGTAGAGCTCGCGCAGCTCCTCGTCGCTCTTGAAGGTGCCGTCCTCGTTGGCCGCCTTGCTCCAGGGCACGTTCACCGCGGTGGGGATGTGGCCGGGGCGCTGCGCGCCCTCCTGCGGCAGGTGCGCGGGGGCGACCAGCTTGCCGGCGAACTCGTCGGGCGAGCGCACGTCGACCAGGTTCTGCTGGCCGATCGCGGCGATCACCTCGTCGCGGAAGGCGCGGATGGAGGTGTCGGCCTCCTGCGCCCGGTACTGGGTGGCGGGGCGCTCGACGGCGTCGGAGGACAGCGGTCGGCTGTCGAGCTCCCACTTCTTGCGGCCGCCGTCGAGGAGCTTGACCTGGTCGTGGCCGTAGAGCTTGAAGTACCAGTACGCGTAGGCGGCGAACCAGTTGTTGTTGCCGCCGTAGAGCACCACGGTGTCGTCGTTGCCGATGCCCTTGGCGCTCAGCAGCTGCTCGAACTGCTCGCGGTCGACGAAGTCGCGGCGCAGCGGGTCCTGCAGGTCCTTCTTCCAGTCCAGCTTGACCGCGCCCTCGATGTGGCCCTTGTCGTAGGCGCTGGTGTCCTCGTCGACCTCGACGAAGACGATTCCGGGCCGGCCGAGGTTGTCCTGGGCCCAGTCGGCGGTGACGAGCACGTCGTTGCGGCTCATGGGGGGTGTTCCTCCCTGTGGTGGGTGTGCGGCGGTCAGGCGGTGCGCGCCGGGCGGAGCCGGCGGACGGTCGGGAACGGCTCGCAGCCCGCGCGCACGACGACGGTGCGTGCGGGGCTCAGGAGCATGGGGATGGCTCTCCGGACGGCGGTCAGGGCACGTCTGGGCGGAGCAGGGCCGCCCTCAGGAGGCGCGACACAGGCAGCTGCCGACGCGGCACAGGTCCACTGTGCGGCGCGAGGTCAGCAGGGTGCCCACGTGACGAGGGTAACCGATCAGGACCGCGTGCCCGTGTGGGCGTCGACGAGGGCGGCGAGCTCCCGGGGGTGCGGGGCGCCGCTGCGGCGGCCCAGCAGGCGCCCCTCCCGGTCCAGGTAGAGCAGCGTCGGCGTGCGCCGGACGTCGAGCGCGCGGACGGCGTCGAGAGCGCTCTCGGCGTCGACGTCGAGGTGGGCCAGTCCCGGGCGGGTGGCCGCCAGGTGCTGCAGCCGGGCGCGGGTGGTCCGGCAGGGCCCGCAGAACGCCGTCGAGAACTGGACCACGGTCAGGTCGGCCTGGCCGGGTCGGAAGCCCAGCCCCTCGAGCACGGCGGGAGTCATCCCCCTGGCCAACCCGGCCGGTCCGGTGGGCATTCCTCAGGACACGCGCAGCACCGTGTCGGTGGCCTCGACGGCGACGTCGACCCCGTCATCGGCGGGGCGGACGCCGGTCAGCCGCAGACCGAAGGGCAGCGCGACGGGGTAGCGCAGGTCGAGCGCGTCGTCGGCCCGGTCGACGACGGCGTCGGGCACGTCGACGCCGGCCGCCGCGGCCTCCTCGACGTCGACGACGAGGTCCTGCCCGTCGAGCGACACCCGGCCGACGGCGGTGAGCGGCACCGTGTACCCGAGCACCTCGACGGTGCGGGTGACGCGCAGCCCGTCGCCCTCGCGCTGCAGGACGGTGCCGGCGCCGAGCCGCTCGGAGAGGAGGGCGTAGGACAGCGTCGCGGTCCCGTCGATCCGGTCGACGGGGACCTCCTGCACCGAGCCGGAGAGCACGTCCGACAGCGGTACGTGCACCCCGCGCAGCGTGACGTCGGCGTGCGTCCCCGCGGGCCGGCCGAGGTCCTCGGCGGTCAGGGAGATGCGGACGTCGTCGTAGGTGCCCGACACCGCCTGGGTGAGGAAGGGCCAGCCGGCGACGTCGACGTCGGGCGTCCCGGCGAGGTCGCCGCCGTCGCGCAGCGCGGCCGCGACCCGCTCCTCGGCGACGCCCTCGGCGATCGGGTCGGCGACCAGCCCGGCGACGAGCAGCAGCGCGACCAGCAGCGCCAGCAGGACGAGGAGGGTGCGCACGCCGATCAGACGACGGCCAGCGCCAGCAGCGCCGGCGCGCAGACGGCCAGCGGCAGCAGCCCCTCGACCGCCGCCCCCGCGACCGCGGGCACCCGGCGGCCGGCGTCGGCGAGCAGGAAGGAGGCCGCCGTGCCGGCGAGCGCGGCGACCAGGCCGAGGACCACGCCGGTGGTGATCCCGGAGAGGGCGTCGACGAGCGTGCCGGCGCCGCTGCCCAGCAGGGCCACCGCGACCGCGGCGCCCACCGCGGCGAGCAGCCCCGGCACACCGCGGGAGGCCTCCTCGGCGAGGGCGGGGTGCGGCAGCACGGCGTCGACCAGCAGGCCGGCGGCGAGGCCGGCCGCCACGACGAGCAGCGGCGCGGTGGCGGGGGTGTCGGCGTCCCCGGCCACGTCGGGCAGCAGGAGCAGCGCCAGCGCGCACGCCGACGCGACGAGCAGCGCCACCGAGCCGAGCGAGCCGACGACGTCGGTGCGCGGCGGGCGGCGCAGCATCTGGTGCACGACGGCGGCCAGCAGGGCCGGCCCGGCCACCGCCAGCAGCACGCCCGGGCCGGGGTCCTCGACGCCGACGACGAGCAGGTCGGCGGCGACAGCCGCCGCGACGGCCAGCGCCACCGCGCCCCGCGCCCCCGCCGGGGCCAGCGCGAGCGCCCATCCCAGGGCCAGCACGACCTGCAGCAGCAGCACCGCGCCGAGCCGGCCGTCGTCGCCGGCCACCTCCGGCGCCCAGACGACGGCCACGGCGGCGGCCGCCACGAGGACGGCCGCGACGACGTGCCGTCCGCGCGTGGCGGTGCCGCTGTCCAGCGCGGTGGTCACGTCGCCTCCTGCCCGCCGACGGCGGGTCCGCGCACCGGCCCCCGCTCGTCCCCGATCGTCGCAGACGGCCTCGGCGCGCCGCGCCGCACGAGCCGGGTGGCGCGGCGTGTCCGTCCCCCGCGCGGGTCGACGCGCTCGGGTGACCTCGGGGTCCGGCCCGCGCGCCTCGGTTATCCTGCGCACTCGGTCCGACAGCGCCGTCGACACCCTCCCCGAGGAGACGACATGCGACTCGTGCTCATGACGGCGGCGCGCCAGGCGACCACCGAGGTGCTGCCCGCCCTGGGGCTGCTCGGCCACCAGGTGCGCGTGGTGGCGCCGGAGCTGTCCAGCCTGCTCGACGGCGACTCCGGTGACGTCGTGCTCGTCGACGCCCGCCACGACCTGGTCCGCGCCCGCGCGCTGTGCGGGCTGCTGTCCTCCACCGGCGTGGCCTCCGCGCTGGTCGCCGTCCTCTCCGAGGGCGGGCTGGTCGCGCTGTCGGCCGACTGGGGCGTCGACGACGTCCTGCTCGACACCGCGGGCCCCGCCGAGGTCGACGCCCGGCTCCGGTGGGCGACCGCCCGCCGGCTGGCCGCGGCCACCCCGGTCGACGGCCCCGACGGCGGCGTGACCCAGGCCGGCGAGCTGGTCATCGACGAGCACAGCTACTCCGCCAGGCTGCGCGGCCGGCCGCTGGACCTCACCTACAAGGAGTTCGAGCTCCTCAAGTACCTCGCCCAGCACCCGGGCCGGGTGTTCTCCCGCGCCCAGCTGCTGCAGGAGATCTGGGGCTACGACTACTTCGGCGGCACCCGCACCGTCGACGTCCACGTCCGGCGGCTGCGCGCCAAGCTCGGCACCGAGCACGAGGCGCTGATCGGCACCGTCCGCAACGTGGGCTACAAGCTCGACCAGCAGGTCGCCGACGCCACCGCCGCCGCGGCGCGCGCCTCGGCCGAGCCCGCCGAGCCCCTCGCCGAGCCCCTCGCCGAGGGCTCCCGCCGCACCGCCCCCCTGCGCTGAGCACCGCCGCCGTCCGCGACACCGAGCGGCTCGCCCCCGCCGAGACCGCGGCGGTCCTCGCGCTGCTGCGGGCCGCGGCCGCCGCCGACGGCGTCCGCCCGCTGTCGGAGGAGGCCGAGCTCCGGCTGCAGCACGGCGGCCCGGCCGGTGGCCGGGACGTGCTGGCCACCGGCGCCGACGGCGCCCCCGTCGGCTACGCCCGCCTCGAGCTGGGGGGACCGGACGGCGAGGGCGACGCCGAGGCCGAGGTCGTCGTCGCCCCCGTCGCCCGCCGCCGGGGTACCGGGCGGGCGCTGCTGGCCCGGCTCGAGGAGCTCGCCGGGGACCGGCCGCTGCGGGTGTGGGCGCACGGCGACCTGCCCGCCGCGACCGCGCTGGCCACCGGCCGTGGCTACACCCGCGCGCGGGTGCTGCTGCAGATGCGCCGGCCGCTCACCGACGCCGACTCGGACCCGCGCCCGGCGCTGCCCGACGGCGTCGACGTCACCGCCTTCCGCCCCGGCCGCGACGAGCAGGCGTGGCTGCACGTCAACGCCCGGGCCTTCGCCACCCACCCCGAGCAGGGCTCCTGGACGGCCGATGACCTGCGGCTGCGCGAGGCCGAGCCCTGGTTCGACCCGGCGGGCTTCCTCCTGGCCTGGCGGGGCGACCGCGACGCGGGCGGCACGCTGCTCGGCTCGCACTGGACCAAGGTGCACCCGCCCGGCGACGCCGGCCCCGACCCGGTCGGCGAGGTCTACGTGCTCGGCATCGACCCGGACGCCCAGGGCCTGGGCCTCGGCCGCGCGCTGACCGACCTGGGGCTGGCCCACCTGCGCGGCCTCGGGCTGGAGCAGGTGCTGCTGTACGTGGAGGAGGACAACGTCCCCGCGGTCGCGCTCTACGAGCGCACCGGCTTCACGCGGCACGCCGTCGACGTCTCCTGGCGGCGCGTCCCCTGAGCCGCTGGCCGGTGGGCAACCGGCCCTTCCTCCCGCACCGGACGTGCCCGGCGCCACCCGAACCGCACGCGTTCACCTCCCGGACGTGGCGTCGCCCTCACCCGGTCGGGAAAGGCTCGGGCGGCGTTCACCGGCCGTTCACCGATCCACCCGGGACCGGCCACCTCGGCTGCCTACCGTCGCTGCCCGTCGGGTCCTCCCGTGCCCGGCGACCGGTCCGGTCCCCCCTTGCGAAAGGCACCGAGTTGAAGCTCAGCAGCAGGTCGCGCGCCGCCGTCCTCTCGACGACGCTGGCCGGCACTCTCGCGCTCGCCGCGTGCGGCGCGGCCAACGAGTCCGAGGGCGCGTCGGGCGGCAGTGGCGGCGGCAGCAGCGACTCCAGCGCCGCCGAGCTCAGCGGTGACCTCGTCGGCGCCGGCGCCAGCAGCCAGCAGGCGGCCATGGAGGCCTGGCAGGCCGGCTTCGAGGGCGAGCACCCCGGGGTGCAGTTCAGCTACGACCCGGTCGGCTCCGGCGGTGGCCGCGAGCAGTTCATCGCCGGGTCCACCGACTTCGCCGGCTCCGACGCCGCCCTCGACGACGAGGAGCTGGCCGGCGCGCAGGAGCGCTGCGGCGGCGGTGAGGTCTTCGAGCTGCCCAACTACATCTCGCCGATCGCGGTGGTCTTCAACCTCGAGGGCGTCGACGAGCTGGACCTCTCGCCGGCCACGATCGCGCGCATCTTCGCCGGCCAGATCACCACCTGGAACGACCCGGCCATCGCGCAGGAGAACCCCGACGTCCAGCTGCCGGACACGGCGATCACCCCGGTGCACCGCGGCGACGACTCCGGCACGACCGACAACTTCACCGACTACCTGTTCCAGACCGCCGGTGACGTGTGGACCTCCGAGCCCGACGGCGTGTGGCCGCTGCCCGGCGGCGAGGCGGCCAACGGCACCTCCGGCGTGGTCGAGGTCGTGACCAGCACCGCCGGCGCGGTCACCTACGCCGACGCCAGCCGCGCCGGCGAGCTCGGTGTCGTCAACGTCGGCGTCGGCAGCGAGTTCGTCGCCCCGTCCGCCGAGGCCGCCGCCGCCGTGGTCGAGAACTCCCCGGCCGTCGAGGGCCGCGGCGAGTACGACTTCGCCATCGAGGTCAACCGGCAGACCGAGGGGTCCGGCGAGTACCCGATCGTCCTGGTCAGCTACCACATCGGGTGCGTCCGGTACGACGACCAGTCGACCGCCGACAACGTGCAGGCCTTCATGTCCTACGTGATCAGCGAGGACGGCCAGCAGACCGCGGCGGAGAACGCCGGCAACGCCCCGATCTCCGACACACTGCGTGAGCAGGCGCAGACCGCGGTCGACGCGATCAACGCCGGCTGACCGGAGCACTCCCCGGTGGCCCGGGGCGTCGGTGACGCCCCGGGCCACCGCCCCGCCCGGAGACGGGCTCCCCCGCACTCCCGATCGACCCCGGAGCAACGGTGACCGCCACGAAGGCCCCCGCCCCATCCCCGTCGCCGCAGCGCGCCGTCCGCCGGCTGGGTGACCGCGTCTTCGCCGGCAGCGCCAAGGGCTCGGGCGTCTTCATCCTGCTCGTGCTCGCCGGCGTGGCCGCCTTCCTCATCAGCGAGGCGATCCCGGCGCTCACGGCCCCGGCGGAGTCGATCCCCGGCGGGGAGGGCCTGACCGGCTACGTCGCCCCGCTGATCGTCGGGACCCTGCTCGGCGCCGTCCTCGCGCTGCTGGTCGCCACACCGCTGGCGGTGGGCATCGCGCTCTACGTCACCTACTACGCGCCGCGGCGGATCGCCGCCACCATGGGTTACGTCATCGACCTGCTGGCGGCGATCCCGAGCGTCGTCTACGGGTTCTGGGGGCTCGCGGTCCTCGCGCCCGCCCTCGTCCCCTTCCACCGGTGGGCCGCCGACGACCTGGGCTGGCTGCCGTTCTTCGCCGGACCCGCCTCGGCCAGCGGCCGCACGATGCTCACCGTGGGCCTGGTGCTGGCCGTCATGATCCTGCCGATCATCTCGGCCATCGCCCGCGAGGTGTTCAGCCAGGCGCCGGCGCTGCACCGCGAGGCCGCCCTCGCCCTCGGCGCGACCCGCTGGGAGATGATCAAGATGGCCGTGCTGCCCTACGGCCGGTCCGGTGTCATCGCCGGCGCGATGCTCGGCCTGGGCCGCGCCCTCGGCGAGACGATGGCGGTCGCCATCGTGCTGTCGGGCGGCGCCGGCGCCACGCTGAACCTGATCGGCAGCTCCAACCCGTCGACGATCGCGTCGAACATCGCCCTGCGGTTCCCCGAAGCGACCGGCATCGACGTCAACACGCTGGTCGCCAGCGGCCTCGTGCTGTTCGTGATCACGCTCGCGGTCAACATGCTCGCCCGCTGGATCGTCAACCGGCGCGCCGACTTCTCCGGAGCCAACTGATGAGCACCGAGACCCAGTCCCCCGTCCGGGTCACCGGTGAGCCCGGGGCGCCCATCCGCGCGCGGCGCCGGCTGCCCCGCTCCGCGCCCCTGGGCCTCTACGCCGCCGGGGTCGCGCTCGGCGCCGCCCTGTCGGCCCTCACCGGCTTCAGCGTCGCCCTGACCGTCGTCTACGGCGCGGTCCTCGGCACGGTGGCCGTCTACGCCGGGTCCCGGGCCGTCGAGGGCACCCGCAAGGCCACCGACCGGCTGGTCACCGCCCTGGTCACCACCGCGTTCGCCATCGCGATGATCCCGCTGGTGTCGCTGGTCTACACCGTTCTCGAGAAGGGGCTGGCGCGGTTCGACGCCACCTTCTTCACCAACTCGATGTACCGGGTGGTCGGCGAGGGTGGCGGCGCCTACCACGCCATCCTCGGCACGCTGATCATCACCGGGCTGACCGCCGTCATCTCGGTGCCGATCGGGCTGCTGACGGCCGTCTACCTCGTCGAGTACGGCCGGGGCCGGCTCGCGCGGGCCATCACGTTCTTCGTCGACGTCATGACCGGCATCCCGTCGATCGTGGCCGGCCTGTTCGCCTTCGCCCTGTTCACGCTGCTGTTCGGCAACGACGTCCGGCTGGGCGTCATGGGCGCGGTCGCCCTGTCGGTGCTGATGATCCCGGTCGTCGTCCGCTCGTGCGAGGAGGTCCTCAAGCTCGTCCCCAACGAGCTGCGGGAGGCGAGCTACGCCCTCGGCGTCCCCAAGTGGCGGACGGTCGTGAAGGTGGTCCTGCCGACCGCCGTCGCGGGGCTGGGCACCGGCATCACGCTGGCCGTCGCCCGGGTCGTGGGCGAGACCGCGCCGCTGCTGGTGACGGTGGGTCTGGTCACCTCGACCAACCTCAACCCGTTCGACGGGCGCATGGCGACGCTGCCGGTGTTCGCCTACTACCAGCTGACCCAGCCCGGGACCGCCACCCAGGCCTTCCTGGACCGGGCCTGGACGGCGGCTCTCCTGCTCATCATCCTGGTCATGGCCCTCAACGTCGTGGCCCGCCTGATCAGCCGCTTCTTCGCCCCCAAGACCGGTCGCTGACCGGATCGATCCCGGAGGATCAACACGTGGCCAAGCGCATCGAGGTCTCCGACCTCAACATCTACTACGGCAACTTCCTCGCCGTGGAGGGTGTCAACGTCTCGATCGAGCCGCGCAGCATCACCGCACTGATCGGGCCCTCGGGCTGCGGCAAGTCCACCTTCCTGCGCTCGCTCAACCGGATGCACGAGGTCATCCCCGGCGCCCGTGTCGAGGGCAAGGTCGTCATGGACGGCCAGGACCTCTACAGCCCCGACGCCGACCCGGTCGACGTGCGCCGCCAGATCGGCATGGTCTTCCAGCGGCCCAACCCGTTCCCGACGATGTCGATCTACGACAACGTCATCGCGGGCAACCGGCTCAACAACCGGAAGATGAAGAAGCCCGAGAGCGACGAGCTCGTCGAGCGCTCGCTGCGCGGCGCCAACCTCTGGAACGAGGTCAAGGACCGCCTCGACCGGCCCGGCTCGAGCCTGTCCGGCGGTCAGCAGCAGCGGCTGTGCATCGCCCGCGCGATCGCCGTCGAGCCCGACGTGCTGCTCATGGACGAGCCGTGCTCCGCGCTGGACCCGATCTCCACGCTGGCCATCGAGGACCTCATGGCCGAGCTCAAGGACCGCTACACGATCGTGATCGTCACGCACAACATGCAGCAGGCGGCGCGGGTGAGCGAGTCCACCGGCTTCTTCAACCTCAACGGCGTGGGCCAGCCGGGCCGGCTCATCGAGTTCAACCCGACCGAGAAGATCTTCAGCAACCCCGACCAGAAGGCGACCGAGGACTACATCTCCGGTCGCTTCGGCTGAGCGAAGGACCCCCTCGCCCCCGGGCCGTCGCGAGTGCGCTCGCGGCGGCCCCGTCGTGTGTGCACACACCGCGCCCGGGACGCCCCGCGCACTGCGCTGTGTGCACAGGACGCGGGCGTCAGCTGCAGGAGGCGGGGCCCGTGGTGGTCGCCGGGTCGGCGGGCGGTGCCGTCGTCGCCGCGGCCTCCGCGGCCTCCGCGGCCGGGGCGGGCGCCGGGGCGACCACCTGGACGGGGACGACGCGGTCGTAGCCCGGGCCGATGACCAGCTGCACGGAGTCGCCGACGGCGTCGCTCTGCTGCAGCACCGCGCCGGGGACGGCGGCGGCCACCGTGCGCGCCGGCTCCAGTGCCGCCGGGCCGTGACGGACCACGGTCTCGTTCACCGTGCCGGTCTCGTTGCCCACCTGGCCGACGGTGAAGCCCTGCTGGCGCAACTGGTCGGCGACGGTGGAGGCGAGCCCGCGGGTGGCGGTGCCGTTGAGGACGTCGACGGTCACCGCGGCCGGCTCGACGGTGGGACCCTGCGGGCCGGGGGTCTCGGCCGGCGGCTCGGGCGCGGGCGCCGGCGTGGGCTCGGGGGCCGCGGCGGTGGCGGCGGCGATCGCCGGAGCGGCGAGCTCCTCGGGCACCCGGCTGTCCTCGATGACGCTGTCGAACAGCGAGCGGACACCGGGACCGTCGAGCACGACGTACGCCTGCTCGCTGCCCGCGGGGACGTGGCCCACCTGGGCGACCGGCAGGCCGGCGCGCTGCACGGCGTCGGCGTCGAGACCGCCCAGCGCCGTGGCCAGGGTGCGCAGGTCGCCCAGCGTCGTCTGCTCGTCGACGGTGAGGGCGTCGGCGGCCCGGGTGAGGAACCGGGTCAGCTCGACGGTGTCGGCCAGCGTGCCGGCGCTCACGGCCGCGCGCAGCGTCGCCGTCAGCAGCAGCTGGGTGCGCTCGGCCGCGGCGGCGCCGGTGACGTCGGACCCGGCGTCACCGGGGGTCAGGTAGCGGGTCGCGGTGTCCCCGGTCAGCCGCGAGGAGCCGGCCGGCAGCGGCCCGGCGGAGGCGGCGTCGGCCGGGCCGACGGCGGGCAGGCACACGCTCACCCCGCCGACGGCGTCGACCAGGGCCGGCAGCCGGCCGAGGTCGACGGCGAGGTAGTGGTCGACGCGCAGGCCCGACACCTGCTGGACGGCGCGGACCAGGCACGCCGGCCCGCCGTCGAGCAGCGCGGTGGCGAAGGCCTCGGTGACCGGCTCGCGGACGGTGCCGTCGCCGGTCCGGCACGCGGGGGTGTCGACCAGGGCGGTCGGCGGCACGCTGACGAGGACGGCGCTGTCCCCGCCGGCCGAGGCGTGCACGAGCAGGGTGGTCACCGACGCCGGCCCCTCGGTGCCGGGCAGGCCGGTGCCGACGACGAGGTAGGTGGTCGACCCCTCCTGCAGCTGCGGGGCGATCACCTCGGGCCCGTCGGGGGTCAGCGCGGCGACGCGGGCGATGCCCTGGTCGACGTAAACGTAGAGGCCTAGGTGGTAGGTCAGCGCGAGGCCGACGACCGCGGCCAGCGCCAGGCCCGCGCGGACCAGCCGGCGACGGAACGGGCTGCGCGGCGGCCGGGGTGCCGCGCCGCGGCGGGTGCTGCCGGCGCCGGACACCGCCGGGGCGTCCAGGCCCGGGATCGGCGGGACGGGCGCGGAGCGGTGCACACCACCGGGCAGCGGCGGCACGGGACCCGAGCGGTGCACGGCACCGGGCAGCGGCGGCACCGGGCCCGAGCGGTGCACACCGCTCGGCAGCGGCGGTACGGGTCCCGAGCGGTGCACGGCACCGGGCAGCGGCGGCACCGGGCCCGAGCGGTGGACCGCGCCGGGCAGCGGCGGCACCGGCTGGGACGGCTGCACGCCGTCGCCGGCCGGAGGCAGGGGCGGCACCGGCTGGGACCGCTGGACCCCGGCGGGGGCGGCGGGGACCGGCGGCAGGCCGCGGCGGGGGCCCGGGGTGTCGTCCACGGCGGGGCGGAGGTCGGGCTGCGGGACCGGTTGCGAGGCCGATTGCGCGGCGGGCGGGGGCACCGGCGGCTTCGGTCCGCGGTGCGGCGGCAGGGACTGGCCGGGCTCGAGTGGGATCGGCACCTCGCCGGTGCGGCGGGCCGCGCGCCGGCCCGTGGCGCTGCCGGACCGCGCGAGGAGCTGCTCGACCGTGATCGGTCCGGACGCGTCGGGCCCGCTGCTCCCGGCCCGGTCGTCCCGCCCCCGCTCGTCGCCCACCGGTGTCGACATCCCATCGTCGTCGTCCGTGTCACGTCGCCCGCGCGACGGCGGCCGATCATTGCGCCCCGTGCTCGCGCCAGCACTCCACGATACGGCCCACGGACTCCTGCGGGAGCCGACGCGCGGGAGGACCGCGGGCCGGATCCCCCCGGCGCGCACCCGGGCGGGTGGCGCCTCACGCCGCGGCAGGGCGGCGCGACCTGCGCGGACGTAGCGTCGGCGCGTGCGGCTGCCCTCGATCCCCGGTCCGTCCGACGTCCTCTCCGCCGTCGAGAGCCTGCGCGACGGCGTCGGCGAGGCGCTGGCCCTGCTGCCGCGGGTGACCGCGGCGGTGGGCCGCCTGGAGGGCCTGCTCGACCGCGTCGACCGGGCCGTCGGCCGCGTCGAGGACCTCGCCGAGCACGCCGACCGCGCCATCGCGGCCGTGGGCGCCACCCGGGAGCGGGCCGACGCCGAGATCGCGGCCGTGGACGCCACGCGGCGACGGGCGGACGCGGAGATCGCCGCCGTGGACGGGACGCGGCAGCGCGCCGACGGCGCGATCGATGCCGTCGGCGCCACCCGGCAGCGGGCGGACGACGCGATCACCGCGGTCGGCACCACCCAGCGCCGCGCCGACGAGGCCATCACCGCCGTGGAGAGCACGCAGAAGCGCGCGGACGACGCGATCACCGCCGTCGGCACCATCCAGCAGCGGGCCGACGACGCGATCACCGCGGTGGCCGGCACCCAGCAGCGAGCGGACGACGCGATCACCGCGGTGGCCGGCACCCAGCAGCGAGCCGACGACGCCATCACGACCGTGCGGCAGATCCAGCAGCGTGCCGACGACGCCATCTCCTCCGTGCGGCAGATCCAGCAACGCGCCGACGAGGCGGTGGAGGCAGCCCGCTCGACCACCGACCGCGCGGGCGACGCCGTCGAGCGGACCGAGGGCCTGGTCGGCCGGATCGACCCGCTGCTGGCCGGTTACGAGGAGCCGCTGGCCCGGCTGACGCCGGCGGTGCGCCGGCTGGCCGAGACGGTGGAGCCGCACGAGGTCGAGGCGCTGGTCGCGCTCGTCGACCGGCTGCCGACCCTCGTCGACTCGCTGGACCAGACGGTGATCCCCGTCCTGTCCTCGCTGGAGAGCGTCGGGACCGACGTGCACGACCTGGTCGACACCATGCAGGACCTGCGCCAGGTGGTGAAGGGCTTCCCCGGCTCGAAGCTGTTCCGCCGGCGCGGCGCCGAGGAGATCGCGGAGAACGAGGAGAACGACGAGGAGGCCCAGGAGCGGCTGAGCTCCTGAGCCTCCTCCTCGGCGGACCTGCCGGTCAGGTCTCGGTCGGGTACCCGAGCGCGCGGACGACGTCGCCGATGCGCTCGTAGCTCTCCCCCTCGGGCAGCCGCTGCAGCTCGATCACCACCACGTCGGGCGCCCGGTGGTCGAGCGCCGCCTCGACCAGGCCCGGCCCGTCGTTCGGGAAGTCGGCGCGCACGAGCCACCGCGCCAGCTCGGCGCGGGCGACCACGGCGTCCTCGGTCATGCCCACCGGGACCCCGCCGATCAGCGTCCCCTCGGGGTCGCCGTTCATGTCCGGCTCACCCTCGGCCACCGGCTCGACCTCGCGGAACTCCTCCGCGCGCGTCGCGTGGTTGCCCTTGAGCATCCCCTGGATCTCGTGCTCGATCTCCTCGTCGAGCCGCGGGTTGTGCTTGTTGCTGCGCGATGACGCCCCGGCGAAGCGGTCGTCGGTCTCGCTCACGGTGTCTCTCCTCTTCCGGTGCGGCTCACTTCTCGTGCAGGGCCGACGGCTTGTGCACCGCCGTCTTGCCGCTCTTGTCGCTCTCCACCTCGTACTGCGGGTCGTCGGCGCTGGCCTTCACCTTCCGGCCGCCGGCCTCGGTCTCCTCGGTGATCTTCTTCGTCACCGTGCCCTCGGTCGTGCTCCCGTGGCTGTTCCAGGTGACGTGGTCACCCTTCGTGAAGTCGTCGGCCATGTCCGTCCTCCGTCGGCGTCGGGTGGGTCCCTCCCCGGTGCCCCTCCCGTCCGGGGGGCACACATGGGCACCCGCACGCCCGCCGCGGATCCGGACCGGGATCCCGATCACCCCCCGGCGGAGGAGCGCCACCCGATCGGGCAGTGCCAACCGGCGTCCGATCACGTAGCGTTGCCGTCGACGGGGGCGTCCGGGTGAACCTGCTGCTGAGCGTCGAGCAGTGGTGACGCTCGGTGACATCCCTCCGTCCTCGATCGCCGGCCCGGTCGACCCCATTCCCCCGGGGTCGGCCGGGTCGGCCCCCACCGGCAGCCGGTGCCTACGCTCCCGTCGTGACTGCACCCGGGGACGCCCGCGCGGCCGACGTCCTCACCGTCGTCTCCGTCGCCGACCCCACGCCCTCGGTCCGCCGGGTCGTCCTCTCGGGCACCGCCGAGGCCGTGGCCGCCGCCGGGCCCACCGTCAACCTGCTGGTGCCACGCGTGGGCGACCCGGACCCCCGCTGGCCGGCCGTGGCGCGCGACGGGCGGGTCGTGTGGCCGGTCGGCGCCCACGGGGTGAGCCTGCGCAGCTACACCGCACGGCGGCAGGACCCGCGGCGCGGCGAGGTCGAGATCGACTTCGTCCTGCACGGCGACGGCCCCGCCGCCGCCTGGGCCGCCGCCGCGGCTCCGGGCGCGGTGCTGGGGGTGGCCGGCAGCGGCCCGCTCGGCGACCGGCCGGCCGGCACGCTGCTGCTGGCCGGGGACGAGACGGCGCTGCCGGCGATCAGCCGGATCCTCGCCGCGGCCGCTCCGGACGCCGTCGGCACCGCACTGCTCGAGGTGGCCGGGGCCGAGGAGGAGCAGCCGCTGGCCGCGCCGGCCGGCGTCGAGGTGCGCTGGCTGCACCGCGGCGGCACCCCGCCGGGGGAGGGCACGCTGCTGGCCGACGCCGTCGCCGCGCTCGGACGCCCCGCCGGGGACGACCTGTTCGCGTGGGTCGCCGCCGAGTCGGCCGCCGTCCGGGCGGTGCGCGGGGACCTGCGCGGCCGGTGGGGGCTGTCCCGGGCGCAGCACCACGCGATCGGCTACTGGCGGCGCGGCCGGGCCATGGCGCCGGCCGGCTGACGCAGGACGGACGACGTCCAGCGACCTCACAGGTACCCTCCAGGGCGGCCGCAGCAGCACCACGCACGGTGGGCACCATGACGACGGTGACCAGGCGTCCGACGGGAGATGTCGTGACGGGGACGCGCAGCGCTCGATCCTCGGCCCCGGAGGCGCGCCTCCTGGTGGTCGACGACGAGCCCAACATCCGCGAGCTGCTGTCGGCGAGCCTGCGCTACGCCGGGTTCGAGGTGGCCACGGCGTCCGACGGCCAGCAGGCGCTGGCGCTGGCCGCGTCGTTCCGTCCCGACCTGCTCGTCCTCGACGTGATGATGCCGGGGCTCGACGGCTTCGGGGTGGTGCGGCGGCTGCGCGAGAGCGGCCGGCACACCCCGGTGCTGTTCCTCACCGCCCGGGACGCGGCCGAGGACAAGGTCTCCGGCCTGACCCTCGGCGGTGACGACTACGTCACCAAACCCTTCAGCCTCGACGAGGTGCTCGCCCGCATCCGGGCGGTGCTGCGCCGCAGCACCGGCCAGCAGCGCGCCGCCGAGAGCCCCCGGCTGTCCTTCGCCGACATCGAGCTCGACGAGGAGTCGCACGAGGTCGTCAAGGCCGGCGAGGTGGTGAGCCTGTCGCCCACCGAGTTCAAGCTGCTGCGCTACCTGATGGCCAACGCCGGGCGGGTGCTGTCGAAGGCGCAGATCCTCGACCACGTGTGGAACTACGACTTCAACGGCGAGGCCAACGTCGTCGAGTCCTACATCTCCTACCTGCGGCGCAAGATCGACACGACCGAGCCCCGGCTGCTGCACACCATCCGCGGGGTCGGCTACACGCTGCGGCTGCCGCGCGGTTCGTGAGCCGACCCCCCGGCGCGACACCCTGGACCCGCGGCGGCCTCCGGCTGCCGCGGGTCCCGCTGCGCATCACGCTGGTGGTGCTGCTCCTGGCGCTGGTCACCCTCGCCCTGGTCGCCACCGGCCTGACGGCGACCTCGCTGCTCAAGCGCTACCTCGTCGACCAGCAGGACCAGGAGCTGCAGAGTGCGCTGCGCCAGGCGCGCGAGTCCGACGACGTCGTCGTCGCCTGCCTGCTCGGTGGGCAGCAGCGGCTGGTCACCTTCGGCAGCTACGTGGCCTGCGGGGTTCCCGGCGACGCGGAGCCGGTCGTCATCTACGGCCCGCTCGCCGACGGCGCCCTGCCCGACCTCGACGTCGCGCAGGTGATGGCGCTCGCCGACGCGGCCCACCACGCGCCGCGCGACAGCCCGGGCGGCCCGGCGGCGTACTCGGTCCGCTCGGTCGACGGGGACACCCTCTGGCGGGTCACCGCCGAGACGCTGCCCAACGGGCTGACCGTCGTCGTCGGCGGGGACCTCGACCGCGACGACCGGGTGATCGGCCGGCTGGTGACCATCGAGGTCGTCGTCGGCCTGGTGGTGCTGGCCGCCCTCGGCCTGGCCGGCTACTGGCTGGTGCGCAGCAGCCTGCGCCCGCTGGCCGCCGTGGAGCGGACCGCGCAGGCCATCGCCGCCGGCGACCTGTCGCAGCGGGTCCCCTCCGGGGACGGCCGCACCGAGGTGGGCCGGCTGCTGCAGGCCCTCAACGGCATGCTCGCCCGCATCGAGAGCGCCTTCCGCTCCCAGCAGGCCTCGGAGGAGCAGGCGCGCGCCTCCGAGGAGCGGATGCGCCGCTTCGTCGCCGACGCCAGCCACGAGCTGCGCACCCCGCTGACGTCGATCCGCGGCTTCGCCGAGCTCTACCGGCAGGGCGCCGCGGGCAGCCCCGAGGAGGTGGCGCGGCTGATGCAGCGGATCGAGAGCGAGGGCGCGCGGATGGGCCTGCTCGTCGAGGACCTGCTGCAGCTCGCCCGCCTGGACCAGCAGCGGCCGCTGTCGCTCACCCCGGTCGACCTCGCCGAGCTCGCCGGCGACGCCGTCCACGACGGCCGGGTGCTGCAGCCGGACCGGCCGCTGGCGCTGCACGTCGACGACGCGATGACCGAGGTGCCGGTGGTGCTCGGCGACGAGGCGCGGCTGCGCCAGGTGCTGGGCAACCTGGTGACCAACGCGCTGGCCCACACGCCGGAGACGGTGCCGGTGACCGTCTCGATCAGCGAGGACACCAGCGGTGGCGGGGACCGGGTGGTGCTGCGGGTCGCCGACGAGGGCCCGGGCATGGCGCCGGAGGACGCCGCGCGGGTGTTCGAGCGCTTCTACCGGGCCGACGCCTCCCGCAGCCGCGCCGCCGGCGGCACCGGCCTGGGGCTGTCCATCGTCGCGGCGCTGGTCGCCGCGCACGGCGGGGACGTCTCGCTGGACACCGCCCCCGGCCGGGGCGCGGTCTTCACCGTCCGGCTGCCCCGCTCGGGACCCGACCTCGGGACCGCCGGGGTCCCCGCCGAGGGCCCCGCGCCCGCGGACGTACCGTCCGCGGGTGACCACTGACGACGACGGCGCCCCCTACGACCTCGACCTGATGGCGGCCGTCACCGAGCTGGGCGACGCGCTGCGCGGCCTGGTGGAGGCCTCGGTGCGCACCACCGTCCCGGCCGCGGAGCTGCGCGCGGTCGCGGCCACGGCGCGCGCGGCCGGCGCCCGGCTGGCCGCCTCGACCCGGCCGGCCACCCAGTTGCCGGCGCTGGACGACCCGGTGCGGTTCCGCCGGGTCTACAACCCGGTCACCGGCGTCGGCAGCGCGCTGGCGCCCCCGCTGGTGCTGCGCGAGGAGCCCGGCGGTGTCGTCGGCGAGGTCTCCTTCGGCCTGACCCACGAGGGCCCGCCGGGCTACCTGCACGGCGGGATGAGCGGCCTGGTCATGGACCAGGTGCTCGGTGCGGCCACCATCCGCGCGGGCCTGTGGGGCATGACCGCGCGGCTCGAGCTCGACTACCGCCGTCCGGTCCCGCTGGGCACCCCGGTCGTGTGCCGCGGCCGGGTCACCGGGTCCGGCGGCCGCACGTCCGTCGTCACCGGCTCGATGGCGCTGGCCGCCGAGCCGGACCTGCCGCTGGTGGAGGCGCGGGCGGTGTTCGTGCTGCCCCGCGAGGAGCTGCGCGCCGCCTACTTCTCCGAGGTCACCGACGCCTCCGGCCGGCACGCCCCGCCGCAGCGGCCCACCGACGCGACCGCGCCCGCCCCGGGCGGCGACCGGTGAGGGACGTCGAGGTCGCCGCGGCCGCGGCGCGGGCGGCCGCCGGCGTGCTGGTGGGGCTGCGCGCCGGCGGGCTGACCGGCCGGGCGCTCGGCGACGCCGGGGACGCCGCGGCGCAGGAGGCGATCACCGCCGTGCTGGCGCGTCACCGGCCCGACGACGTCGTCTTCAGCGAGGAGGCCGCCGACGACCGCAGCCGCCTCGGGGCCGGGCGCGTCTGGATCGTCGACCCGCTCGACGGCACGCGCGAGTACGGCGAGACGGACCGATCCGACTTCGCCGTCCACGTGGCGCTGTGGGCGTCGGGTCGGCTGAGCGCGGCCGCCGTCGCGCTGCCCGCCGTCGACGAGGTGCTCCTCACCGACCCCGCTCCCCCGCCGCCCGCGGCGGCGCCCCGCCGGCCGCGGATCGCGGTCAGCCGGACGCGCCCGCCGGCGCAGGCCGCGGCCGCGGCGCGGGCGGTCGGCGGCGAGCTGGTGCCGCTGGGCTCGGCCGGGTGGAAGACGACGGCGGTGGTGCGCGGCGAGGTCGACGCCTACGTGCACGCCGGGGGCATGTACCAGTGGGACTCCGCCGCCCCGGTCGCCGTCGCGCAGGCCGCGGGGCTGACCGCCGTCCGGCTCGACGGGTCGCCGCTGCGCTACAACGAGCCCGACCCGTCGCTGCCCGACCTGCTGGTCTGCCGGCCGGAGCTGGCCGCCGACCTCCTGGCCGCGGTGGGCTGACCCGCGTGGCGGACACTGGCGGGGTGACGCTGACGACCGACCACCGGCTGACCCAGCTGCAGACGCTCGAGGCCGAGTCCATCCACGTCATCCGCGAGGTGGCCGCCGAGCTCGAGCGCCCGGTGCTGCTGTTCTCCGGCGGCAAGGACTCGATCGTCATGCTCGAGCTGGCCCGCAAGGCGTTCGCGCCGGCCCGCATCCCGTTCCCGGTGATGCACGTCGACACCGGCCTGAACTTCCCCGAGGTCCTCGAGTTCCGCGACCGGCGGGTGGCCGAGCTGGGCGTCGAGCTCGTCGTCGCCTCGGTGCCCGACGCGATGGCCCGCGGCCTGGTGCGCGAGGAGCCCAACGGCTCGCGCAACCGGATCCAGACGCCGGTGCTGCTCGAGGCGGTCGAGGAGCACGGCTTCACCGCGCTGTTCGGCGGGGCCCGCCGCGACGAGGACAAGGCCCGCGCCAAGGAGCGGGTGTTCTCCTTCCGCGACGAGTTCGGCCAGTGGGACCCGAAGAACCAGCGGCCGGAGCTGTGGGACCTCTACAACGGCCGGATCCACCTCGGTGAGTCGATCCGCGTCTTCCCGCTGTCGAACTGGACCGAGCTCGACGTCTGGCAGTACATCGCGCGCGAGTCCATCGCCATCCCGCCGCTGTACCTCGCGCGGGAACGGGAGGTCGTCGAGCGGCAGGGGATGCTCTACGCCGTCAACGAGTTCGTCCGCCCCCGCGCGGGCGAGCCGGTCTCCCGGGCCACCGTCCGCTACCGGACCGTGGGCGACGCCAACCTCACCGCCGCGGTGCGCTCGGAGGCCACGACGGTCGAGGAGGTCATCGCCGAGATCGCCGTGACCCGCATGACCGAGCGCGGCGCCACCCGCGGCGACGACCGGGTCAGCGACGCGGCGATGGAGGACCGGAAGAAGGAGGGCTACTTCTGAGCCGCCGGCGCCGGCGCCGGTAGCGCAGCAGGACGACGACGGTGACCGCGAGCAGCAGCAGCCCGGCCGGCCAGCCCACCGCCTCCGGCGCACCGACGCCGAGCGCCTCGGCCACGACGTAACCGACCGAGTACCCGGCCACCACGACCAGCAGCACCGGCACGAGGAACACGAGCCCGCCCACCGCCGCTCCTCCCCGGGGGGTCGGTGACCCCGCCGCCACCAGCGTCCCCGACGACGGCCCCGCGCGCCGCCGACCGCGGACCGCTGGGGAAGATGGAGCGCATGTCCGAGCAGTCCGTCGTCGACGTCCACTCCGCCGCCGCCGAGCAGGCGGCCGAGATCGCGACGGCGCGCCGGGACATCCTCCGCATCGCCACCGCCGGCTCGGTCGACGACGGCAAGAGCACCCTGATCGGCCGGCTGCTCTACGACAGCAAGGCCGTCTTCGAGGACCAGTACGCGGCGATCGAGCGGGCCAGCCGCGGCGACTACGTCGATCTCGCGCTGCTCACCGACGGCCTGCGCGCCGAGCGGGAGCAGGGCATCACCATCGACGTCGCCTACCGCTACTTCAGCACCCCGCGGCGCACGTTCATCCTCGCCGACACCCCCGGGCACGTGCAGTACACCCGCAACACGGTCACCGGCGCCTCGACGGCGGACCTGGCGATCGTGCTGGTCGACGCCCGCAAGGGCATCCAGGAGCAGAGCCGGCGGCACGCCTACCTCGCGGCGCTGCTGCGGGTGCCGCACCTGGTGGTCGCCGTCAACAAGATGGACCTGGTCGGGTGGTCGCAGGAGGCCTTCGAGGCGATCCGCGACGAGTTCCGCGCCTTCGCCGCTCGGCTCGACGTCCCCGACCTGACCGTCGTGCCGATCTCGGCGCTGCGCGGGGACAACGTCGTCACCCGCTCCGACGCCGCGCCCTGGTTCGGCGGCCCGGCGCTGCTGGAGCACCTGGAGTCGGTGGAGGTGGCCGGCGACCGCAACCTCACCGACGTCCGCTTCCCCGTCCAGTACGTGATCCGGCCGCAGTCGGACGCCTTCCACGACTACCGCGGCTACGCCGGCACGGTGGCCAGCGGCGTGCTGCGCCCCGGCGACGAGGTGCAGGTGCTGCCCGGCGGCCGGACGACGACGGTCGCGGCCATCGACGGCCCCCGCGGCCCGGTGGACGCCGCCTTCCCGCCCATGGCGGTCACCGTGCGGCTGGCCGACGACCTCGACGTCTCCCGCGGCGACCTGCTCTGCGCGCCGCAGGGCGCACCCGAGGTGACCCAGGACCTCGACGCACTGGTCTGCTGGATGGCCGACGCGCCGCTGCAGCCGCGGCAGCGGCTGGCGGTCAAGCACACCACCCGCAGCGTGCGGGCGGTGGTCAAGGAGGTCGTCCACCGGCTCGACGTCAACACCCTCGAGCACGAGGAGGAGGCCGGCGAGCTCGGCCTCAACGACATCGGCCGGGTGCGGCTGCGCACCACCCAGCCGCTGTTCGTCGACGACTACACGCACAACCGGGCCACCGGCCGGTTCATCCTGGTCGACGAGGCCACCAACGCCACCGTCGGCGCCGGGATGCTCGTCCCCCACTAGAGGGACCCCCGCGCCCCCCGCCGCTCGCACGCTCGCGGCGGGGCCCTGCACGGGGGCCGTTCCAGCACCTCACGTGCCGGCTGGGGAGCCGTCCACCTCGTCGCGCCAGCTGTGCACCGGCGTCCAGCCGAGCACCCGCCGGGCGCGCTCGCTGCTCATCAGGGCCTGGGTGCCCTCCACCGGGCCGCGCACCGGGACGCCGGGGAACTGCTCGGCGGCGAGCTCGGCGCTGGGCCGGCTCATGACGGTGTCGGCGTTGGCGATGACGAAGACCTCCGCGCCGCGGCCGGGGTGGTCCAGCGCGGCCAGCACCGCACCGGCGCCGTCCCGCGCGTCGATGTAGGACCACGCGTTCCACCGCCGCAGCGCCGGGTCGGCGTCGAAGGAGGGGAACTCCGCGTAGTCGGCGGGGTCCATGACGTTGGAGAAGCGCAGCCCGGTGATCGACAGCTCCGGCCGCCACCGGGCGAACTGCCGCGCCATCTCCTCCTCCAGCGTCTTCGACAGCGAGTAGGACGAGTTGGGGGTCGGCCCGCAGCCCTCGTCGAGGGGCAGGTAGGGCGGCGGGGTGTCGAACGGCAGTCCCAGCACCGTCTCGCTGGAGGCCCACACCACGGTGTCGATGCCGGCGACGCGGGCGGCGGCGAAGACGTTGTACGTCGTCGTCACGTTCGCCGCGAACAGCGTCGCGTCGGGCCGCAGGCCCGGGGCGGGGAGCGCCGCCAGGTGGACGACCGCGTCCGGGGCCGGCCACCGGTCGTCGACCCCGGTCAGCACGCCGACGGCCTGGCCGTAGTCGGTGAGGTCGGCCCGGGTCCAGGCGACGTCGGAGCGGCCGGGGTGCACGAGGTCCACGACCGACACCCGGTGACCGCGCTGCACGAGCAGCTCGACGACCGCGCGGCCGAGCTTGCCGCTGCCGCCGGTCACCAGGACGTGCCGGGGACGGCCGGCCCGCGGGTCGGGGGTCCCGGTCACCGGGGAGGCTCCCCGGCGGAGGAGGTGCTGCTGTGGGGGTTGATGGCGTTCCGATCCGAGCGTCGGTCCCGACCGCCGGCTCCGGCCGTCGGGTGCCCGGCGCGCGCCGGGCGGCGGTGGGGGACCCCGGCCGGAGGGCCGGGGCCGCCCCGTCCTACTGCTGGCTGTCGGCGTCCGGCGGCGCCGGGGCCTGGCTCGCGTCGCCGTCCCAGTCCTTGCCGGCCTGGTAGGCGTGCCCCGAGGCGCTGTCGGTCTGGTCGGCGACGGTCTGCGCCATCTCCTCGTCGGACAGGCCCTCGCCGGCGGCCTCGGTGTGGCTGCTGGGCTCGCTCATCGCGTCTCCTCCGTCGGGCGGCATCGGTCCCCCGGGCCCTCCCCGGTGCGCCCGCGCGCGAAACGCGGCGCCGGTCTCAGCCCTGCCCGGGCTGCAGGGAGAACCACACCCGCTTGCCGCCGTCGACGTCCTCGACGCCCCAGTCGTCGGCGATGGCGTCGACGATCTGCATGCCCCGGCCGCGGGGCTGGTCGCCGCGCAGCTCGCCGACGACCGGGCGCACGGCGCTGCCGTCGGCGACGGCGATGCGCAGCCAACCGTCGGAGTACTCGAGCTCCAGGGACAGCACGCTCTCCCCGCCCACGTGGTCGACGACGTTGGCCACCAGCTCGGTGACGAGCAGCTCCACGTCCGCGCCGTCCTGGGGTGCGTCCCAGGCGAGCAGCACCTCGCGGGCGAGGTGCCGGGCCACCGGGACGCTGCGCGCCGAGGGTGGGAGGTCCACCCGCGCGGTGAGTGTCGACATCGAGGTCTCCCTGGGCCGGGCACCGGGGGCCCTGATGCGTTGTGCACGACTGAAGCGGCCCGAGCCTGACAGGTCGGCGGACGGGTCGCAACGACCGCTTGCGCCGGAAGGGGACGTTGCGTGCCACGGGCACTGCGTGCAACGAGGGGTTCAACAAGATAGCGTGCAACCGACCCGGCGGGAGCCGACCGCCGGCGGAGACGGGGAGGACGACCCGTGACGGCAGGACCGCAGCCGGCACCGGACGAGCCGGTCGGTGATCCCGGGGCCGCGGAGGACACCGCCCTGCGGGCCCTCGAGGACCTCGTGCGCGCGATCGACCGCTGCGCCGCCGAGCTGCAGGAGGCGCGCACGCGCGCCGAGCTGCTGCTCTCCGAGCGGCGGGCGGGCCGGTCGTGGCTCGACATCGTCACGGCCGAGACCCGCCCGCTCGTCGTCGAGCGGGTCAGCACGGTGCTGTCCGGGCTGGCCGGCGCCGGCTCGGCGTGGCGCCGGGCGCAGGCCCGCGCGCTGCAGGACGAGCGGGTGAGCATCAACCGGATCGCCGCCCTCTACGGCGTGACCCGCCAGCGCATCTCCGCCCTGCTGCGCGAGTGACCCGCCGGGGCCTCAGGCGATCAGGGCGTCGATGGCCTTGTAGAGCCGCTGCTCGGACACCGGGCGCGGCGTGCCGATCTGCTGCGCGAACAGCCCCACCCGCAGCTCCTCGAGCATCCAGCGGATCCGCGCGACCGGGTCGTCGGGAGCCCCGGTGGGCGGCACCTGCCGGCGCAGCTGCTCGTACTCGGCCGTGACCGCGGCGACCTGGTCCATCCACAGCGCGTCGCGCGCGGCGTTGGCCGGCAGCTTCTCCAGCCGGTGGGCCATCGCCCGCAGGTAGCGCACCAGGTCGGGCAGCCGGCGGCGGCCGGCGTCGGCCACGAAGCCGCGGTGCAGCAGGCCGCCCATCTGGCGGCGCAGGTCGGCGATCGCCGCGTCGGGCACCCGGCGTCCCGGCGCGGCGCCGATCGCGACGGCGACCTCGCGGGCCTGGGTCAGCACCGCCTCCACGCGCCGGACGGCGTCCTGCGTGAGCGGCAGCAGCTGCTGGCGGGCCGTGGCGACCAGCGCGGTGAAGGCGGCCTCGTCGCGCGGCGGCCCACCGGCGGCGGCGACCAGCTCGTCGGCCGCGGCGTCGACGCAGTCGTCGACCAGCGCGGGGATCTCGCCGTCGGGGTTGAACTGCAGCGAGAGCCGGGTGCTCGGCGACATGCCCTTGACCACCTGCCGGGTCGGCGAGCCGGCCACCAGCACCAGCAGCCGGCGTGCGCCCCGCCAGGTCAGCCGGGTGGCCTCGGCCTCGGTGGCCACCACCCGGACGCCGGCGGTGGCGCCCTCGTCGACCAGCGCCGGGAAGGCGGTGACCACGTGCCCGCCGCGCCGGACCTCGACGGTGCGGGGCAGCTCCCCGATCGTCCAGGCGGTCAGCCCGGTGCGCTCCAGGTCGGAGGCCGCGCGGGCCAGGCTGGCCCGGGCCTGCGGCGCCACCTGGGCGCGCAGCCGCGGCAGCTCCTTGCCCGTCGCCAGCGCGCGGCCGGCGTCGTCCAGCACGCGGAAGGTCGCCCGCAGGTGGTCGGGCACCTGGGCCGGCTGCCAGGCGTCCGGCGGGACGACGACGCCCGCCGACCGCCGCAGCTCCCGCTCGAGCGCCGGCAGCAGCGGCTCGGTCGGCGCGATGCGCGGCAGCACCTCGCGGACCCGGTCGGGGATGGGCACCAGCGCGCGGCGCAGCTGCTTGGGCAGCGTCCGCAGCAGCGCGGTCACCAGCTCCTCGCGCAGGCCGGGCACGGTGAAGGCCAGCGACTCCCCCGACGTCTGCTCCGTGACGGTGTCGAGCACGGCCAGGGGGACGTCGACGGTCACGCCGTCCTGCGGCGTCCCGGGGGCGAAGGCGTAGGACAGGGGCAGGGTGAGGCCCTGGGTCAGGGGCACCTCGTCGGGGAAGTCCTCGACCCGCAGCTGCCCGGCCGCGGCCGCGTTGGTGAGCACCTCCGGCGTGAGGGTGAGCAGGTCCGGCGTCTCGTGCCGCGCCCGCTTCCACCAGCGGTCGAAGTGCCGGGTGGAGACGACGTCGGCCGGGACCCGCGCGTCGTAGAGCTCGAACAGCGTCTCGTCGTCGACGCGGATGTCCCGGCGGCGGGCCCGCTCCTCCAGCTCGGCCACCCGCTCCAGCGCGCGCTGGTTTTCCGCCCAGAAGCGGTGGTGCGTCGTCCACTCGCCCTGCACCAGCGCGTGCCGGATGAACAGCTCGCGGGACACGACCGGGTCGATGGAGCCGTACTGCACCCGCCGGCCGACGACGAGCGGGATGCCGTAGAGGGTGACCCGCTCGCTGGCCACGACCGAGCCCCGCTTGGCGTCCCACCGCGGCTCGGAGTACTCGCGCGTCACGAGGTGCCCGGCCAGCCGCTCGACGTCGTCGGGGTCGACGCGGGCCACGGTGCGGGCGAACAGCCGGCTGGTCTCCACCAGCTCGGCGGCGACCACCCACCGCGGCGGCTTCTTCGCCAGGGGGGTGCCGGGCGCGATGACGAAGCGGGCCCCGCGGGCGCCGAGGTACTCCCGCCCGCCCCGGCGCCGGTCGCCGTCCCGTCGCTGTGCTTCCTGCCCACCCCGCCGCCCCGACGGTCCCTCGAGCTGCAGGCCGACCTGGGACAGCAGACCGGCGAGCAGCGAGACGGAGATGCCGCGCTCGTCGGGCTCGGCGGCGAGGTCGCCGACGGTCATGCCCAGCCGCCGGGCGGTGCCGCGCAGCTGGCCGTGCAGGTCCTGCCACTCGCGGATGCGCAGGTAGTGGAGGAACTCGCGCTTGACGGTGCGGCGGAAGGCACTGCCCGAGAGCGCGTCCTGCTGCTCGGTCAGGTACCGCCAGAGGTTGAGCAGCGTGAGGAAGTCGGAGTGCTCGTCGGCGAACCGGGCGTGCGCCTGGTCGGCGGCCTGCTGGTGCTCGGCGGGGCGCTCGCGCGGGTCCTGGATGGTCAGGCCCGCGGCGATGACCAGCACCTCCTCCAGCACGCCGCGGCGGTCGGCCTCGACCACCATGCGGCCCAGCCGCGGGTCGAGCGGGAGCTGCGCGAGCGCCCGTCCGGTGTCGGTGAGCCGCCCGTCCTGCAGCGCCCCGAGCTCGTCGAGCAGGGCACGGCCGTCGGCGACGGCGCGGCGGTCGGGCGGGTCGACGAACGGGAAGTCCTCGACCGCGCCGAGGTCGAGCGCCGCCATCTGCAGCAGCACCGCGGCCAGGCTGGTCCGCAGGATCTCCGGGTCGGTGTACTCCGGGCGGGCGTCGAAGTCGTCCTCGGTGTAGAGCCGGATCGCGACGCCCTCGGCCACGCGGCCGCAGCGGCCCGAGCGCTGCCGCGCCGAGGCCTGGCTGATCGGCTCGATCGGCAGCCGCTGCACCTTGGTCCGCGCGCTGTAGCGGGAGATGCGGGCGGTGCCGGGGTCGACGACGTAGCGGATGCCCGGCACGGTCAGCGACGTCTCGGCGACGTTGGTGGCCAGCACGATGCGCCGCCCGGTGTGCGGCTGGAAGACGCGGTGCTGGTCGGCGGTCGACAGCCGGGAGTAGAGCGGCAGCACCTCGACGCCGGGGAAGCGCTCGGTGAGGCCGTCGGCGGCGTCGCGGATCTCCCGCTCGCCGGCCAGGAAGACCAGCACGTCGCCGGGGCCCTCCGCCGCCAGCTCCTCGACCGCGTCCCCGATCGCGGTGACCTGGTCGCGGTCGGGGTCGGCGTCCGGGTCGTCGGGGTCGACCACCGGCCGGTAGCGGATCTCGACCGGGTAGGTGCGGCCGCTGACCTCGACGACGGGGACCTCGGCGCCGTCGACACCGAAGTGCTTGGCGATCCGGTCGACGTCGATCGTGGCCGAGGTGATGACGACCTTGAGGTCGGGCCGCTGCGGCAGCAGCTGGGCGAGGTAGCCCAGCAGGAAGTCGATGGTGAGGCTCCGCTCGTGCGCCTCGTCGACGATGATCGTGTCGTACTGGCGCAGCAGCCGGTCGTGCGCGATCTCGGCCAGCAGCACGCCGTCGGTCATGAGCTTGACCAGCGTGCCGTCGCCGACCTGGTCGGTGAAGCGGACCTTCCAGCCCACTGCCCCGCCCAGAGGGGTGTCGAGCTCCTCCGCGATGCGCTCGGCCACCGTGCGGGCGGCGATCCGCCGGGGCTGGGTGTGCCCGATCCGGCCGCGGACGCCGCGGCCGAGCTCCAGGGCGATCTTGGGCAGCTGGGTGGTCTTGCCCGAGCCGGTCTCCCCGGCGACGACGACCACCTGGTGCTCGCGCAGCGCGGCGGCGATGTCGTCGCGGCGCGCGCTGACCGGCAGCGCCTCGGGGTAGGTGACCGCGGGGACGGCGGCCCGCCTGCGGGCGACGCGACCCTCGGCGGCCGCGACGTCGGCGGCGATCCGCTCCAGCGCCCGGGCGCGCGCGGCCTCGTCGCGGGTGCGGCGCAGCCCCTCGAGACGGCGGCCCAGCCGGTGCTCGTCCTCGAGGGTCAGCGCGGCCAGCCGGGACCGGAGGTCCGGGAGGGTCGCGGTCACGGCGGTGCTCGGCTTCCTTCCAGGGGGCGGGGAGCGGGACCGCTCCGCCGCCAGGATGGCATCGGGAAGGCCCGCGCCGTGCGGCGTCCGGGGCCAGGGAGGACAACGGCGGCGGGCGCGTCCCTGTTCCGCCGTCCGCGCCACCGGGTACCCGGCTCTCCACGCCGTCCGACCTGACCGCGTGCACCGTGCAACTGGTTGCATGCACGGCGCAACGGCTTGTACGGTGCACGTACAGCCCTCCTCCTGCCCGGAGCTCCCCGTGCCCGCTTCCCCGCCGGCCGCCGTCGGGACCACCGCCCCTCGTCGGGCGGCCGAGGTCCGCCGGCTCGCCGAGCAGTTCCCCCGCCTCATCCGGCTGGTCCACGCCTTCAAGTCGCTCCCGTCCGCGATCGACGGGCGCGAGCGCGCGGCGCTGGTGCTGCTCTTCCCGCTCACCCGCCTCGGGCCGCTGCGCCAGAGCGCCCTGGCCGAGGTCGTGCACGCCGACCCCTCCACGGTCAGCCGGCACGTCGCCTCGCTCGTCGAGCAGGGGCTGGTGCAGCGGGTGGCCGACGAGAACGACGGCCGCGCCTCCCTGCTCGTCGTCACCGACGCCGGGCACGCGGCCGTGGAGCGGCTGGCCGAGGAGCGCGCCGCCCAGCTCGGCACGATGCTCGCCGACTGGTCCGACACCGACCTCGCCACCCTCACCGGGCTGTTCGGGCGCCTGCTCGACGACCTCACGGCAGCGTTGCCGTCCGATCCCCGCTCCCCCTCCGCACCTCCCGTCCCGAGAGAGCAGTCATGAGCCAGACCACCGCCCGCCGGGCCGGCGGGCCCGGCGGCGCCCGCGCCGCGGCCGCACCGGACGCCTCCGGCGCCTTCACCCACCGGCAGATCCTCACGATCCTGTCCGGCCTCATGCTCGGCATGTTCCTGGCCGCGCTCGACCAGACCGTGGTCTCGACGGCCATCCGCACCATCGCCGACGACCTGCAGGGCTACGACCTGCAGGCCTGGGCGACGACGGCGTTCCTCATCACCTCGACGATCGCCACGCCGCTCTACGGCAAGCTCTCCGACATCTACGGCCGGCGGCCCTTCTACCTGTTCGCGATCGCCGTGTTCGCGATTGGCTCGGCCCTCTGCGGCATCGCCGACTCGATGTACCAGCTGGCCGCCTACCGCGCCGTCCAGGGCATCGGCGCCGGCGGCCTGATGTCGCTGGCGCTGGCCATCATCGCCGACGTCGTCCCGCCCCGGGAGCGCTCGAAGTACCAGGGCTACTTCATGGCGGTGTGGGGCACCTCGAGCGTGCTCGGCCCGGTCATCGGCGGGTTCCTCGCCGGGCAGGGGTCGATCCTCGGCCTCACCGGGTGGCGGTGGATCTTCTGGGTCAACGTGCCGCTCGCCGTCGCGGCCTTCGCCGTGGTCGTGCGGGTCCTGCACCTGCCGCACCAGCGGCGCGACCACCGCATCGACTGGCCGGGCGCGCTGGCGCTGGTCACGTTCCTCGTGCCGCTGCTCATCGTGGCCGAGCAGGGCCGCCTGTGGGGGTGGACCTCGGGCCGGGCGCTGAGCTGCTACGCCATCGGCGCGGTCGGCCTGGCCGCGTTCGTCCTGGCCGAGCGGGCCTACCGCGACG
The DNA here is from genome assembly GCF_054050055.1 of Geodermatophilus sp. SYSU D00814. Classification (NCBI taxonomy): domain Bacteria; kingdom Bacillati; phylum Actinomycetota; class Actinomycetes; order Geodermatophilales; family Geodermatophilaceae; genus Geodermatophilus; species Geodermatophilus sp. SYSU D00814. The sequence goes on from NZ_JBJGYP010000009.1 coordinate 86,621, forward strand.
ACGCGATCCTGCCGCTGCGGATGTTCGCCAACCGCACGTTCTCGGTGAGCAGCGCGTCGAGCATCGTGCTCGGTGCCGGCATGTTCGGCGGCATCCTGCTGCTCCCGCAGTACCTGCAGGTCGTCCACGGCTCGAGCCCGACGGTCGCGGGCCTGCAGATGCTGCCGCTCGTGCTGGGCATCATGACCGGCGCCATGACCTCCGGTCAGACGATCGCGCGGACCGGCAGGTACAAGGTCTTCCCGCTCGTCGGCGTCGTCCTCATGGTCGTCGCGCTCGTCGCGCTGTCCCTCGTGGTCGGGGCCGACACCTCGATCTGGACGCTGGCGCCCTTCATGCTGCTGCTCGGCGTGGGCCTCGGCTTCAACATGCAGCCGGTCATCCTCGCGGTGCAGAACGCGGTGTCGCCGCGGGAGATCGGCGTCGCCACCTCGTCGGTGACGTTCTTCCGGCAGATGGGCGGCACGATCGGGACGGCGGCGTTCCTGTCGATCCTGTTCACCCGGCTCGGGACGGAGATCCCCGACCAGATCCGGCAGGCGGCCCAGACCAGCCCCGAGGCGGCGCAGCAGGCGGCCGCGCTGCAGCAGGCCGGCGCCGACCAGGTGCTGTCCGACACGAGCGCGATCGACGCCTTCCCGGCGCTGGTCACGCCGTTCCGCGTCGGCTTCTCCAACACCCTCGACCTGGTGTTCATGGTCGCCGCCGCGGTCGTGGCGGTCGGCTTCGTCGTCCTGTGGTTCCTCCCGCAGCTCGAGCTGCGCACCCAGTCGGGGATCCAGGCGCAGCAGGCCGCGCAGCAGGCCGCGCAGCAGACCGCCGGCCCGGACGCCGGCCCCGGCGCGCAGGCCGTGCAGGCCGCGGGCGAGGCCGCGCCGACGTCGACGGCTCCCCCGGCCGGGCGCCCCGGCGACGCGGAGCCGGCCGGCCGGCACCGCGGCTGACACCCCGCACGACGACGAGGCCCCTCCCCGCACCGGGAGGGGCCTCGTCGTCGTTCCGGGCGTCGGGCGTCGGCTCGCACGTCCGGTGCCCGGGATCGTGCCCTTGCGCGGAAGTGCACGCCGTCGGACGGTGATCACCGACACGCTGGCGCCGACGAGCCGGTGATCGACCGGGCCGCCGCCCGCCGTCCCGAGGTCCGAGGCGTGCTGCTACCCGGGGCGGGACCCGGCCTATCGTGGGCCGGTCGGGCAGCGCGCCCGGCTCTCGCCGTCCTCGCCCGTGGAGGCTCCCGTGTCCTCGCTGATCCTGTCCCGCCGCGACCTGGAGTTCCTCCTGCACGAGTGGCTGGAGGTCGAGACGCTGACCAAGCGGCCGCGGTTCGCCGAGCACTCGCGCGAGACCTTCGACGCGGTCATGGAGCTCGCCGAGCAGATCGCCACCGAGCACTTCGCGCCGCACAACCGGACGGCCGACGAGAACGAGCCGCGGTTCGTCGACGGGCGGGTCGAGATGATCCCCGAGGTCGCGCGGGCGCTGGCGGTGTTCGTCGAGTCGGGGATCATGGCCGGCACCTTCGACGAGGAGTACGGCGGCATGCAGCTGCCGCAGACCGTCGGACAGGCGGCCTTCGCCTGGTTCAAGGCGGCCAACGTCGGCACGTCGAGCTACCCGTTCCTGACCATGGGCAACGCCCGCCTGCTGCTCGCGCACGGCTCGCAGGAGCAGAAGGACACCTGGGTCCGGCCGATGCTCGAGGGCCGCTGGTTCGGCACTATGGCGCTGTCGGAGCCGCAGGCCGGGTCCTCGCTCGCCGACATCACCACCCGCGCCGAGCCGCAGGACGACGGCACGTACCGGCTCGTCGGCAACAAGATGTGGATCTCGGCCGGAGACCACGAGCTGACCGAGAACATCGTCCACCTGGTGCTGGCCAAGATCCCCGGCGGCCCGCCCGGGGTGAAGGGCATCTCGCTGTTCGTGGTCCCGAAGTTCCTGGTCGCCGACGACGGGTCGATCGGCGAGCGCAACGACGTCGTCCTGGCCGGGCTCAACCACAAGATGGGCTACCGCGGGACGACGAACACGCTGCTCAACTTCGGCGAGGGCGTGCACACCCCGGGCGGCCGGGCCGGCGCCGTCGGGTACCTCGTGGGGGAGCCCCACAAGGGCCTGTCCTACATGTTCCACATGATGAACGAGGCCCGGATCGGCGTCGGGATGGGCGCGACCGTCCTCGGCTACACCGGCTACCTGCACGCGCTGGACTACGCCCGCACCCGCACCCAGGGCCGCCCCGCCACCGGCCGCGACCCGTCGTCGCCGATGGTGCGGCTGGTCGACCACCCCGACGTGCGCCGCATGCTGCTGGCCGCCAAGAGCTACGCGCAGGGCGGGCTGGCGCTGGGCCTGTACTGCGCGCGGCTGGTCGACGAGGAGCGGACCGCCGAGAGCCAGGAGGAGCGCGACCGCGCCCACCTGCTGCTGGACACGCTGACCCCGATCGCCAAGGCGTGGCCCTCGCAGTGGGGCCCGGTCGCCGACGACCTGGCCATCCAGGTGCACGGCGGCTACGGCTACACCCGCGACTACCCGGTCGAGCAGTTCTACCGGGACAACCGGCTCAACCCGATCCACGAGGGCACCAACGGCATCCAGGCCCTCGACCTGCTCGGCCGCAAGGTGACCGTGCAGGGCGGCGCCGGGCTCGCGCTGCTGGCCGAGACGATCCGGGCGACGACGGCGCGGGCGGCCGGGACGCCGTTCGCCGACCTCGCCGCCGACGTCGACACCGCGCTCACCCGGCTGGTCTCGGTCACCGGCACCCTGTGGGGCACCGGCGACGCGGCGCTGGCCCTGGCCAACGCCAGCGCCTACCTCGACGCGGCCGGCCACACCGTCGTCGGCTGGCTGTGGCTGGAGCAGGCGCTGGCCACCCGGGAGGAGACCAGCGACTTCCACGAGGGCAAGCGCGCCGCGGCCCGGTACTTCCAGCGCTGGGAGCTGCCGAAGGTGCACACCTGGCTGGACCTGCTGGAGTCGCTGGACCGCACGGTGCTCGACACCCCCGACGCCCACCTCTGACCACCCGGACGCGACCGCGCCCCGCTGCTCCTCGGCAGGAGCGGCGGGGCGCGGTCGCGTCTCGCGGGCGTCAGGCCGCCTGGGCCACCCCCACCGGCTCGACGGAGGCGCCGGTCACGGCGCTCTCCCGGCGGGCGCCGGCCGAGGCCGCAGCCCGCTGCTCGCGCTCGTAGCGTGCCGTCGTCGAGGCGCCCATCGCGATCACCAGTCCGGTCAGGACCAGGAACCCGACGACGGCGACTGCCGGCCACAGAACCATCTCGAACGTCCCCTTGCTCGTCTCGTCTCGTGCCACCGGGAGCGGACTCCCGCGACTCGTTCGTCGAGGACTGTGTCCCCAGCCGATCGCCGTCTCAATCGTCGGCACGCACTGTTCACCTGACCGTCGGTGACCGACTGCACGTCCGGGCAGCCCGACGGCCCGGCACGGTGCGGGCGGTGACCGCATGGTGTCATCGGGGGGTGTCCGCCGGAGCCGAGGCCGCGCCGCCCGGCACCGCCTCGCCTCCCCGCCCGACGCGTCCGGCGCTCCTGGTCCTCACCCTGTCACTCGGGGTGACGACGCTGTCGCTGCTGCAGAGCCTGGTCGTCCCCGTCCTCGGCCCGATCGGCGAGCAGCTCGGCGTCTCCCCCGCCGCGGCGGGCTGGGTGCTCACCGCGAACCTGCTGGCCGCCGCCGTGCTCACCCCGGTCCTCGGCCGGCTCGGCGACGTGCACGGCGAGCGCCCGGTCGTCCTGGGCATCCTCACCGCCGTCGCCGTCGGCACCCTGCTGGCGATCGTCACCCGCTCGCTGCCGCTGCTGCTGGTCGCCCGGGTGCTGCAGGGCTCCTCCTACGGCCTGTTCCCGCTGTCGATCAGCCTGCTGCGCCGCGAGCTCCCGCCCGAGCGGCTGAGCGTGGCGATGTCGATCGTCAGCAGCACCCTCGGCGTCGGCGGGGTCGTCGGCCTGGTGGCCGCCGGGCTGCTGACCGGTGACGGCGGGGACTACCACCGCCCGTTCTGGGTCGGCCTCGGCGTCACCCTCGTCTCCCTCGCCCTCGCCGCCGCCCTGCTGCCCCGCCGCCCGGCGACGGCGACCGGCGGCGTGGACTGGGCCGGCGCCGGACTGCTCGGGATCGGGCTGGTGCTCCTGCTGCTCCCGGTCTCGCAGGGCAACGCCTGGGGCTGGACCTCGCCGGCCACGCTCGGGTGCGCGGCCGGCGCCGTGGTCGTCCTCACCGGGTGGGTGCTGTTCCAGCGCCACCGCGCCGCCCCGCTGGTGCGCCCGGCCCTGCTGGCCGACCCGCGGATGCTGGTGCCCAACCTCGCCGGGCTGGCGACGGGCGTGGGCCTGTTCGTCTCCTTCCTCGTCGTCATGCAGTACGTGCAGACGCCGCCCGAGGCCGCCGGGTACGGGTTCGGCGCGCCGGTGCTCGAGGCGGCCGTCGTCTTCCTGCTGCCCGGCGGTGTGCTGGGCATCGCGCTCGCCCCGGTCGCCGGCCGGGTCGTCGACCGGGTCGGGCCGCTGCTCACCCTGCTCAGCGGGTCCCTCGCCGGCGTCGCCGGCTTCCTCGTGCTCGCCGTCGCGCGGGGCGAGCCGGCCGCGGTCGTCGTCGCCGGCCTGCTCACGCAGGCGTGGGTGACGGTGGCCTACGCCGCGCTGCCGACACTGGTGGTCTCGGCGGTGCGGCCGAGTGAGACCGGGGTGGCCAACGCGGTGAACTCCATCGCCCGCTCGGTGGGCCAGGCGATCGGCAGCACGGTCACCGTCGCGCTGCTCGGCGCCGCGGTCGACCCGGCCACCGGCTTCCCGCGGGCGTCGTCGTTCACCGTGGTGTCCCTCCTGGGCGCGGGAGCCGCCCTGGTGGTGGCGCTGGTCAGCCTGGCCGGGATGACCCGCACCCGGCGCGAGGACCGGGACGACGCCGACGGGACCGCCGACGTCGGCCGGGCCACGGCCTGCGCCGGTGAGTGGTCGCCGGTGTCCGGGCTGCGCTGAGCGGTCACGCGACGCGCCGGGCGTGATCACGCGGTGCATGGAACGGCACCGTCCGGGGAATCGATCACCCCGAACCACCCGCTCCCTGCCCCGGAGGACCACGATGGCCCGCCCCCACGGCTCCCGCGCCGCGAACACCGAGGCGTCGAAGCCGACGCGCTTCTCGGGCAACTCCGCCGGTGACCCCGCGCCGCACGACGACAAGATCAACTCGACGCGCTTCGACAACGCCCCGCGCGGGACCGACCGGAAGGCCACCTTCTTCGGCACGGTCAAGCGCACGGCGACGGAGTTCAGCGAGGACAACCTCACCGACTGGGCGGCGTCGCTGACCTACTACGGCGTCCTCGCGCTGTTCCCGGCGCTGATCGCGCTGACCTCGATCGTCGGGCTGCTCACCACCCCGCAGCAGCTCACCGACGCGCTGACCACCGTCGTCCCCGCCAGCGCCGCGGATCAGCTGGGCCCGGTCATCGAGCAGGTCGCGGGCAGCCAGAGCGCCGCCGGGTTCGGCCTGGTCCTCGGCCTCGCCGGCGCCGTCTGGTCGGCATCGGGCTACGTCGGCGCCTTCACCCGCGCGTCCAACGTCGTCTACGAGACGCCCGAGGGCCGCAAGTTCTGGAAGCTCAAGCCGCTGCAGCTGCTGGTCACCCTGATCGGCATCCTGTTCGCCGCCGTGATCGTGGCCATGCTGGTGCTCAGCGGCGGGGTCGTGGAGGCCATCGCCTCGGCCGTCGGGATCGGTGACACGGCCCTCACCGTGTGGAACGTCGCCAAGTGGCCGGTGATCCTGGTGATCCTGGCGCTGATGATCGCCGTCCTGTACTACTCGACGCCGAACGTCAAGCTGCGCGGCTTCAAGTGGGTGAGCCCGGGTGCCGGCGTCGCGATCCTCGTCGCGGTCCTCGCCTCCGCCGCCTTCGCCTTCTACGCGGCCAACTTCGGCAGCTACAACAAGACCTACGGCGCGCTGGCCGGCGTCGTCGTCTTCCTGATCTGGTTCTGGCTGATCAACCTGGCCCTGCTGTTCGGCATCGAGTTCGACGCCGAGATGGAGCGGACCAAGGAGCTCAAGGAGGGCGTGCCGGGCGCGGAGAAGGAGATCCAGCTCGACGCCCGCGCCGAGCCCAAGCCCCGCAACACCAACTAGGGGGCGGCCCCGCACACGACGGAGGCCCCCTCCCCGGCCGGGGAGGGGGCCTCCGTCGTGTGCTCAGCGGGAGGTGGGCGGCCGGTCGCCGCTGCGGGCCGGCGGGGTGCGCTCGACCAGGGCGGCGGCCACGGCCAGCCCCCGGCTGACCACCCGGCCGGCCGGGGCCACCACCGGCACCCGCCGGACGACGGCGTCGACGACGTCGCGACCGCGGTCGAGCAGCGACAGCGGCAGGCCCGACAGCGCGTTTCCCGGCGGACGGCGGGACACCGTCGGGTGCGGCCGGGTCGGCGACATGCGCCGGACCAGCGCCCACCGCCGCCCGAGACGGCGCAGCTCGGCGGCGTCCAGGCGCTCCTGCAGGCGCGGGAGGAGCACGTCCTCCTCGTCGCGGACGTCCTCGCGCAGCACGTCCGCCAGCCGGGTGAGGCGGGCCGGGCGCGCCGGGTCGTCGGGCCCGCCGGCCTCGAGCGCGGCGACGAGCTCGTTGACCTCCTGGTGCTCCTCCTCGATGCGCAGGGTGAGCTGCTCACCGTCGGGCAGCACCCGGCGCACCACCGGCCAGAGGACGGTCTCCTCGGCGAAGGCGTGGCTGAACACCAGCCGGTCGATCCGGGTGAGCACCTCCTCCTGCGCCGGGCCGGCGGTGCCCTGCAGGTCGTGCAGCAGCCGGTCGAGCTCGACGTGGTCGGCACGCTGGCGCACCAGCACGCTGCCGGGGCCGCCCAGCTCCTCGTCGGTCTGGTCGGCGATGGATCGGGGCACGGGGACCCTCCTCGGGGCGTCGTGCGGACGGAGCCGTCCGGACCTGCCCCCACGCGGCGCCGCGCACACCGGTTGCCCGGCCCGGCGAGGGGTAGGGCGAGCGCGCGGGACACCGCGGTCCCCGCTGCGAGGAGGGCAGTGCCATGGCCGACCGGCCCACCGTCACGTCGGACTTCTACGACCTCGAGGCCCTGCTCGACGAGCAGGACCGCGCGACGCTGCACCGCGTCCGGGCGTTCATGGACGAGCAGGTCGAGCCGATCATCAACGAGTACTGGACCCGCGCCCAGTTCCCCCGGCAGCTGATCCCCGCGATCGCCGAGCTGGGCATCGCCGGCGCGCAGTACTCCGGCTACGGCTGCCCCGGCCGCTCCTCGCTCTTCGACGGCATGGTGTCGATGGAACTGGGGCGCGGTGACCCGTCGGTGGCCACCTTCATGGGCGTCCACGGCGGCCTGGCCATGGGCACGCTGCACCTGTGCGCCTCCGACGAGCAGAAGGAGCGCTGGCTGCCGGCGATGGCCCGGATGGAGCTGATCGGCGCCTTCGGCCTCACCGAGCCCGACCACGGGTCCGACGTGGCCCGCGGCATCCAGACGACGGCCCGCCGCGACGGCGACGAGTGGGTGCTCGACGGGCAGAAGAAGTGGATCGGCAACGGCAGCTTCGCCGACCTGGTGGTCATCTGGGCGCGCGACGTCGAGACCGACCGAGTGCTCGGCTTCGTCGTCGAGACGCCGACGCCGGGGTTCAGCGCCGTCGACCTCGAGGACAAGATCGCGCTGCGCGCGGTGCAGAACGCACTGATCACCCTCGACGGCGTTCGGGTGCCGGAGGAGAACCGGCTGCAGAACGCCAACAGCTTCCGCGACACCGCCAACGTGCTGCGGGCCACCCGGGTGAGCGTGGCGTGGTCGGCGGTGGGCTGCTCGCGCGGCGCCTACGAGCACGCGCTGCGCTACGCGATGGAGCGCGACCAGTTCGGCCGGTCGATCACCTCCTTCCAGCTGGTGCAGGACCTGCTGTTCCGGATGCTCGGCAACATCACCGCCTCGGCGGCGCTGTGCGCCCGGGCCTCGCAGCTGCAGGACTGCGGCATGCTGAGGGACGAGCACGCCTCGATGGCCAAGGGCTACTCGACGATGCGGATGCGCGAGACCGTCGGCTGGGCCCGGGAGCTCATGGGCGGCAACGGGATCCTGCTGGAGAACCACGTCGGCCGGTTCGTCGCCGACGCCGAGGCGATCTACTCCTACGAGGGCACCCGCGAGGTCAACAGCCTCATCGTCGGCCGCGCCATCACCGGCACCAGCGCCATCGCCTAGCTGCTGGTGGCCCCGTCCGGAGGCTCGCCCCGAGCGTGCGAGGGGAGAGGGGGACGGGGTTCTTCCAGGTGGGGGGCAGGGAGGTCCCTCATCGGCCGACCCACCAGCGCTGCGCGGCCTCCCGCGGCGAGACGCCGTCGACGGCGACGGCGCGGTTGAGCCCGACCAGGTCCAGCGTGGTCAGCTGCGCGCTCACCGCGTCGAGCGCCGCGCGCAGCCGCCCGTCGACCACCGCGGTGCGCACGATCGGCACCACGTTCTCCCGCGGCTGCAGCGACCGGTCGTCACGGAGCAGCAGCAGCGAGGCGTCGGTCAGCCGCGCGTCGGTGGTCTCGAGCATGCCGACGTCGATCTGCCCGCTGAGCAGGGCCTCCACCGTGGCCGAGCGCGACGGCATGCTGCGGACCTCGGCGAACTCGATGCCGTAGACCTCCCGCAGCCCCGGCAGGCAGAACCGCCGCTCGGTGCACTCCGGCGGCCCGCCGAAGACCAGCTCGCGGGTCAGCGGGGCCAGCTGGGACAGCGTGGTCGTCCCGTGCTGCTCGGCCAGGCGGGTGAGGACGACGAACCCGTTCTGGTCCTCGGCCCGCGCGGCGGCGAGCACGGTCAGCCCGCGCGGGGCGAGCTCCTGTGCGAGGCCCTCGCGCAGCGGCGCCGGGTCGTCGTGCACCGAGCCGGAGCCGGACTCGGCGAAGTCCGAGGCGGTGCCGAGGTAGTCGACGACGAGGTCGACCACCCCCTGCTCCAGCGCCGGGAAGACGACCTCGCGCGGGCCGATCCCGTGCTGCACGGTCACCTCCACGCCCGCCCGGCGCAGCGCCTCGGCGTACACCTCGGCGAGCGTCTGGTTCTCGGGGAAGTCGTAGGAGGCGATCCGCACCCCCGGGTCCCCGGTCGGGCCGGCATCGGCGGGGGTGCCGCCGCAGCCGCACAGCACCGCGACGACGACGGCCACCACCGCGGCGACGGTGGACGGCGGGAACGGGCGACGGCGCATCGCGGGCCCTCCGGGCAGGAGGCGGCGCCCCGCGGCGGACCGACGCGGGGACGGCCACGCTAGTCGCGGACGGGACCAAGGTCGATGGTCCCGGACACGCATGAGGTGCAGCATCGTGCGGCATGGCGGCGACGGCACGGGTCCCTGCGACGCAGGCACCGGCGGCGACGGCGCCCGGGCCCGCCGCACAGCCACCGGCGGGCGGGCAGCTGCGGCGTCCCGAGCCGCCGCAGGTGCAGCGCGTGCACCGGCGCCGCCGCCCCTCCGGCGAGGCGCCCCCGCTGCCGCGGCACCTCAACGCGTCCGGAAAGTGGTGGCTGGCGCTCAGCGGCCTGGTGCTGGCGACCTGGGTCGTCGTGTTCGTCACCGGCAGCGTGGCCGCCTTCGACCTGGTCGACACGCGCATCCTGCAGGCGATCGCCACCATCCGCTCCCCCGGGCTGACCCGGGTGGCCGAGGTGGCCGGGGTCCTCGCCACCGGCCGGGCCATCCACCTTCTGTGGCTGGCCAACCTGCTCGTCCTGCTCGTCTTCCGCCGGTGGCGGCACCTGTTCGTCTGGCTCGGCGTCGGGCTGCTGGTCGTCAACACGGCGGCCACGGTGGCCGCCACGCTGCAGCGGCCCCGGCCCTACGAGGTGGAGGTGCTCGGCTACTGGTCGGGCTTCTCGATGCCCTCGGTGCCGATGACGGTCCTGGCGACCTTCCTGGTCAGCAGCCTGTACTCGCTGGTCCCCGCGGGCCGCCCCCGCGACGTCGGCAAGTGGGTGGTGTGGGGCCTGCTGCTGGTCACGGCCGCCTCGCGGCTCTACCTGGCCCAGGACCACCCCACCGACGTCCTCGCCGGCGTCGTCCTCGGCGTCGCCGCCCCGGTGGCCGCCTTCCGCCTGCTGACGCCCAACGAGGTCTACCCGGTCGTCTACCGGCGCGGCAGCCCGGCCCACCTCGACGTCACCGGCGCGCGCGGTGAGGCGATCGTGCGGGCGCTGCAGGACCAGCTGGGCCTGCTGGCCACGTCGGTGAAGCCCTTCGGCCTGGCCGGCTCGGGCGGCTCCACCCCGCTGAAGATCACCGTCAAGGCCGACGACGCCGCGGAGGAGGACGAGAGCTGCGTCTTCGGCAAGCTCTACGCCGTCACGCACCTGCGGTCCGACCGCTGGTTCAAGCTCGGCCGCACGCTGCTCTACGGCCGGCTCGAGGACGAGAAGCCGTACCACAGCGTGCGCCGGCTGGTGCAGTACGAGGACTACGTGCTGCACCTGCTCTCCGACGCCGGGCTGCCGGTGCCGCACCCGCTGGGCATCGTCGAGATCACCCCGGAGCGGGAGTACCTGCTCGTCGCCGAGTTCCTCCAAGGCGCGCGCGAGATCGGCGACCCCGACGTCCCCGTCGACGACGACGTCATCGACCAGGGGCTGGCCATCGTCCGCCGGCTGTGGGAGACCGGCCTCGCCCACCGCGACATCAAGCCGGCCAACCTGATGGTCCGCGACGGCACGGTGTTCCTCATCGACTCGGCGTTCGCCGAGGTGCGCCCCAGCCCGTGGCGGCAGGCGGTGGACCTGGCGAACATGCTGCTGGTCCTCGCGCTGCGCACCGACGCCGCGCGGGTCCTGGCCCGGGCGCGGCTGCAGTTCTCCGACGAGGAGATCGCCGAGGCCTTCGCCGCCACCCGCGGCCTGACCATGCCCTCCCAGCTGCGCCGGATGCTGCGCTCGCAGGGCCGCGACCTGCACGCGGACTTCGTGCGGCTGCTGCCCTACCGGCTGCCACCGGTGCGCATCCAGCGGTGGTCCTTCCGCCGCGTCGGGCTCACGCTGGTCAGCGTCCTGGCGGTCGTGCTGGCGCTCGCCGTGGGCCTGGACCTGCTCGGGTCACCGCTGTGAGCGCGCCCCGGCACCCCGCCGCCGCCGTCCTGCTCGCGGCCGCGCTGGCCACCGCCGGCTGCGGCAACGGGTCGACGAGCGTCAGCCACGAGGTGCCCGCCTGCAGCACCGGCGACGAGGACCACGCCGCCAACGGCGTCGTCCTCATGGCGCAGTCGGTGCCGACGGCGACCTGGGTGCCGTGCGTCGAGAGCGTGCCGGTGGGCTGGACGTTCGCCGGGCTCGACGCGCGCCGGGGCTCGGCCCGGTTCTGGCTGGACTCCGACCGGGACGGCGCACGCGCCATCGAGGTGCGGCTGACCGCCGACTGCGACACCCGCGGCGCCACCGAGATCCCCAGCGAGCGCGACGGCCTGCGCCGCTTCGAGCGGGTGACCCAGGTGACCCCGCAGTACCTCGGCCGGCGGCTCTACCTCTTCCCGGGCGGCTGCCTGACCATCGTCTTCACCCTCTCCGGCGACAACCGCGGCGAGCCGCTGGCCCTCGCCACCCAGAGCCTGGGCGTTGTCAGCCGCGAGCAGGTGGCCACCCAGGTGCACGAGGCCAGCAGGGAACGCCTGCACCTCGACCCGCCCGACGCCGACCCGCCCGAGGCCGGCCGCTCCGCCACCGACGACGGGAGGGACCCGCCGTGACCGCCGTCGCCCCCCAGGCCCCGCCCGCCCGGCCACCGCAGCGCAAGCCGCTGTGGCGCCGGGTGCTGACCCCGCTGCTGTCGGTGGCGCTGGCCGTCGCCGTCTTCGTCTGGTTCCTGCCGCAGTTCACCAGCCTGTCCGACGTCTGGGCGGCGGTGCGGAGCATGACCTGGGCCGAGGTGGCCCTGCTGGCGCTTGCCGCGGCGTGGAACCTCGCCACCTACCAGTTCGTGATGGTCACGACCATGCCGGGCCTGCGGCTGCGCGAGGCGACGGTGTCGACGCTGACCACCACCGCGGTGTCCAACACCGTCGTCGCCGGCGCGGCGCTGTCGCTGGGGCTGACCTACGGGATGAACTCCTCGTGGGGCTTCTCGCGCTCCCGGACGTCGGTGATGCTGCTGCTGTCGGGTCTGTGGAACAACTTCGCCAAGCTCGGCCTGCCGGTGCTCGCCCTCGCGCTGCTGGCCTTCACCTCTCCCCCGACCACCGGACGGCTGCTGGCCGGGCTGGCCGGGGTCGCCGGGCTGGTGGCGGCCGTGGTCGTGCTCGGCCTGCTCCTGCACAGCCGGGAGAGCGCGGCCCGCATCGGCCGGGGCATGGGCCGCGTGGCGTCCGCCGTCATCAGGCCCTTCGGCCGGCCACCGGTGCACGGCTGGGACCTGGCGACGACGAAGTTCCGCGACCGGACGGCGCTGCTGCTGCACGCCCGCTGGCACTGGCTGACGCTGACCACGGTGGTCAGCCACCTGTCGCTGTTCCTGGTGCTGGTGCTCTCCCTGCGCGCGGTGGGCGTGACCGCCGAGCAGGTGGGCGTCGTCGAGATCCTCGCCGTCTTCGCCTTCGCCCGGCTGCTCACCGCCATCCCGTTCACCCCGGGCGGGCTGGGCGTCGTCGAGCTCGCGCTGATCACGGGCCTGTCGGCGGCCGGCGGCGACCGGGCGCTGGTGGCCGCCGGGGTCCTGGTGTTCCGCGGGCTCACCTACGTGCTGCCCATCCCGCTGGGCCTGGGCACCTACGTCTTCTGGCGGACCAACCACTCCTGGCGCCGGGAGCCCAACTCCGCGCCGCGCACGGAGCTGGTCCCGGAGACGGTGTGACCGGGCCGGCGGCTCCCCGCCGGGCGCCCCTGCGGCGGGGCGGCGACGCCGTCCTGGGCGTCTCGGGCGCGCTGGTGCTGGTGCTGGCGGCACTGCCGATCGAGCGCACGCACGTGGGCGCGGCCGAGGCGGCGGTGTTCCGGGCGGTCAACGGGGTGGACGCGGTGCCGTTCCTGCTGGTCTGGCCGTTCATGCAGCTGGGCAACTTCCTGGTCGTGCCCGCGAGCGCGCTGGTCGCGGCCCTGCTGCGCAGGTGGCGGCTCGCCGCGGGGCTGCTCCTCGCCGGCGCCGGCACCTACCTGGCCGCCAAGGGCGTCAAGGACGTCGTCGTGCGGGGGCGGCCGGCCGGGCTGCTGGAGGACACCGTCCTGCGCGGGGCCGCCGCCCAGGGGCGCGGGTTCGTCTCCGGGCACGCCGCCGTCGTCGCCGCCGTGCTGACGGTGGCCTGGCCGTGGCTGGGCCCCCGCGCGCGGATCGCCGGGGTGGTCCTGGCGACCGGGGTGTGCCTGGCGCGGGTGTGGACCGGGGCGCACCTGCCGCTGGACGTCGTGGGCGGCGCGGGACTGGGCCTGCTCGTCGGCGGGCTGGTGCTGCTCCTCGTCGGCCGGCCGTCCTCCTGCCGGAGCCGGGCGGCTGTGCTTGAGTGAGTCGGGTCACAGGATCCGACGACCCCGAGGAGTCCCGATGACGAGCACCGCGCAGCGCCCCGACCGCGACACCGCCCGCCCGCGCCCGGCCGCGGCCGCCGACGGCAGCGCCGAGGAGCAGGCCGGCGACGCCGTCATGGGCCTGGACATGGTGCTCGTCGACGCCGCCCGCGGCCCGCTGCGGCGCATGGTCCCGCCGGTCCGCACGCTGGCCGCACTCGGCTCGGCGCTGGCCCGCCACCCCGACGCGGTGGCCCGGCGCGGCGGGGAGCTGGCGCGCGAGGTCGGGCGGATCGCGGTCGGCCGCTCGGAGATCGCCCCCAACCCCAAGGACCGCCGCTTCGCCGACCCGGCCTGGACCGGCAACCCCCTGTTCAAGCGGACGATGCAGGCGCACATCGCCGCGGCCCGCGCCGCGGCGGGCCTCGTCGACGACGTCGACCTCGACTGGCGCGACGACGAGCGGATCCGCTTCGCGCTGACCAACGTCGTCGACGCGCTCGCGCCCAGCAACGTCCCGTTCCTCAACCCGCTGGCCCTCAAGGCGGTCATCGACACCGGCGGCCGCAACGCCGTGTCGGGTCTGCGCCGGCTGGTCTCCGACGTCGCCACCGCGCCGCGGGTGCCCTCGATGGTCGAGCCCGACGCGTTCACCGTCGGTGAGGACCTCGCCGTCACCCCGGGCGCCGTCGTCCTGCGCACCGACGTGTTCGAGCTGATCCAGTACCGGCCGACGACGGAGACCGTCCGCGCCGTGCCGCTGGTGATCGTGCCCCCGACGATCAACAAGTACTACGTCACCGACCTCGCGCCCGGCCGCAGCATCGTCGAGCACTACGTCTCCGCCGGTCACCAGGTCTTCATGATGAGCTGGCGCAACCCCGACGCCCGGCACGCCGAGTGGGGCCTGGACACCTACGGCCAGGCGGTCCTCGACGCCGCCGACGCCGCCGAGCGGATCACCGGCAGCGACCGCACCGCGTTCCAGGGCTTCTGCTCCGGCGGGATCATCCTGGCGATGGTGCTGTCGCACCTGGCCGCCACCGGCCGGCTCGACCGGGTGGCCGCCGCCAGCTTCGCCGTCACCGTCCTCGACTGGGGCCGCGCCGGGACGATCGGGGCGCTCATGGACGAGCAGGCGGTGAAGGAGGCCACCGAGCGGTCGCGGAAGAAGGGCTACCTCGACGGCGCGATGCTGGCCGAGGTGTTCGCCTGGCTGCGGCCCAACGACCTGGTGTGGAACTACTGGGTCAACAACTACCTGCAGGGCCAGCCCCCACCGGCCTTCGACATCCTCTACTGGAACGCCGACACCACCCGGATGACCGCCGCGCTGCACCGCGACTTCATCGAGGTCGCCATCGGCAACCAGCTCACCGAGCCGGGCCGGGCGAGCATGCTCGGCACGCCGGTCGACCTCGGCACGGTCGACGTCGACACCTACGTCACCGCCGGCATCGCCGACCACCTGTGCCCCTGGCAGTCCTGCTACCGCACCACCCAGCTGCTCGGCGGCGACAGCCGGTTCGTGCTGTCCACCGCCGGCCACATCGCCTCGCTGGTCAACCCGCCGACCAACCCGAAGGCGTCCTTCCAGGTGGCCGACAAGACCCCGGCCGACCCGGAGGAGTGGCTGGCCTCGGCGCACAAGGAGAAGGGCTCGTGGTGGCCGGACTTCACCGCGTGGCTGGCCGAGCGCGCCGGCGAGGAGGTGCCGGCGCCCGAGGCGCTCGGGAGCGCCGACCTGCCGGTGCTGGGTGACGCGCCGGGGACGTATGTCTTCGACAAGTGAGCCGCGGCGGCGGCCGGGCCGGGAGACCGTCCGGGCGCTGACCGTGGGGGGCCGCACCCTGCGCGTGTCCGAGCGCGCCGGCGACGGCTCCCGTCCCCCGCTGGTGCTGATGAACGGCATCGGCGCCAGCCTCGAGGTGCTGCAGCCCTTCGTCGACGCGCTCGACCCGCGCCGCACCGTCGTCCGCTTCGACGTGCCCGGGGTGGGCGGCTCGCCCAAGCCGGTCGTCCCCTACGTGCTGGCCACGCTGACGCCGGTGGTCTCCGGCGTCCTGCACCGGCTCGGGCACCGCGGCGCCGTCGACGTGCTGGGGCTGTCGTGGGGCGGGGGGCTGGCGCAGCACTTCGCCGTCCAGCACCGCCGCCGCTGCCGCCGGCTGGTGCTCGCCGCCACCGGTACGGGGTCGCTGATGGTGCCGGCGCACCCGCGGGTGCTCTCGCACATGCTCACGCCGCGGCGGCACCGCGACCCCGGCTACGCCACCCGCGTGGCCGGGGAGCTCTACGGCGGCACGGTGCGGGACGACCCGGCACGGGCCGCGCGGGCCCTGCACGCGCACACCCGGGTGGGTCCGCGGCGCGGCTACTACTACCAGCTGGCCGCGAGCGCGGGCTGGAGCAGCCTGCCGTTCCTCTCCCTCATCCGGCAGCCGACCCTCGTGCTCGCCGGCGACGACGACCCGATCATCCCGCTGGTCAACGCCCGCATCCTGGCCCGCGGCATCCCGCGCGCGCGGCTGCACCTCTACGACGGCGGACACCTGGCGCTGGTCACCGAGGCCGACGAGCTGGCGCCGGTGGTCGACGCGTTCCTCGACGAGGACGACTGACCGCCTCGGGTCACGCTCGGGGTGACGCGGACCGCGGGGTTCGGGACGGCTGCCACTCCGAGGGGCACCCGCGGGGGTCGAGCCACCCTGTCGGTTGCTCGTCGCCCTCCCCGGTCCAGCACATCGCGCCGCTGACCTGCGAGAACTGTCGTACCCCGTGCGTAGGTTCGGAGTCGTGCAGGAGGTCGCGGACGTCGATTCGCCGGTGGCGGGTGACCTCCTCGACCTGCTCGCTTCCCGCCCGCCGGAGTTCCGTCGACTGCCGGTCGGCCTGCTCTCACGCGAGCAGAAGGCCGCCGAGCTGCAGCGGGTGGCCGCGCTCAAGGCGGTGACCGCCGCCTACGAGGCCGAGCTGGTCCTCGGCCTGGCCGACGACAGCCCCGATGACGACGACCCGCCGCCCGGTGCCCCCGGTGCCCGCCGCGGGTCGTGGAAGCCCGATGGCGAGCTGCCCGGTGTCTCGGAGTTCTTCACCGCCGAGCTGGCGCTGGTGCTCAACTGCGGCCGCGGTACCGCCAACCACCTGGCCACCCGCGCCTGGACCTACCGCGAACGCCTGCCCGCCACCTGGGCGGCACTGGCCGCGGGCAAGCTGGACGAGGCCCGCGCCAGGGCGCTGGTCGACGTGCTGCAGTACACCGCCCCGGCTCTCGCCCGCCGCATCGAGGCCGCCGTGCTGCCCGAGGCGGCACAGCTGACCGTCGGCAAGCTCAAGAAGCGCGCGCTGGAGTTACTGCTGGAGGCGGACTCCGACGCGGTCGACCAGCGGCGGAAGACCGCCGAACGACAGGCCGACGTGCGCGTCTACCCCTCGCCGACCGACGGGATGAGCACCCTCGCCGCCGACCTGCCCACCGACGTGGCCGCCGCCTGCCACGCGACCGTCGACGCACTCGCCCGGATGCTCAAGGCCGACGGCGACCCGCGGCCCATCGGGCAGCTGCGCACCGCCGTGTTCGCCGACCTGCTGCAGCGCCCCTGGCAGGCCGGGCCGGCGGTCACCGCGCACCTGCAGATCGTCGCCACCCTCGCCGCCCTGGCCGGGCGGTCGAGCCAGGCCGGGGAGGTGAACGGGCTGCCGATCACCGCCGCCCACCTGCGCGAACTGCTGCACCAGTTGGACGTCCTCGGCGTACAGGCGCCCGAGGGTGGGTCGGTGACCGTCTCACTCACCGAGGACGACGGGACGCTCCGGGCGACCGCGACGCTGAACCGGCTACGGAAGCTGGCCACCCGAGGCTGCCCTGATCATGCGGAGACCGAGTGCGACTGCCCGGTGCTCGACCGGCCGGCGGCCAGGAACGGCTACGCGCCGTCGGCGGCGCAGCAGGCGTTCGTGCGCACCCGCGACCGCACCTGCCGGATGCCGACCTGCGGGCAGCGGGTCGGCTGGGCCGATGCCGACCACGTCCTCCCACACGCCGAGGGCGGGTCCACCGACTGCGCCAACCTGTGCTGCCTGTGCCGCTCGCATCATCGCGTGAAGACCTTCGCCCGCGGCTGGCGCTTCGAGATGGCCGAGGACGGAACGCTCACCGTCACCACCCCGTCGGGCATCACCCGCATCACCCGGCCACCGGGACTGCGACCACCACCGCCGCCGGAACCCGAGCCACCGCCGGCAGACGAGCCGGCCGACCCGGACGACGACCCGCCGCCCTTCTGACGTGCACGGCGGGACCACCCGTGCGGCTCGCTGCGGTCTCCAGCAGGTCACGTCCGGTGGCCCGGTGCGGTCTCCCGGACAGGGAGGGTCAGGCCCCCATCGTGTCGTCCATCTGGATCAGCGGGCGGGCCGCCTCCCGGAGTGCACCGACCGCCTCACCGAAGGGCGCGGCCACCCCTGCCGGGATCGGTCCCAGGCCGGTGATGGGGACCAACTGGTCGTGACCGGGTTCCTCGTAGTGCAGCCAGAGGGCCTCGAAGTTGAGTGCGGGGACCCGGTAGAGCCGGAGCTCGGCCTCCCCTTCCTGCTGCTCGGAGACCTGCACCGCCGCGTCGAGCGCCCGGGCGAAGGGCTCCAGGTGCTGGGCGGAGGCCGACATCTGACGGATCCGGCCGTCCTCTCCCTCGTCCACGTCGTAGAACGCCTGGGGAAGACCGGCGGCCGTCTCGTAGACCCGGAGCCCGACCGCCGTCCCGGTGGCGTCCTGCTCGCCCGCGAGAGCGTCGAGCCCCACGACGAAGACGGGCTGCGCCAGGCCCAGGGACGGGGACGTGTCGGTGGCCGACTGCCGGGCCTGGTCCGGGGTCACGTCCGTCTTGAGCCTGAGCAGGGAACGGGCCTCCCAGATGCGCCGCATGACGGAGTCCTGCACCGGGATTCGCCTGATCGGCACCGTGGAGTACCTCTTCGTGAAGTAGGTGTGTGTCCAGGTTCCGCTGCCCTGGTAGTTCGTGGAGAAGTCCGCGACCGTGAGGTGCGACTTTCCGTAGATCGGGTCGTCGATGTCGACGTACTCCTGCCCCAGGACCGTGCTGTACCCGTAGATGCACATGAAGTGCCCGCCACCGCCGGACCAGCCGATCCGCGCTCCCACGGGGCGGCCCGCGTCGATCTCCGCGCGGACCACCGAGAAGGCGACCGGTCCGGTGATCCTGACGAAGTTGCGGGTCCGGGTGAGCGCCCGGTCGAGGTACCACGGCACGTTGCACGGCGTGGGTGCCGGTGATCCGCAGCAGTCGGTGCGCGCCAGTTCCGCGTTGGCCACCCGGCACTGCGTCCACGGACTCAGGAACCAGTAGAAGTGCGACACACTCCTCGACGTGGCCGCCCAGCACCAGTTGGACTCGGTCTGCGCCTGCATCGTGAAGTCCAGCTGCTTGGACCTGATCAGCCTCCCCGCGACGTCCAGCTCCCACAGGAGCGCTCGGTACGGCGTCGACGAGGCCGACACCAGTTCTGGGGCAGGCATGCGCGGTCCCTCCGCTCCCTGATCACCCGCCACGCGGGCGGGGACGGCTGAGCCCGGAACCTAGGGGCCGGGCGTCACCTGCGCGTCACCACGGGAGGAGCCGGCCGGGCGGGCGGCGACGACGACCGACGCCGTCAGAACCCGCAGCGGTCGCCGCCGTCGACGAAGCCCCGCCGGAAGGCGTCGACCAGCTCGAAGCCCGACAGCCCCGAGGGCGCCAGCACGGCGGGGTCGGTGCCGTACTGCAGCAGCGCCGTCACGGCCTCGTCGACGTCGCCCGGCGCGAGCCGCACGTCCTCGATCTCGCCGTCGAACGCCTCGCGGGTCAGCCAGCCGGTGGCGCACGCGGCGCCCGCGACCGCGGCCGGGCCGTCCACCGTCAGCCCGCGCTGGTCGCGCACCGCCAGCCCGTAGGGCAGACCGAGCAGCGCCGGCACCGCGAAGTCACCGACGTCGACGGCGGCGGGCTCGAGCAGGCCCGCTGCGTCGTAGCGCACCGACCCGTCGGCGGGGCAGTACTGCAGGTCGAGGTCCGCACCCCCGCAGGCGGCGCCGTCGGCGGCCCGCACGTCGGGCTCGGTCAGCCGGCCGCCGAGGGCGTCGGTACCGGGGAAGCCGGTGCCCAGCGCCTGCCGCCAGAACGCGTCGAGCACCTCGTCGGCGCCGGCCACCACCTCGGCGGCGGGCCGGTCGTCCTTGACGCGCGTCGGGTCGGACTCCTGCTGGGTGAACAGCCGCGACTCGTCGAAGGCGGCACAGACGCGCGCCCCGTCGGCGTAGCCCTCCTGGAACGCCGACAGCTGGTCGAACAGCGACCCGTGCGCGTCCTCGGCGTCCGGTGAGGTGCCGGGGGCGTCGCCGAAGTACAGGTAGCCGAGCAGGTAGGGGTCGAGTTCCGCGGGCCGGACGGCGACGTGCGCGCCGTTGCCGTCGACCACCCACCGCGTCCACGCGCCGGCGAAGCACTCCGCCTGGGTCTCGGCGACGATCGAGGGGGCGTCGAGCCCGGCGTCGGACTGGACGGCGTGGGCGATCTCGTGCGCCATGATCTCGGCGACCATGAACGGGCCGTACTCGTCGGCCAGGTCGGCCAGCCACGCCCGGTCGTAGACGACGGCGTCGTCGTCACCGCAGTAGTAGGCGTTCTCGGCCAGGTCGGCGACGTCGTCCGAGAAGCAGTCACCGCGGGGCAGGTCGGCGGGGTCGGTCTCGGCCGGGTCGATCGACCAGACGCCGCCGTCGAGCCCGTCGAAGTCGTCCCCGGAGAGCTGGGGGGCCACCTCCTCCCACCAGGTGAGCACGTCGGCGGCCGCGTTGCGGGCGACCCGGTCGGCCTCGTCCCCGGCCTCGGCCAGGTGCACCGGCAGGTCGGCGTCGGTGCGCGGCCCGCCGCCGGGCGGGGAGGCGACGCCGGCGACGACGGTGGTGCAGCCGGTCAGTCCCACGCCCGCGGCGAGCACCAGCCCGGCGGCGGAGTGCGGGACGCGCACGGCGGGCTCCCTCCGGGCGGTGGGCGGACGGCGCGGACGGCGTCCGCACGGGCGAGGCAGAGGGAGCCTTCCGCACGTCTGCGCCGCCAGGACGTGCAGGAAGCTCCCCGTGCCTCGGACGGGGCCCCGCTACACCGCCGACGGGTGAGACCGGATCGCGGTGACCAGCGGGCAGCCGGCCTCCCCGAACTCCTCGACGACGAACCCGAACTGCACCAGCAGCGCGGTCAGCGTCTGGTTCATCGTGCGCTGCACGGCGGTGTCCAGCGCGGCGCCGCGCACCTGCTGCACGGCCATCCGGTCGTGCTGGCGCCAGCTGACCAGGATCCCGCCGTACAGCGGCTCCGGGGTCAGGCACACCCCGCCCGCCGGCACCTCGCCGCGGTCGGCGCCCGAGCAGTCGTGCAGCGGCAGCCCCGCCTCGACCAGCGCCGCGGTCACCTCGACGACCAGCGTGGTCAGCGCGTCCTCGTCGGTGAGCAGCTCGTCCCAGTCGTCGGCGAGCCGGTCGAGCTGCTCCCCGAGCTCGGTGAGCCACGCCCGGTCCTGCACCGACGGGCGCCGGGCGACCGTGCCGTCCGTGCGCAGGGTGCCGTGGACGGCGCGGGCGTCGCCCTCGAGCCCGCAGGACACCGCCGTCCACTCGGCCTCGACCCGGTCGTCGAACGGGCCGGCCAGCGCCGCGGGGGCCGCCGGGTCGCTCTCGGTGTCGACGAGCCACCACGCCGCCGGCGTACCCGCGTCGGCGAGCCGCCGGCCCGCGGGGTGGGCGGACGGCGCGGGGTGCGGCGCGAGACCCACGGCGGTGCGGGCCTGCAGCGCCACCTCCGCGCCGTCCCCGGCCGGGCCCCCGGGGACCGGCACCGGGACGTCGGCGAGGACGGCGGCGACCTCACCGCCGGCGTCGGCGGGCAGCGGCGCGGGCGCCGGCTGCTGGGGACGCACGCGGTTGCGCTCGAACTCGTAGCGCGCGGTGGAGGCGCGGCCGAGCGCGACGACCACGCCGGCCATCGCGACGAACCCCAGGACCGCGACCAGGGGCCAGAGGAGGACCGGCTCGTTCACCAGGCGCACCAGGAGCGCTGCGGGCCGGAGCCCCAGTCGGCGGCCCGGCGGACCCAGGCCCGGACGACGGCGACGGCCTCGCGCGGGCTGCGCGCGGTGTCGGGTGCGCCGAGGGGTGCGCTGTCGGGGGCGTCGTCGGCCGGGTCGTCGGCGGCCTCGAGGCCCAGCAGGGTGACGAGGTCGGCGATGCCCAGCCCGTCCTCGCCGCGTGCGGCCGGGGCGAGCGGGGACGGTGCCGGTGGTGCGGGCGCGCTCACGATGGGTTCCTCCCGTGCGGACGTCCCGGCCGGGGAAGTGCCGGTGACGGGACGAGCATCGGGCCCGCGGGCCCCCGACACGGCCCGCCGGCGGCACCTGCGGCGGCGGCGTCACGTGATCGTTGTGTCCGCCCTGCTCAGGGGCCGGTCACCCGCCGTTGCGGGCACCGTCTTGTCGACTCGCCGTCGGCTCCCCCGCGTGGCGCGGTCCGCGAGCCGTGCGGTCGTCCCGGAGCGGCCACGGGAGGGGCGGCGTGTCGCGCGTCGTGCCGGCCCGGCCGAGCCTGCCACGGCCGGCGGGCGCGGGCGCACCGGCCCCGGGAACGCCACAGGGACGCCGTCGGTGTCGACGGCGTCCCTGTGGACGTGCGGTGTGGTCTGTGGGTGCGCCGGCCGCTCAGTCGGCGTAGCGGACGACGGAGCCGCCGGCGTCCCCGCCGAGCGGGGTGACCTCGAGGCCGCGCAGCCAGAGGACGTCGGCCAGCGCGCGGTTCATGACCGCCTGGATGGAGATGTCGGCGACCAGGCCGTGGACCTGCTCGACGCTCATCCGGTCGTGCTGCCGCCAGCCGACGACGACACCGTCGAGACCGGGCTCGGCGCTCACGCACGCGCCGCCGAGCGCGGTGCCGGAGCCGGTGGCGTCCCACAGCGGCAGGCCGGCCTCGGTGAGCGCCGCGGCGACCTCGACGACGAGGGTGGCCAGCGGGTCCTCGTCGGCGAGGGCGGCGTCCCAGTCCTCGGGCAGCCGGTCGAGCTGGTCGCCGAGGTGGGCCAGCCACGCCATCTCCTGCGGGGAGGGCCGGCGGTGCAGCCCGCCGTCGGGCCGGCGCAGCCCGTACACCGGGCGCAGGCTGGCGCCCTCGTCGACCGCGTGCCCGGCCGCGGCCCACGCCGCGCCGGCGCGGTCGGGGAAGGGACCGTCGACCAGCCGGCCGGACCCGAACCCGTCCTCGCTCACCAACCACCAGCCCAGGCGTGCCTCGCCGTCGAGCCGGACCTCACTGCTGCGCAGAACCACCGTGTCCACCGTTCGTCCCGTCCATGGGGCCGTCGAGGGGAAGTGCGACGGCGACCGCGACCACCGGGGGGAGGCGGTGCGGATGACAGGACGGTAGGGGCGCGGGACCGGTGTCCCACCGCCGCGGACGACCCGCGGGACACGGCGTTCCCGGATCGTTGCGAAGGCGCCGGCCCGGGCCGCTGACCTGCCTCTCCAACCGCCCACAAGTCGACCGTTCCGTGCCGGGCGGAGCGTGGGGATGTGCCGAAACCGCACGACGACCCCGGTTCGGCTCAACCCCCGGCGCGTCCCGGCGACCGCGACCCGGCGGGGCCGGGTGGACGGCGGGCGGGCCGCTGCGCAGGATGGCGCTGCGCGGCCGTACCGAGCGGTACCGGCCCGGGGGCACACGGGAGGCGGCGGGGATGGCAGTGGTGTCGACGGCGCGCAGCGGGGTCCGCTGGGCGGCGACGCACGGGGTGATGCGGCTGGCGATCCGGGCCCGGGCCCGCGCCGGCAACGCCGACGCCGAGGTGCTGCGCGACCCCGCCGTCCGGGAGGACCCGTTCGCGCACTACGAGCGGCTGCGCACCCCCGCCCCCCTGGTCGGCGGCGCGTTCTCCAAGGTCAGCGTCCACCACGCCGTCTGCACCGAGGTGCTGCGCAGCGGCGACTTCGGGCAGATCGGCGGGTCGCGCACCGAGGGCCTGCCGCCGGTGCTGCGGACGGCGCTCCGGCTGGCCGGCCCGCGGCCCAGCGTCGGGCCGATCGACCCGCCGTCGATGCTCGCCGTCGACCCGCCCGAGCACACCCGCTACCGCCGGCTGGTCAGCCGCGCCTTCAGCGCCCGCGCCGTCGCCCGGTTGCGGGAGCGCACCCGCGCCATCGCCGAGGAGCTGCTCGACGACCTCGAGAGCGAGGCGGGGGCCGGCGGGCAGGTCGACCTCGTCGCCCGCTACGCCAGCCTGCTGCCGGTCACCGTCATCTCCGAGGTGCTCGGCGTGCCGGTGTCGATGCGCGAGCAGTTCCTCACCTGGGCCGACGGCGCCACCCCGAGCCTGGACATGGGCCTGCGGTGGCGCACCTTCCGCGAGGTCGAGCGCAACCTCGCCGAGCTCGACGCCTGGTTCCGCGGTCACCTGCGGAGGCTGCGCCGCGATCCCGGGGACGACCTGCTGTCCGCGCTGGTCACGGCGGCCGACGACGACGGCGGCGCGCTCACCGAGCAGGAGCTCCTGGCCACCGCGGCGCTGGTGTTCGGCGCCGGCTTCGAGACCACGGTCAACCTGGTGAGCAACGGCGCGGCGCTGCTGTTCGCCTCCCCCGACCAGCGCCGCCTGCTGGCCGCGGACCCGTCGCTGTGGCCCAACGCCGTCGACGAGGTGCTGCGGGTGGAGTCGCCGGTGCAGCGGACCGGGCGGCGCGCGCTGCGCGACACCACGGTCGCCGGTGTCCCGGTCCGCGAGGGCGACCTGGTGATCCTGGTGCTGGCCGCGGCCAACCGCGACCCGCTGGTCTTCCCCGACCCGCACACCTTCGACGTCACCCGGCCCAACGCCCGTGACCACGTGGCGTTCTCCAGCGGCATCCACTTCTGCCTGGGCGCGGCGCTGGCGCGGATGGAGGGCGAGGTGGCGCTGCGGGCGCTGTTCGAGCGGTTCCCCGACCTCGCCCCCGCCGGCCCGTCGACCCGCCGAGGCACCGTCATCCTGCGCGGCCACGCCACGCTGCCGGTGGTCCTGGGCCCGGCCGCCCCGGCGCCGGCCCGCGGCCGCCCGCACGTCCCCGCCTGACACCGCGGGCCCGGCCCTCCCCGTCCCCGGCCGATCTGCGCGAGGATGCGGGCCGACGACGCCCGATCGGAGGACCGCCGTGACCGACAGCCAACCGCGGGTCGTCGACCACCCCGAGGCCTCCCGCTTCGAGGTGCTCGTGGACGGCGAGGTCGCCGGGTACGCCGAGTACCGGCGGACGCCGTCGGCGGTGTCGTTCACCCACACCGTGGTCGAGCCGGCGTTCGAGGGACGGGGGCTCGGGTCGGTGCTGGCCCGGGGTGCCCTCGACGCCGTCCGCGCCTCGGGAGCGCAGGTGCTCCCGTTCTGCCCGTTCATCCGCGCCTACGTCAGGCGCCACCCCGACTACCTCGACCTGGTCCCGGCCCGCCGCCGGGCCCAGTTCGGGCTGCCCACCGACCAGCCGGCCCCGGACCCCGAGGGAGCGCCCCGATGACCGAGACCCGCGACCTGCCGGCCCTGGAGGCCGAGCGCGCCCGCATCCGCGACGCGCACCTGCGGCCCGCCGGGCAGCGCCCGGCCTCCACCGCGCGCGGCCTGCACCACACGGCGCTGATCAGCAGCGACGTGGAACGGACGATCCGCTTCTACCAGGACGTCCTCGGGTTCCCCCTCACCGAGCTGATCGAGAACCGCGACTACCCCGGCTCCTCGCACTTCTTCTTCGACATCGGCAACGGCAACCTCGTCGCGTTCTTCGACTTCCCCGGCCTCGACGTGGGCCCCTACGCCGAGGTGCTCGGCGGGCTGCACCACATGGCGATCAGCGTCGAACCCGAGCGCTGGCAGGAGCTGGTGCAGCGGCTCACCGACGCCGGCGTGCCGCACGAGGTGCACAGCGGCGTCTCGGTCTACTTCCGCGACCCCGACGGCGCCCGCATCGAGCTCATCTCCGACCCGCTCGGCGAGATGTACGGCTCGACGGTGCTCTGACCCTCACACGGCGACCGGGGAGGGCGCGGGGACGGTCGGGAAGGACCGGTCGCCGAAGAGCACGAGGCGGGCCGCGGCGCGCCCCGGCGGCGTGCGCAGCAGGGTGAACGCCGCCGTCGCCGTCGCGGGCGTGCGCACCCGGGCCAGCCCGCGGCGCAGCGCGAGCCTGCCCCGGAACCGGGCGCGCAGGGCGGCCCCGTCGTAGTGCGCCAGCGCGTCGGGCCGCCCGGTGCGCAGCGCGTCGTCGAGGACGTCGACGGCGTGGTCCGACAGCCGCAGGCAGGGGTCGAGGCCGCCGGCGGTGAGCGGGGAGACCGCGCCCGCGGCGTCCCCGACCAGCAGCCCGTCGGCGCAGGAGATCCGGCGCAGCAGCCCGCCGACGGGGATCGGGCCCCCGCGCCGCTCGACGTCGTCGGCGAGGGCCAGCCCGGGCGCCACCCGCGGCGCCACCGCGCGGAAGCGGTCGAGGGCCCGGCGCAGGCCGTCGGGGAAGCGGTCGGCGTACCCGGCGACGCCCACGTGGGCGTGCCGGCCGTCGTCGACCACCCAGGCCAGGTAGCCGGGCGCGAGCGTCGGGTCGAGGACGCAGTGGAAGGCCGGCGGGCCCCCGCCGCCGGCGAGCGGGAAGACCTCCTCGGCGCCGACGAGCAGGTGGGTGTTGCGGTCGAGGCCGAGGTCGGCGGCCACCCGGGAGCGGGCCCCGTCGGCGCCGACGAGGAAGCGGGCGCGCACCCGGACGGGGCCGCCGGGGCCGGTGAGGAGGGCCGCGCCGTCGTGCCGGCCGGCGTACCGGGTGCCGAGGGCGGTGCGCACGCCCGCGTCGGCGGCGTCGCGGGCGGCGGCCTCGTACAGCGCGCCCATGTCGCCGACCCGGAACTCGTCGCGGTCGCTGTCGAGGACCACCGGGCGGTCGAGCCCCGGCGGGTGGAGCACCACGCGCCGGATCGGCGGGCCGAGGTGCTCGGCGGGCAGCGGGAAGTCGTCGAGCGTCTTGCGGACGAAGATGCCCGTGGTGCGGACGGCGCCGGCCAGCCGGGTCCGCCGGTCGACCAGCAGCACGTCGTGCCCGCGCCGGGCGAGCCGGGTGGCGGTGTGCAGCCCGGCCAGCCCGGCGCCGACCACCAGGACGTCGGCGTTCACCGGACGTCGTCCCGGACCGTGCGCAGCCAGCCCAGCACGAGCGCGCCGCCGGCCCAGGCCAGCAGCACGGTGACCGCGGCCCGCCGGGTGGTCCCCTGCCCGTCCTCGCCCAGCAGGAGGGAAACGGCGCCGGTGCCGGGCAGCGCCTCGGCCACCGCCGTCGCCCAGGTCCAGCCGGCGTTGCCCAGCAGCAGCGGGAGCACCAGCACGAGGAGGAACACGCCGACGAGCGCCCCGGCGGTGCTGCGCAGCAGCGCGCCGAGCCCGACCGCGAGCGCCGCGCCGGCCGCCACGACGAGCGCCACGGTGCCCAGCACCCGGACGCCGTCGGCGGCGGGCAGGTCGAGCCGACCGCCGGAGGCGAGGGCGGCCGTGCCGGCGGAGGCGGCGGCGAGGACGACGCCGAGGGCGGTCGCCGACAGCACCGCCACGGCCGCCCGTGCGGTGGACAGCACGCCGCGCCGCGGCGTCCACTGCAGGGTCGGCACGATCCCGCCGGTGCCGTGGTCGGCGGTCACGGCGGTGAGGGCCAGCCCGAGCAGGGCGAACTGCGCGGGCACCACCGCGGCCGCGGCCACCCGCCAGGCGGGCTCCTGCGTGGCGGTGGCGGGCTCCCCCGCCACCTCGGTGCCGACCAGCGCGCCGACGCCGAGCAGGACCACGGCGGCGGCCAGCAGGAACCACCAGCTCGTGCGCACCGTCCACAGGCGGGCCCACTCGGCGGCGCAGGTCCGCCCCAGGACGCGCGGGGTGGACACGGGACGGGCCCCCCGGGCCGGGACCGCCGTCACCGGGCCGCCCCGGCCGGCACCGGGTCGCTCCCGGCGTACTCCACGCTCCCTGCGGTCAGCGCCAGGTAGGCCTCTTCCAGCGACTGCCGCACCTCCGACAGGTGGTGCAGCGGGACACCGGCGGCCGCGGCGACCTCGCCGACGTCCTCGGCTCCGAGGCCCTCGACCCGCAGCTCGTGGGCGTCGACGCGCTCGACGGCCGCCCCGCGTGCGGCGAGCCCGGCCAGGAGGAGGTCCGGCCGGGCGCAGCGCACCCGGACCCGGCGGCTCCCCAGCCCGCGCAGGAGCTCCGCGGTCGTCGTGTCGGCGACGAGGCGGCCGCGGCCGACGACCACCAGCCGGTCGGCGGTCTGCTCCACCTCGCCGAGCAGGTGGCTGGAGACCAGCACGGTGCGGCCCTCGTCGGCCAGGCGGCGCAGCAGCCCGCGGATCCAGCGGACGCCGTCGAGGTCGAGACCGTTGACCGGCTCGTCGAACAGCAGCACGCCGGGGTCGCCCAGCAGCGCGGCGGCGATGCCGAGGCGCTGGCGCATGCCGAGGGAGTAGCCGCCGATCCGGCGGCGCGCCGCGGCGCCCAGCCCGGCCTGCTCGACCACCTCGTCGACGCGGCGCAGGGGGATGCCGTTGGTGCGGGCGGCCACGCGCAGGTGGGCGCGTCCGGTGCGCCCGGGGTGCACCGCGCCGGGGTCGAGCAGCGCGCCGACCTCGCGCAGCGGCTCGCCGAGCGTCGCGTACGGGCGCCCGCCGACCAGCGCCGACCCCGCCGTCGGCCGGTCCAGCCCGAGGACGGCCCGCATCGTCGTGGACTTGCCGGCGCCGTTGGGCCCGAGGAAGCCGGTGACCTTCCCCGGCTCGACGTCGAAGCTCAGGTCGTCGACGGCGAGGACCCGGCCGTAGCGCTTCGTGAGGCCGCGGACGGTGATCACCGGAGCGACTCCTGCGGCGACTGCGCGGCGTCCTGCTCGTCGGGGACCCACTCGAGCAGGTCGCCGGGCTGGCAGCCGAGCACCCGGCACATGGCCTCGAGGGTGCTGAAGCGGACCGCCTTGGCGCGGCCGTTCTTGAGCACGGCGACGTTGGCCGGGGTGAGCCCGACGCGCTCGGCGAACTCCCCCACACTCATCTTGCGGCGGGCCAGCTCGACGTCGATGCGGACGACGATGGGCATCAGATGACCGCTTCCATGTCGGTCCGCAGCGTGGTCGCCTGCCGCAGCAGGGCACGCATCACCACCATGAGCAGCCCCACCACGGCGCCCACGAGCAGCAGCACCAGCAGGATCGCGAACAGCGCCGCGTCGTCGCTGACCCCGTCGACGATGAAGTAGTACGTGCCGACGAAGGTCCCCAGGAGCCCTCCCCAGCCGGCGACCACCGCCCACACGATCCCGTTGACCCACGGCAGGGCCGCCTCGCTGAAGATGCGGTCCCGGGTGACCAGCGTCAGCAGCTGCCAGGTGCACACGACGACGGCCTGCACGCACAGCAGCGCGAGCACCGCCGCGGCGGTCATCGCCGACTGCACGAGCGACTGCTCCAGCGACGGGTCGGCCAGGTCCGGGACCATCCGCGGCACCGCCCACACCTGGGCGGCCAGCAGGGCTCCGAACACCACCACGAGCAGGACCCGGAGGGGCAGCACCACCCGGTGCACGATCGACATGCATCGACTCTCGGGGAGGATCTATCGAGAGTCAATAGCTCGCATGGGTGTGTCGCGTCCCCGGACGGCCTACCGTGCCGTCGTGCTCACCTCCCTGCGCCGGCCGTTCACCGAGGCCGAGGCGGCCGAGGTCGCGGACTGGGCCCACCCGCCGCCCTTCGACCTCCACGACTCCGGCCCCCGCTCCCCCGGGCTCTTCCTGGCCCGGGCCGCCGACGGCTCCGGCTACCACCCCGCCGTCGACCGGGACGGCCGGGTGCTCGCCTTCGCGGTGGTCGGACCCGAGGCGCGGGCGCGCGGTCAGGAGCCGGCGCCCGGGACCGTCGACGACGGCGGTGTGCGCCGCCGTCGCGACCGCGACCGATCCGGTTCCGGGCGGACCGGGGGCGCACTAGGGTCCCGCCGTGGACGGGACCCCGCCGCAGGTGCGCAGACCGTGGGTGCGGTGGGCGCTGGTCGCGGCCGCTCTCCTCGCCGCCCTCACGGTCGTCGTGGCGCTCGCGGCCGGCACCGACGAGGACGGCGCCGACCGGGCCACGGCGTCCTCGGCGGGCGGGAGCCCGTCGATCGCGCCGACGCCGTCCGGGGGCGAGGCCCCGCCCGGCGCGCAGGTCGGCGACGTCACCGAGGAGCTGCGGACCGCCGCCGGGGGCGCGGTGTGGGGTGCGGCCGTCGTCTCCGCCGAGCGGACCGAGCCCGACCGGGTCGAGATCCGGACGGCCATCACCGACCCCGGGAGCCCGGAGGCGCAGCAGGCGATCGCCGTGTGCGAGGGGGCGGTCGGCTGGCTGGAGGGGCAGGGCGTGACCGACCCGTACGTCGACGTGCAGGGGGCTGACGGCACCGGTCTGGTGCGCCACGGCGACCCGGCGGGGGCCGACGGGGAGTGCACCGCGTACTGAGCGATTTAGGGCAGGCTAACCTCACCGGGTGTTCACGAGCCTGCCGCGTCCCGCCCGCCTCGCCGTCCCCCTCGCCGTCCTGGTCCTGTCCGGGGGGCTGACCGCCTGCGGCGGCTCCGGGGACGACACCGCGTCCGCCGCCGGCCCGTCGTCCTCGTCGGGCGCCTTCCCGGTGACCATCGAGAACCGGTTCGGCACCACCGAGATCCCCGCGGAGCCGCAGCGCGTGGTCACCGTCGGCTTCAACGACCAGGACTTCGTGCTCGCCCTGGGCGTGACCCCGGTCGGCGAGCGCGAGCTGCTCGGCGACTACGACGCCACCGCCCGCCCATGGGCGCAGGACCTCCTCCCGGCGGAGGACATCCCGACCGTGGGCAGCGACGAGATCGACCTCGAGGCGGTCGCCGCCCTGGAGCCCGACCTGATCGTGGGCGTCTACTCCTTCATGGACCAGGCGGTCTACGACCAGCTGTCCGGGATCGCGCCGACGCTCGCGCAGACCGACGAGTACGCCGACGGCGCCACCCCGTGGCAGGAGCAGACCCTGCTCACCGGCCGGGCGCTCGGCCGGGAGGACGAGGCGCAGCAGCTCGTCGACGACGTCGAGGGCCGGTTCCGGCAGGCGGTCGAGGACAACCCCGACTTCGCCGGCAGCTCGGCCGCCGTGGACCTGACCGGCGTCGGGTCGGGCCACTACCTGCTCGGCGGGGACGACCTGCGCACCCAGTTCTTCACCGACCTCGGCTTCACCGTCCCCGGCACCAGCACCGACGTCAGCCAGGAGCGGCTGGACCTGCTGGAGGCCGACGTGCTGGCGGTGAACGGCTACGACCGGGACGACGCCGACGCCGACACGCTGCTGTCCGCCCTCGACGTGGTGACCGAGGACCGCACGGTGCTGCTCGGCGGCTACTCCGGCGACGTGTCCGCCGCCCTCGGCTTCGGCAGCCCGCTGTCGCTGCCCTACCTGCTCGACGAGGTCGTGCCGGCCCTGGCCGCTGCCGCCGACGGCGACCCGTCCACCGAGGTCCCGGCTCTGGGCTGAGCCGGTCGGCGCGGCCCGCTCGGTCCGCGCCGCGGAGCACCACGCGCTCACGGTGGGCCCCGTGGGGATCGAACCCACAACCCGCGGATTAAAAGTCCGCTGCTCTGCCAGTTGAGCTAGAGGCCCGGCGCCGTCGAGTCTCCCAGACCGGGGCGGCGGTCACCGGCGGGTCACAGCACGTCGAGGACCAGCAGCACGACGATCGTCAGCACCGCGGAGACGAGCAGGGACCCGAGACAGCCCAGCCGGTTCGAGAAGAAGAAGAACACCCGGCCGGGGTGCCCCCGCGGGCCGGATCGGAACCCTCCGTCGCCGTGGTCGCCACCCGGACGGGGAGGTGCACTCCTCCGGGGGATCGCCGCCCCCGTCGCCGACTACCTACGGTCACCACCAGTGCGGCGCCGGACGGCGGGCCGCACGCCAGACCCCGGTCCGGCCGCCCCGTTCCCCCCGGGCCGGCCGGACCGGTCCCATGTGAGGGCCGGTCAGCAGGCGGCCTCCGTCAGCGCGAACAGCGTGTCGCGCTGCGCCTGGTCCAGCGGCAGGTCCACGGTCACCTCGTCCTCGCCGTCGACCTGCACGCCGAGCACGAACAGGTACGGCTGCTTGGTCTCAGCCAGCGCGTGGGGGTCGCAGCGCGCCGTCGTGAACGTCAGCCCGACCTCGCGGCCGGCCTCCCCCTCGCCCAGCGTCACCGGCAGGGCGGCCTCGACGTCGTAGAGCACGTTGCCCTCGAGGCGGGTGAGGGTCACCGCGCGGTCGTCGTCGCCCCCGCGGTCCATCGCCAGCGTCCCGGTGACGGTGTCGCCCTCGAGGGCCAGGCCGGTCACGGTGACCCGGGCGACGGCGAGCACCGCGCGCGCGGCGCACGCGTCGGTGTGGATCCGGGTGAGGTCCGCGGCGGCCAGCGGCACGCGCAGCACCTCGGTGCGGCCGTCGGGACGGACGACGGTCAGCCGCGCGGCCGCGGGCTCGGCGGCGGTGTCGCACACCGCCTCCCCGAAGGGGGCAGGCAGGTCGACGGTGCGCCCGGGCGTGAACGCCGCGGTCACGGCCCGGTCGGGCAGCGGCGCGAACCCCGGCGAGTCGATCGCGACGGAGGTGACCGTGAACGGCTCGCTGCCGGTGTCGGTCACCCGCACCTGCACCTGGCCGCCGATCGCCACGTCGGTGCGCAGCTGCACGGCGACCGCCTCGATGCCGGTCACCGGCGGCACCGCCGGACCCGAGGACAGCGCGGCCGATGACGGAGCCGACGACGGAGCCGACGACGGCGATGACGACGGAGCGGTCGACGACGCCGCCGGGGCACCGCCGCACGCGGCACACAGCAGCACCGCCAGCGCGGTCGCCGTCCGCCTCATGCCGCGCAGGGTAGGCGGACGACGGGCCTCACTGGTGGCGCGAGGGCAGCCGCGCCAGCACGTGCCCGGCGTCCATCCGCACCTCGAGCTTCTCCTGCGGGTTGGCCGCCGGCCCGCGGCGGGGTTCGCCGTTGTCCAGGTCGAAGGCGGAGTCGTGCCACGGGCAGACGAGGCAGGCGTGCCCGCGCACCTCCTCGACGCTGCCCTCGTACAGCGGCCCGGACAGGTGCGAGCAGGCCCCGACGAAGACGTCGACGCGCCCTCCCCGGCGGACGGCGGCGAGCGGGACGGACACGCCGCTGCCGTTGCCGGTGCGCAGCGCCGGCCGGCCCTCGGGCAGGTCGTCGAGCGGGCCGAGGTCGATCCAGTCGGAGGTGAGCGCCCGGGCCGCGGTCGCCGCGTGCGAGGCGCCCGAGGACTGCGCGTAGGACATGTGCCCGCCGATGGCCGCCGAACCGCTGGCGACGCCGAGGCCGGCGTAGGACAGCGCCCGGCCCAGCGTGCCCCGGCCCTTGGCCCGGGCGACCAGCGAGCCGACGTAGAGCCCGAGCGCGACGGTGTTGGCCGCCGCGTGCAGCGCGCCCAGCCGCCGGACGCCGATCTCCTGCTCCGACCAGTCCGCCGCGCCCGACAGCGCGGCGGGCACCGACACCGCGACGCCGGTGCCGATGAGCACCGTGGCGGCCGGCCGCAGCGGCGGGATGGCGTCGAGCAGCCCGGCGGAGGCCCAGCTGCCCACCGGCACCTGCACGAGCACCGGGTGCAGCGGGTGGCCCAGCCAGGTGCCGTGGAGGACGTCCTTGAGCGCTCCCGGCTTCAGCACCGCCTGCACGGCCGAGCGGGCCGGCTCGATGACCCGGTCGAAGGTGCTCACGTCGGCGAGGCGGTCGAGGAAACCCATCAGGCTCATGCGCGGCTCCCTACCCCCGGCGCGCCGCCGTGATGCCGGGCGGGACGCGCCCGGGACCAGGCGGGACGCGCCCGGCGTGACGTGATCGACACGCCTCGGGGGGAGTGTCGGCGCGTATACCGCTGGCCCTCAGGGAACTGTCAGGGGCACCCTTCACCCTGACCGCACCAGACCACACACCGCCCGGACGAGGAGCGCCCGTGACCTGCCCGTCGTCGCTGCACCGTCCGGAGGCGGTCGGCGAGCTGGGCGCGCTGGTGCGCTCCGACCGGGTGGTCGGCCAGTTCTCGCGGTTCGTCTTCGTCGGCGGCGTCTCCAGCGCCGTCTACGCGCTCGTGTACTGGCTGCTCAACGGCCTGGGTGACGTCCCCGCCAACGTCGTCGGCTCGGTGCTGTCGTCGATGCTGGCCAACGAGATGCACCGGCGGATCAGCTTCCACGCCGGCCAGTACGTCGGCTTCTGGACCGCCCAGTGGGAGGGCGGCGCGCTGGCCGCGCTCGGCCTGGTCGCCACCAGCCTGGCGCTGAGCTGGTTCAACGCGGTGGCCGACGACCCCGCCGTCCTCACCGAGATCCTCGTCATCGGCCTGGTCACGGCCACCATCGGCACCCTGCGCTTCATCGCCCTGCGCTGGGTGTTCCGCCCTCGCCCCGCCTGATCCCCGCCTGCGCGTTTGACACGCGGGTGGATCGGGGCAGACTCCGTCCTGATGGTTGAACACGCAACCATCAATACCGGACCGTCCGGATACGCAGACAGGGGGAAACCCGTGGCCAGGATCGCCGTCGTCTACTACTCCTCCACCGGCAACGTGCACCAGCTCGCCTCCGCGCTGGCCGACGGAGCCCGGGAGGCCGGTGCGGAGGTCCGGCTCCGCCGGGTCCCCGAGCTGGCGCCCGAGGAGGCCATCGACTCCAACCCGCTGTGGCGCGCGCACGTCGACGCGACCGCCGGCGAGGTGCAGGAGGCCACCCCCGCCGACCTGGAGTGGGCCGACGGGTACGCCCTCGGCACGCCCACCCGCTTCGGGACGCCGGCCTCCCAGATGAAGCAGTTCATCGACACGCTCGGCGGGCTGTGGTTCACCGGCAAGCTCGCCGACAAGGGCGCGACCGCGTTCACCAGCGCGCAGAACGTCCACGGCGGCAACGAGACGACGATCCTCACGCTGTTCAACGTCTTCTCGCACTTCGGCGCCGTCATCGTCCCGCCGGGCTACACCGACCCGGTGCTGTTCGAGGCCGGCGGCAACCCGTACGGCGTGTCCAACGCCTCCGGCGGGAAGTCCGCGACGGTGACCGACGCCGAGCGGGCCGCGGCGCGCTACCAGGGCCGCCGGCTGGCCGAGGTGACGGCGAAGCTCGTCGCCTGAGCGGTGGGTCCCGCCGGGATCAGGTGACCTGATCGTGGGGCGTCCTCCCTCACCGTGCACCGCGAGGGAGGACGCGCTGCGGTGAGGGAGGACGCGCTGCGGTGCGGGAGGACGCGACGCGGTGCGGGAGGACGCCGGCGGCACCCCGTCCGGGTGAGCACGACGGGCGTCCGACGTGGCTAGCCTCGGCGGGATGACCGAGCCGACGTCGTCCGACCCGGGGCGCTGGCCGCGTCGCCGCCGGGCCGCCGTCCGCTGGGGGGTCCGGCTGGCGCTCGCCCTCGCCGGCGCCCTGCTCGGGGTGCTGCTCCTCGGCCGGGTCGAGGGGCCGCTGGGTCCGTTCGACGCCACGTTCGCGCTCACCCCGACCGGGGGCGGGGCCACCGTCGGAATCCCGCCGCTGGGCGCGCTCGACGTCGACGCCTTCGACGGGCCCTTCGGTCTCGACGTCCAGCTGACCCGGGTCGACGAGGCGCGGGTGCGGGCCCTGGTCGCCGACCCCGCCCGCCTCGACGGCCTGGTCGACCGGGTCAGCGCCGACCTGCAGGACGCCGTCGTCCGGCTGGCCTGGGTCTCGGCGGCCGCCGCCGTCGGGGGCGCCGCGCTCACCTCGCTGCTGGTCCTGCGGCGCCGGAAGGAGCCGCTGCTGGCGGCCGGGCTGTCGGTGGCCCTGCTGGCCGGGACCGCCGGGCTCGGGGCGGTGACGTGGCGGCCGGAGGCGCTGTCCACCCCCACCTACACCGGGCTCCTGGTCAACGCGACCAGCCTCATCGGCGACGCCCGCGACATCGTCGCCCGCTTCGATGCCTACCGGGCCTCCCTCGAGGACCTCGTCAGCAACGTCAGCACGCTGTACGCGACGATCTCCACCCTGCCCACCCCCACCCGCGACGACGACACCGTCGCGCTGCTGCACGTCTCCGACCTGCACCTCAACCCCGCCGGCTTCGACCTCGTGCGGCAGGTCGTCGACCAGTTCGACGTCGACGGCGTGCTCGACACCGGCGACATCACCGACTGGGGCAGCGAGCCGGAGAACCAGCTCATCTCCTCCATCGGACAGCTCGGCGTGCCCTACGTGTTCATCCGCGGCAACCACGACTCCGTGCTGACCGCCGGACTGGTCGCCGGGCAGCCGAACGCCACCGTCCTCGACGACTCCGCGACGACAGTGGCGGGGCTGACCGTCGTCGGGGCGCGCGACCCGCGCTTCACCCCGGACCAGACCGCCACCGGCGACACCCCGTCGCTGGAGCAGACCGGGGAGGACCTCGCGGAGCTGGCCGGGGAACTGCCCGACCCGCCGGCGATCGCGATGGTGCACGACCCCGAGCAGGCCACCCCGCTCGACGGCGTCGTCCCGCTGGTGCTGGCCGGGCACACCCACGAGCGCGAGGTCGAGACCCTCGACGAGGGCACGCTGCTCATGGTGCAGGGCTCGACCGGCGGCGCCGGCCTGCGCGCGCTGCAGGGCGAGTACCCCGAGCCGCTGACCTGCAGCGTCCTCTACCTCGACCCCGGCACCGGCGCGCTGGTCGCCTACGACGACATCACCCTCGGCGGGCTGGGCGAGACCGAGGTGACCATCGAGCGCACCGTCGTCCCGGAGACCGAGGCGACCGGCGGCGACGGCGGGACCGACGGCGTGACGGACGGCGCCGGCGACGGGGCCCCGGCCTCCCCGACCGGCTGACCCGCCCGTCCTACGCTCGCGGCCATGTCCCCCACGACCCGCACCCGCCTGGCCACCGGCCTCCTCGCCGGCGCGCTCGCGGTGGTCCCCCTCGCCGGCTGCTCCTTCACCTCGAACGGCTTCTCCTGCTCCGGCTCCTCCTGCACCGTCACGCTGGACGGCGAGGGCAGCGAGGTGGAGATCCTCGGCCAGACGGTGACCCTGGGCGGCGTCCAGGACGGCCGGGCCACGATCAGCGTCGGCGGCGCGAGCGTCTCCTGCGGCGAGGGCGAGAGCGTCACCGCCGGCCCGCTGGAGCTGGAGTGCACCAGCGTGACCGACGGCGGGGTCGAGCTGCGCGCCAGCCTCAACTAGGCGGGGTCGGCGACCTCGACCACCACGCGCGCCGGGTCCTGCAGCAGGTACACCCGGAACGGCGCCCGGGCACGGGTGCCCACGAAGGCCACCGTCGTGCCCTCGAAGGTGGCGTCGAAGACGACCTCGGTGACGTTGGCGGTGCCCTGACCCGGCAGCGGGTCGGGGCCGGCGAACTCCTCGACGCCGGTGTCGAACGGGTAGCCGGCGCCGGTGACGGTCACCTGCAGGACCGCCGCACCGGCCACCTCCACCGGCTCGCCGCTGCCCTGCGAGGCCGCGGCGTCGACGTAGCGGACGTCCCAGCCCGGCGTCCCGGTGCCGCCGACCTCGAGCACCACCCGGTCGAAGCCCTCGTGCCGCCCGGTGCGGACGTCGGTGACGGTGACCCGGGCGTCCGCGGAGGCCTCGGCGGTGTCGGGCGAGGCGTCGGCGGGGAACGGAGGGACGGCGGTGCCGCCGTCGCCGTCGTCCGGCGCGGTGGGCTCCGCGGTCTCCCGGGCGTCCGGCGCCGCGGACGCGGCCGCGGACGGGGCGCTCGACGAGGCGGCCGGCTCCGGCTCGCCGCCGCACCCGGTGACGAGCAGGCACGCGGTCAGGGCGGCGCAGACGGGCAGCGGGGCACGGCGGGTCACGCGGGGATCGTGACAGCCGGCCGGCCACGGTCCGGGGAGCGGCGCGCAGGACCCGACGCACCGCCGTCGGGGGTGGGTCCGGACCCCCGCCGGGGGCCGTGTATCGTTCTCCCTGCCCCCGGCGAACACGAGCCCCCATCGTCTAGCGGTCCAGGACGCCGCCCTTTCAAGGCGGTAGCACGGGTTCGAACCCCGTTGGGGGCACGCACCACACAGCAAGGCCCTGTAGCGCAGTTGGTTAGCGCGCCGCCCTGTCACGGCGGAGGTCGCGGGTTCGAGTCCCGTCAGGGTCGCTCTCCGGTGGAGACACCGGGAGGGGCAGGTAGCTCAGTCGGTACGAGCGCTCGCCTGAAAAGCGAGAGGTCGGCGGTTCGACCCCGCCCCTGCCCACACGTTCTCCCCCGCGGACGGTGCCCGGTGGTCGTCGAGCCCCGTGACCCCGCCCGCGATCCGGTCCTCGCCGCCCGCCTCCTCGAGGTCCAGCACGCCGCCTACGCCGTCGAGGCGCGGCTCATCGGCGACGACCGCATCCCCGCCCTGCACGAGGACCTGGCCGACCTGACCGCCGCCGGCCTGTGCTGGCTGGTCGCCCGCGACGGCGCGACGGTCCTCGGTGCCCTGGGCCGGCGGTGCACCGACCACGGCGTCGACGTCGACCGGCTCGTCGTCGACCCCGCCGCGGCCCGGCGCGGCACCGGCCGCGCGCTGGTGGCCGCCGCCCTCGCCGACGCCGCGGGGCGCCGGGTCACCGTCTCGACCGGCCGCGCCAACGTCCCGGCCCGCCGCCTCTACGCGCAGGCGGGCTTCCGCGAGACCGGCGAGCGGGAGGTGCTGCCGGGCCTGTGGGTGGTCGACGCCGTGCACGGCGGGTGACGCACGCACTCGGGGCGGACACGTCCGGATGCTGCCCGGCGAGGTCGAGGGAGCGACCGGGTCAGCTCGTCCGACTCACCGTGACGGAGTGCAGCAACTCCGCGCCAGAGGGCATGCTGGGGATCCCCGGCGGTTCCGCCACGTCCACGTTCTCGTCGACGTAGGCCTGGAGGAAGGCGGATGCCTCGCTGTCCGCGTAGTAGACGAGGAGCTTGTACTCCCCCACCTGGGCGAGGTCCACGTAGTCCGACACGGCCGACCACGAGCCGTCGTCCTGGATGGTCAGGATCTGCGTCGGCCAGTAGCGCGTCGTCGCCACAGGCCTCACCACGAGCCAGACGTCACGGTCGCCGCCGAGGTCGTCCGACTCCCCTTCGATGGTCTCGAGCTGCCCGGTGACCCTCTGGTCGTCGACGGGCGCGGTGATCTCGACGGTCGGCTCGGTGAGCTGCTCGTGGACCAGGGGTGCCACCGTGACGCCGATGGCGAGGAGCGCGAGGACCGCACTGGCCGCAGCGATCCTGTCCGACCGCTCCCAGGGCTTCGCAGAACTCATGCCACGGCTCCGATCGCCACCACGACCACGGGCGCCGACGGCGACCGGTCGGCATCCTGACCCGCCGGGACGTCTCAGGCGGGATGATCCGGCCGACACGCTGCGGCCCCTGTACGAGCGACACCAGGAGCAGTGCGCTGCACCAGGAGGCGACAGCCGCAACGGTCCGGGAGGACTAGACGCCGACCGCCCGGTCGGCGAGGACCTGCTCGTACACCTGCGCGTGCACCGCGCGGACCGCGGCGAGCTGGTCGGCCCGCCAGGACCGGTCGGCCGGCCGCGGCATCGGCCGGGTGAGCGCCGCCCCGACCGCGGCACCCAGCGACACCGGGTCGAAGCCGGCGTCCTCGTCGGTGCCGTAGACCACCACCTCGGACCACTGGTCGGCGAACCACCCGCAGCTCGGCGCGACCACCCGGGTGCCGACGTCGCGGCAGACCTCCAGGTCGCGCGAGTGGGTGCCGCAGTGCTCGGGCAGGACGGCGACGTGCAGCTCCTGCAGCTGCTGCGCCCAGCGGGCCGGGTCGCGGGTGACCACCTCCAACCCGTCGGCGCCGGCGAGCTCCGCACCGCCGGGCAGCTCCTGCCCCGGGTCGAGGAACACCCGCAGCCGGCCCCCGCCGGACACCGCGCCCGACAGCGCCGCGCGCACCAGCCCGGCGGCGTCGGGCACCGGCGTCCCCGCGGGGGCCGGCGCGAGCCCGACCAGGCCCCGCTCGGCGCCGGTGTGCGGGTCGGGCGCCGCCAGCGAGGGGTGCGCGACGACGATCGCCGTCCGCCCGAAGCGCTCGGCGATCTCGTCGGCGGCCCCGGGGGTCAGGGTGAAGACGACCTCGGCGGTGGCCAGCAGCGCGGCCAGGTGGGCCTCGTGGCGGTGCCGCGAGGGGTGCGCCGGGTCGCGCAGCTGGTGCACGGTGACGACCAGCGGCACGCCGGTGCGGCGCAGCGCCTCGGTCCAGCACACCACCTCGTCCTCGGGCAGGTGGCCGTAGCCGGTGTGCGCGTGCACGACGTCGACGCGGTGGGCCCACGCGGTCAGGTAGGCCGGGTCCAGCCAGGGGCTCGGGTCGTGGTCGGGGCCGACCCGCGCCGCGTTGTCCGGCAGCACGGCGTCGACGTAGGCGTCGGCGTGCGGGACCGTCGCCAGGCGCACCCGGGCCCGGGTCGCGGACGAGGGCAGGACGTGGACCACGCGGACGTGCACACCTCCTGCGGCCGAGCACTGCGACAGCAGGGCGGCGCTCCTCGATGAACTCCGGCGTTCCGGATACCCGAGGATGGTGCCGCACAACCGTGTGCGACCTCACTCGGTGGTGCGCGTCACTCGTCGGGGTGGGCGCTGCGCCCCTCGCGGGCGGCGGCGTAGGCCGGCGCCCGGAAGCGGGCCATCGGCCCGTCCGCGAGCAGGCCCGGCGGCGGGTTGCGGACGGCGTCGAAGCGCAGGTCGGGGTCCGGCTCCCCCACCGGGGAGCCGAGCACGAGACGGGCGAAGGGCGCCCACTCCCCCGATCCGCGGGCCACGAGCAGCCGGAACGCCGTCCCGGGCGCCCGCCGGAGGACCGGCCCGGGGTCGGAGTCGACGCGCGCCGGCCGCTCGGGGACGGCGGCCAGGCGCAGCGTCCCGGCGGCGGACCGGTACCCCATCATCGAGGAGTAGGCGGCCGCGGCGTCGACCCGCGGGACGGGGAGGTACCGGGTCCACCGGCCCCGGCCGGCGCTGGACAGCAGCAGGTCCACCGGCCGGTCGCCGGCGGGCAGGCGGACGGCCAGCCCCAGCAGGTCCGGCCACGGCACCGGCAGTCCCGCTCCCCGCGAGAGCCGGACGACGGCGGGCTCGCGAGCGGGACCGGTCAGCCACGGCACACCCCAGCCCGGCACCGCGCCGGTGCGCTCGACGACGGCGTCGAGCACGGCGCCGCGGGGGTGCATCGGCTTGCCGGCGCGCCGCCGGGCCAGGGTCCGCAGCGGCACCGCCGCCATCCGGCCGGCCAGCCGCGCCAGGTCCTCCACGGGCGCGTCCCTACCCGCCCGCCCCGACCGTGCACCTCCGCGGACGTGCACGACACGACACCCTGCGGGCGCGCCGACGGTGGGCAGGACCTGCCGGTGTCCGGTGGGATGTCCGTCGTTCCTTGCCCTGTGGTCCGGACCGGTCCGCTGCTTACCGTCAGTGCGTGCTCACGACGCTCCTGGTCATCGGCGGGGTCCTCCTCGGCCTCCTCGCGCTGCTCGCCCTGATCGTCAACCTGAGCGCCCGGCCCACGACCCGCACCGGCCGGCCCGCCGGCTGGGTCGCCGACGCCGGCCGGCCCCACCCCGACGCGTGGTCCCCGCTGACCAGCACGACCACCTCGGAGATCCCCACGGTCCGCTGACCGTCCCAGACCCGCCGTCCCGGCGGCTGCGGCCAGCGCGCCGCCGGGACGCGGCGGTGCGCCCGCTCAGCGCGGCACCGGCTCCCACGCGGCCTCCCGGCGCAGCACCGGCTTGAGCACCTTGCCGCCGGGGTTGCGCGGCAGCACCGCAGCACGGACGGACACGAACTGCGGCACCTTGAAGTCGGCCAGGTGCGCCCGCGCGTGGGCGAGCACCGCACCGACGTCGAGCTCGGTGCCCGGCAGCGGCACCACGACGGCGCCCACCTTCTCCCCCATCACCGGGTCGGGGACGCCGACCACCGCCACCTCGAACACGCCCGGCGCGGCGGCGAGGACGTTCTCGACCTCCACGCAGTACACGTTCTCCCCACCCCGGTTGATCATGTCCTTGGCGCGGTCGACGACGTAGGTGAGGCCCTCGTCGTCGATGCGGGCGAGGTCGCCGGAGTGCAGCCAGCCGTCCGCGAACGCCTCGGCCGTCGCCTCGGGCTTCCCCCAGTAGCCCTGCACGACGTTGGCGCCGCGGATGAGCAGCTCCCCGACGCCGGTCTCGGGGTCGGGGTCGGCCAGCCGCAGGTCGACCACCGGCGCCGGGAACCCGACCGAGTCGGCGTGCGCGTCGGCGTACTCGTGCGGCAGGAAGGTGGAGATCGACGAGGTCTCCGTCAGGCCGAAGCCGTTCCCGACCCGCGCGGCGGGGAACGCCCGCTGGATCCGCTGCACCAGGTCGGGGGCGATCGGCGCACCCCCGTAGGTGGTGTACCGGACACCGCTGACGTCGACGTCGGCGAAGCCGGCCGAGCTGATCGCCAGCCAGTACACCGCCGGCACTGAGGTGAGCACGGCGATCCGCTCCTCGGGGACCGCCCGCAGGAACCGCCCGACGTCGAAGGCCGGCATGACCACCGCCGCCGCGCCGCCCTCCAGCGCCACCAGCAGCTGGCTGTTGCAGCCGGTGACGTGGAACAGCGGCACGCTGATCAGGTTCCGCAGCGACGGGTCGTGCCCGGCCAGCCCCACCACCCGGCGGGCGTTCTCGGTGTTGGTCAGGAAGTTCTCGTGGCTGGTCATGGCGCCCTTGGGGAAGCCGGTGGTCCCCGAGGTGTAGAAGATCGCGGCGAGGTCCCCGAGCCCCAGCCCCTCCTCGGCGTGCGGCGCGCCGTCGGGCAGCGGGGTGCCGGGCGCCAGGACGACGCGGGCGCCGCTGTCCTCGACGACGTAGCGCGCCTCCTCCTCGGTGAAGCGGGTGTTCACCGGCACCGCCACGCCGCCGGCCAGCAGCGTGCCGAGGAAGCCCAGCACCCAGTCCGCGCCGTTGCCCAACCGGATCGCCACCCGGTCCCCGCGGCCGACGCCGGCCCCGCGCAGCCCGCCCGCGACCCGCGCGGCGCCGTCCCACAGCTGCCGGAAGGTCAGCCGCGGCCCGTCGAGCTCGACGACGGCCTCGCCGTCGGGGTCGCGCTCGACCGAGGCGCGCAGCATCGCCACGACCGACTCGGGCAGGCCGGTGTAGTGCCGTACTCCCGCGGCGTCGCGCTCGACGCCGCGGTCGTCGAAGGGCGCGGCGGGCATCAGTAGGGCTCGACGTTCTCGAAG
This sequence comes from Geodermatophilus sp. SYSU D00814, assembly GCF_054050055.1. Classification (NCBI taxonomy): domain Bacteria; kingdom Bacillati; phylum Actinomycetota; class Actinomycetes; order Geodermatophilales; family Geodermatophilaceae; genus Geodermatophilus; species Geodermatophilus sp. SYSU D00814. The sequence continues at coordinate 129,482 of NZ_JBJGYP010000009.1, forward strand.
TACCGGCGCGGGACGTCGACGAGCATCGTGGTGATCTGCTCCTCGGTCACCCCGTGCTCGCGCAGGTAGGGCAGCACGTCCTCGTGGATGTGCGTGTAGTGCCACTGGGGCAGCAGGTCCATCAGGCCCGGCGCCAGCCAGTCGATGTAGCAGGAGGCGTCCTGCGAGAGCACCATCTGGCCGGCGAAGCCGCGGCGGCACATCTCGACGACGATGTCGGCGCGCGCCTCGAACGTCGTGTCCAGGTTGATGCCGAACCGGTCCATGCCGAGCACGAAGCCGGCCTCGGCGAGCTCGGTGAGGTGGTCGGCGTCGGTGGTGTCGCCGCTGTGGCCGAGCACCACCCGCTGCGGGTCCACGCCCTCGTCGGTGAGCACGTCCCGGGCGGCGAGCCCCTGCCGGCTGCCCGGGTGGGTGTGCACGGTGATCGGGGTGCCGGTGGCGCGGTGGGCCTTGGCGACGGCGCGCATCACCCGCTCGACGCCGGGCGTCATGCCCTGGTGGTCGATGGCGCACTTCAGCAGGCCGGCTCGCACGCCGGTGCCGGCGATCCCGTTCTCGATGTCGCCGACGAACATGTCGACCATCGGGTCGGGCACCTCGGTGCCCAGCATCGGGTCGAGGGCAGGGCCGCGGTAGTGGAAGAAGAACGGGACGTCGTCGTAGGTGTAGCAGCCGGTGGCGACGACGATGTTGAGGTCGACCTGCTCGGCGATGCGCTGGATCCGCGGGATGTACCGGCCGAGCCCGATGACGGTGGGGTCGACGATGGTCCGGACGCCGGTGGCCGCCAGCTTGGTCAGCTTCTGGACGGCGTCGGCGACGCGCTCGTCCTCGCTGCCCCACTCGTCGGGGTAGTTCTGCTGCACGTCGGCGTTGAGCACGAAGACGTGCTCGTGCATGAGCGTCTGACCCAGCTCGGCGGTCTCGACGGCACCTCGGACGGTCTGGACCTGCGGCACGGGCACTCCTCGCTCTCGGGTCGCCCGGCGCCGGTGCCGGGCGGGCACCGGGACGTTAGCGGGCTGTGACCCGCGCCACGAGGGCACCGACGCCTCCCGTGCACTTCCGCGGAAGTGCCCGGGAGGCTCAGGCCATCAGCTCGGCGGCGCGCTCGCCGACCAGCACCGCCGTCGCGGCCGGGCCGCGGGTGGGCACCTCGGGCAGCACGGAGGTGTCGGCCACCCGCAGCCCCTCGAGGCCGCGCACCCGCAGGCGCTGGTCGACGACGGCGCCGGGGTCACCGTCGGGGCCCATCCGGGCGCTGCCGGCGAGGTGGACCGCCGTCGTCAGGGCGGCGGCGACCCACCCGTCGAGGGCGCGGTCGTCGGCGAGGACGTCCTCGCCCGGGTCGGGGCGGGCGGCGACCAGCGGCGCGAGCGCGCGGGTGCGCAGCAGGGCGTCGGCCAGGCGCACCGCCTCGCGCAGCCGCCTCCGGTCGGCCGCCGTCGCGAGGTAGCGGTGCTCGACGCGCGGCGCGGCGGTCGGGTCGGCGGAGGTCAGCGACAGCCGGCCGCGGCTCTCCTCCCGGTACAGCCCGACGCCGAGCGAGAGCGTGCGGGAGTCGCCACCGCTGCCGGGCACGACCCGGCCCCAGGGCTGCAGCCACGGGAGCACCTCGAGGTCGCCGGGCACGGGCGAGTCCGACGAGGTCGCGTTGAGCACGCCGTGCAGCGGCAGCGGCCAGTCCCCCTCCGGCAGGCCGTCGACCGGCACCCACGGCAGGTACACCAGCGGGTGGTCCGACAGCCCGGCGCCGACGCCGGGGACGTCGGCGACGACGTCGATCCCGTGCGCCCGCAGGTCGGCGGCGGGGCCGACGCCGGAGAGCAGCAGCAGCTGCGCGGAGCCGACGGCGCCCGCCGCGAGCACCACCTCCGCGGCGCGCACCGGCCCGGCGTCGGTGTCGACGCCCACGGCCCGGTCGCGCTCGACGAGGACCCGCCGCACCCGGACGCCGCCGCGCACGGTCAGCCGGGGGGACCCGCGCCGCGGGGAGAGGTAGGCCATCGCGGTGTTGACCCGCACCCCGCCGTCGACGGTGAGCGGGACCGGCCCGTAGCCGGGCGGGCCGCCGGCGTTCTTGTCCGGCTCCGCGGGCACACCGAGCTCGGCGGCCGCGGCGGCGAGCGCGTCGGCCAGCGGGGAGCTCGCCGTCGGCCGGGTGACCGGCAGCGGGCCGCCGGAGCCGTGCCCGGGCCGGTCGCCGTACTGCCGGTCGTCCTCGAGCCGGCACCAGGCCGGCAGCGTGGCGTCCAGGCTCCACAGGTCGTTGCCGGCGGCGGCCCAGCCGGCGTGGTCGGCCGGGGTGGCGCGGACGAAGTAGCCGCCGTTGACCGTGCTCGACCCGCCGACCACCCGCCCGCGGGGCAGCGGCGCCCGGCTGCCGGGGGTGAGCTCGGTGGTGAACGACCAGTTCGCCGGGTGCCTGGGGACGGCGGCGGCGAGGGTGGCGGCGTCGCGCAGGTCGGGCGGGAAGTCGGCGGGCCGGGGGTGGTCGGCGCCGGCCTCGAGCAGCAGCACCGACCGGCCGGCGTCGGCGAGGCGGGCGGCCAGCGCGCAGCCCGACGAGCCGGCCCCCACCACGACGACGTCCGCCTCGGGCGTCACAGGCCCAGGACCCCCGGCAGGTCCAGCCGGCGCACCTTGCCGGTCGAGGTGCGCGGCAGCTCGCCGAGCCGGTGCACGCTCTTGGGCCGCTTGGCCGGCGTGAGCCGCTGCCGCGCCCAGGCGCCGAGCTCGGCCGGGTCGGCGGCGCCCACGTAGGCGGCGACCACCCGCTGGCCCCACTCCTCGTCGGGGACGCCGACCACCGCGCTCTCGACGACGCCGGGGTGCGCGTCGAGGACGGCCTCCACCTCGGCCGGGTACACGTTCACCCCACCCGAGATGACCAGGTCCTCGCGGCGGCCGTCGAGCCACACGGTGCCGTCGGGGTCGACCCGGCCGAGGTCACCCACGGTCACCCGGTCGCCGCGCCAGGCCGCCGCCGTCTTCTCCGGCGCCCGCCAGTACTCGAAGCGCGCCCAGCGCGGCACGGCGCACCACAGCTGCCCGCGCTCGTCGGTCTCCAGCCGCCGGCCGGGGCGGGCCCGCCCGACGCTGCCGGGGTGGGCGAGCCAGTCCTCCGGCGCGCAGACGGTGAACTGCGCCTCCGTGGAGCCGTAGAACTCCCAGACGCTGCCCGCGGGCGCCGCGGCCAGCACCGCCCGCTTCAGCGGCTCCGGGCAGGGCGCGCCGGCGTGCACCAGCCGGCGGAAGGACGACCAGTCGACGTCGTCGCGCGCCACCAGCCGGCGCAGGTGGGTGGGGACGCAGAACGTCGTCGTCGGGGCGTGCCCGGAGATCGCCGCGGCGGCACGGTCGGCGTCGAACGGTCCGGGCAGCAGCACCTCGCCGCCGGCCAGGAGCGTGTGCACGGCGAAGCGCAGCGGGGCGGAGTGGTGCAGCGGGGAGAGGACCAGGTGCCGGTCGGCGGCGGTGAACCCCCACAGGTCGATCTCCTCGGCGGCCAGCGCGCGGGCGTCGCCGTCGTCCAGGACGCCGGACCAGACGCCCTTCCGCCGGCCGGTGGTGCCGGAGGTGTAGTGGACCGGGCGGGCCAGCGGCACGTCGGCCAGGGCGGCCCGGTCGGTGCCGGTGAGCAGCCGGTGCGGCTCGGCACCGACGTCGAGGGCCGGGTCGGCGTCGGCGGCCAGGGCGGCCCGCTCGGCCGCCGGCAGCGCCGGGTCGAGCACCACCGGCACGACCCCGGTGCGCAGCGCGCCCAGGACCACGGCCAGCAGCGCCGGCGACGACGCGGCCGACACCAGCAGCCGGTCGCCGCGCCGCAGGCCGGCCGACCGCAGCGCCGCCGCGGCGCGCTGCTGGTCGCGCTCGCTGTCGGCGGCCCGGACGACCGCGGTCACGGCAGCGACACGCGGTCGCCGTCGACCACCACGTGCCCCTCGGCGGCGAGCTTGGCCAGCGTCGCGCGGGTGGACTGCGCCGCCGCCGGCCACAGCGCCTGCGGCACCTCGGCGTAGACGTCGGCCACGAGCGCGTCGACCGTGCCCGCCCCCCGGACCAGCGCCGCCAGCAGCTGCCCCTCCCGGAACGCGCGGTGCGCCAGGTAGTAGTCGAGGACGGCCCCCGGGTCCTCGGTCAGCTCGGGCCCGTGCCCGCAGTACAGCGCGCTGGGGCCGAGGTCGTGCACCCGGCGCAGCGACTCCAGGTAGGCCACGACGTCGCCCTCGGGGTGGGTGACCACCGAGGTGCCGCGGCCGAGCACGTGGTCACCGACCAGCACCGCCCCGGACTCCAGCCGGAAGGCCAGGTGGTCGGGGGTGTGCCCGGGCGTGGGGACGACGCCGAGCACCGTGCCGGCCAGCCGCAGCCGCTCGCCGGGCCCGAGCACGCGGCCACCCGGCCCGGCCACCGCGGCGTCGGCGGCCGCCACCTGCGCGCCGAACCGGGCGCCCCAGGGCTGCGCGGCCTCGGCGTGGTCGCCGTGGTGGTGGGTGACGAGGACGGCGACGCAGCGGGCGTCCCTGACCGCCAGGGCCTCCTCCACCGCGGCCAGGTGGGCGGGGTCGTCGGGCCCGGGGTCGACCAGGACGGCCTGCCCGCTGCCGGGCTCCCCCACCAGGTAGGTGTTCGTGCCGTCGAGGGTCATGCCCGACGGGTTGGGTGCCAGCACCCGGGTGACGAGCGGCTCGAGCACCGCCGTCCGGGGCAGGGCGCCGGGGGCGGGGAGGTCCCACGTGACACGGGGGTCGGACGGGGCGCGCACGTGCGGCACGGTAGCCGCGTCCCGGGGCGGGCCGCCCGGGCGGCGGCTAGCCTCGCCCCATGCGCTCCCTGACCTCCCGGTTCCGTCCTGCGCTGGTCGCCGCGGCCGCCGCCGTCCTGCTCACCTCGTGCAGCGGCGGTGGGTCCGAGAGCGAGGAGGCCGCCGAGTCCACCAGCGCCGACACCAGCTCGAGCGCGTCGTCGTCCTCGTCGAGCGAGACGAGCAGCTCCACGCCCGCCCCGACCACCAGCGACGACCCCGCCGTCGCCCAGTTCTGCAGCCAGGCCGCCTCGTTCAACGAGCTCGGCAACCAGCTCGGCAGCGCCACCCCCGAGCAGCTGCCCGGGCTGCTGCAGCAGGCGGCCGACGCCTTCGACGCCGTCCAGCCGCCGGCGGAGATCGCCACCTCCTGGCAGGCCGTGGGCGACGCCGTCCAGACCTTCGCCGACCAGGCCGGCACCATCGACGTCAGCACCCCCGACGGCCAGGCCCAGCTGCAGACCGCCGCCCAGGAGTTCGTCGGCGTCGCCAACGGCCCCGACGGCACCGCCGTCCAGCAGTTCACGCAGGCCAACTGCACCGCCGCGGCCCCCACCAGCTGACCCACCACGACGACGGCCCGTCCCCCACGTGCGGGGGACGGGCCGTCGTCGTCTCGGGGGCGTCAGCAGCCGCCGATGCTCACCCCGCGGGCGCGCAGCCACGGCACGGGGTCGACCTGGCCGCCGTACATGGCTCCCGACGGGTGGACCTCGAAGTGCAGGTGCGGGCCGGTGGACTGGCCGCGGTTGCCGACCTCGGCGATCAGCTCGCCCGCGCGCACCCGCTCACCGGTGCGCACGTACTCGGTGTTGACGTGGCCGTAGACGGTGACCGCGCCGTCGTCGCCGCGGATGTAGACGGCCAGGCCGAAGCCCGTGGCCGGACCGGTGCGGGCGACGACGCCCGAGGCGGCGGCGTAGATCGGCGTCCCGATCGGGGCGGCGATGTCGACGCCGCCGTGCAGCACCCCCCAGCGCACGCCGTAGCAGCTCGACGTGCGCCCCGAGGTCGGCTTGACGTACCCCGAGCCGCTGGCGGCCGGGGCGGTGGTGGCCGCGCCCGACGACGCGGGCGCCGCGGATCCCGAGGAGGCCGGGGCGGCCGCGGCGGCGCGGGCCGCCGCGGCGGCAGCGGCCGCCTCCTCGGCGGCGCGGGCGGCCGCGGCACGGGCGGCGGCCTCCTCGGCGTCCTTCTGGCGCTGCCACTCGGCGTAGGCGTCCCGGGCGCCCTGCAGCTCCAGCAGCCGGATCTGGGCGTCCTGGAGCTGCTGGTCGAGGGCGGCCTTGTTCGCCTCGGCGGCCTGCACCGCGCCCTGCTGCGCGGCGACCTGCGCGTCGGCCTCCGCCTTGGCGGCGGCCGCCTGCTCCTCGGCGGCGGCCATCTGGTCGCGGGTGTCCCGGGCCGCGGACTCGGCGTTGGCCTGCCGGACGCGCGCGATCTCCAGCTCCTCGAGGGCGTCGACCTGGATGTCGCCGACGTAGTCGAGCAGCGCGGCCCGCTGCACCAGCTCGCCGGGGCCGGCGGAGTCCAGCAGCGCGGCGGCGGTGGTGAGCGTGGTCCCGTTCATGTAGCTGTCGTGGGCGAACCCGCCGATCCGGGCGACCGCGGCGTCCACGGCGGCGGCCGCCGCCTCGAGGTCGGCGGCGGCCTGGTCGGCGGCGGCCTGGGCGAGCTGCAGCGCCTCCTCGGCGGCCAGGTAGGCGGTGCCGGCGGCCTCGGCCTGCACGCCCAACCGCTCGAGCTCGCTCTGGGCGAGCGCGACCTCCGCCTGCAGCCGGCCGACCTCGGCCGCGGCGGCCTCCTGCGTGGCCTCCGCGTCGGCGATCTCCCCGTCGGTCGGGTTCGGCGGCGGGGGCGGCACGGCCAGCGCCGGACCGGCGGTCGCGAGGAGGACCGCACCGGTGAGCAGACCGGCCAGCACGGCGCGGACCGGCCGGCGGTTCCTGCGGGCCGTGGCCGCCCGACCGGGGGGTCGGCGGCCGGATCGGCTCTGCAGCATCGAGCGCTCCCTGGGGGAAGAGGGGGGCGGTTGGCCGGGCCAGAGTCGCACCGGCCACCACGCGTCACGGGGGCAACACGCGGCACTGGCGTCACACCGTGACCCCGCCGCAGGGTCACCGCCTTCCGTCACACCACTTGTCGACACGACCGCGCGGCTCCTTGAGCGTCTCCCGGCCACTGAGTCCGGCGTCACGTCCGGCGGCGGCCGGGTTCTAGGCTCGGCGGTCGTGGACGTCCTCGCTTCCGGTGCCGAACAGGTGGTCTTCTGCTCCGACCCGGGCTCCGGCCTGCGGGCGGTGATCGCGATCCACTCCACGGCCCTGGGGCCCGCCCTCGGCGGCACGCGTTTCCACCCCTACGCCACCGAGGAGGAAGCGGTCGCCGACGCGCTGCGGCTGGCCCGGGCCATGTCGTACAAGAACAGCCTGGCCGGGCTCGACCTCGGCGGCGGCAAGGCCGTCGTCATCGGCGACCCGCACACCGACAAGACCGAGCCGCTGCTGCGCGCCTACGGCCGGTTCGTCGAGGCCCTGGGCGGCCGGTACCTGACCGCCTGCGACGTCGGCACCACCAACGCCGACCTCGACGTGGTGGCCCGGGAGACGCGCTTCGCCCACGGCCGCTCGGAGGTCCACGGCGGCTGCGGCGACTCCTCGGTGCTCACCGCGTTCGGCGTCTTCCAGGGCATGCGCGCGGCCGCGCAGCACCGCTGGGGCACCTCGTCGCTGGCCGGCCGCACGGTCGCCGTCGCCGGCGTCGGCAAGGTGGGCAGCTGGCTGGTCGACCGGCTGGTGACCGACGGCGCCGACGTGGTGGTCACCGACGTCGACACGGCCGCCGTCGAGCGGGTGCTGGCCCGCCACCCCGGCGTCGACGCCGTCTCCGACACCGAGACGCTGGTGCGCACTCCGGCCGACGTCTACGCCCCCTGCGCGCTCGGCGGCGCCCTCGACGACGAGACCGTGGCCGTGCTGTCGGCCGAGGTGGTCTGCGGCGGCGCCAACAACCAGCTGGCGCACGAGGGCATCGCCGAGCAGCTGACCAAGCGCGGGATCCTCTACGCCCCCGACTACCTGGTCAACGCCGGCGGCGTCATCCAGGTCGAGGACGAGCGGCACGGCTTCTCCTTCGCCCGTGCCGAGGCCAAGGCCGCCGGCATCTACGACGTCGCCCTGCGGGTGTTCGAGGCGGCCGCCGCCGAGGGGGTCTCGCCGGCCGTGGCGGCCGACCGGCTGGCCGAGGAGCGCATCCGCTCGGTGGGCCGGCTGGCCACCATCCGGCTGCCCCGCTGACAGGGAGAGGGGGCGGGCGTCGCCGCCCGCCCCCTCTCGGGGTCATGCCGTCAGGTCACGCGCAGTGGACGTCGACGAAGTAGGTCGCCGACTTCCGCACGTTGTTACCGACCTTGACCGTCACCGTCACCGTGCCGTTCTGCGGGGTGTAGGTGACCCCGTCCGGGCCGTGCGCGTCGACGATCGTGCAGCCGGCCTGGTCGGAGACCACGATCGTGTGGGTCCCCGGCTCGGCGGCCTCGACGTGCGCCTCGTGGAACGCGAGGAGGGCCGGGGCGTACTCGGAGAACTTGACGTTGCTCGCCCCGAGGGTGTCGAACCACGTCACCGCCAGACCGTCGATGTAGCCGGCCTGCCCGTGCCGCGAGAAGCGCGTGTCGATCTCGATCGGCACGTCGTTGCGGACCTTGAAGTTGTCCGTCTTGCTGTAGCGCGGGACGAAGCAGTTCTTGTTGCCCGGCGCCGTGCAGTCGAGCAGCTCGGTCGGGCTGACCCACACCTTGTAGACGCCGCCGTTGTTGGGGGTGTCGAGGTACGGGAACAGCTGCACCGTGAGGCCGCCGTCCTCGGTCGAGGCGCCTGTCACGTGGGCACACGCACCGCTCGGGGTCACGCTGGTGATGACGCCGCTCTCGTCCACGGTGAACTGCCGGCACGAGACGGGGTCGGTGGACAGCAGCGTCTTCCCGGACGGGTCGGTCACCTGGAAGCTGTACGTGCCCGCGGGCAGCCCGGCGGCGTCGTCGGGCGCGTTGACGCCCGGCCCGCCGTTGAGGTAGACGTCCTCCTTGGCCGCGTAGATGTTCAGGTTCACGGGGTTCCCGCTGGCGTCCGTGGTGAAGATGGCCCCGGACAGCGGCGCCGTGGGCGCCGCCTGGGCGGGTGCGGCGAGGGCGAACAGGGCAGCGGCACACCCCAGGGTGAGCGCAACGGCCCGTGGTGATCGACGTGACATCGCCGTCCTCCGATCGACTCGGCGCCGGCCCGGCAGGGCCGTCCTCCGGACGAGGACCCCCGGTGCTGCCGCCTGACCGGCCACGGAAAGCTAGTGCTGTGACGTGCACCACAGCCGCGTCGCCGACCTCGTGGGCGGACCGGCTGTGTGTCGCCGCCTCTCGGGGGTCCCGGACGCACGGACCGTCACAGCCGGCCTGACTACCGCGTGCCCGGTACCACGACCCCGTCGGGGGACGGCAGGGGGACGACCCGTGCCCGCGTCCGTCTCGTGTCGTAGTCTTGGTCAAGACACAGTCACTCAGTCGGGGTCGCCACGCGGGCCGTCCAGCCCGTGAGCTGGGCTCCCGTTCTCCGTTACGAGGGGGTCGAGCCGATGGGGCGCGGCCGAGCGAAGGCCAAGCAGACACGCGTGGCCCGTGAGCTCAAGTACAGCTCACCCAACACCGACCTCTCCGCGCTGCAGCGCGAGCTGGCCGGTTCACCGTCGACGTACACCGCTCCGGCGGCCAAGGACGACGACGAGGACGACGACGAGTACACCGACCGGTGGGCCGACGACGCCGACGACGACGACTGGGCGGCCAGTCGCTGACGGTCGGCTCCCCGCCGGCTCGGCCCCGGTCCAGAGGCTCGCCCCGAGCTCGCGAGGGGTGAGGGGGACCGGGGTCCTTCGTCAGCGGTAGCTGCCCACCAGGCGTGCGCCGGTGTCGCCGACGCCCACGGTGCCGGCGACCCACGCCGGCACGCCGCGGGCGGTGAGCAACCCGACCGCGGCGTCGGCCGCCTCGGCCGCGACGACGGCGACCATGCCGACGCCGCAGTTGAACGCCCGCTCGGACTCCGCGCGCGGCACGCCGTGCTCCTCGAGCAGCGCCACCGCCGCGGGCAGCGCCCAGGTGCCGCGGTCGAGCACGGCCGCCAGCCCGTCGGGCACCACCCGCGCGGTGTTGCCGGCCAGCCCGCCCCCGGTGACGTGCGCGAACGCGTGCACGCCCTCGACGCCGAGCTCGGTGACGAGCGCCAGGCAGTCCAGGGCGTAGATGCGGGTGGGCTCGAGCAGCACGTCGCCCAGCGGGCGGTCGAGTCCCGCGGGCGTGGCGGCGAGGTCCAGACCGGCGGCCGACACCACCCGGCGCACCAGCGAGTAGCCGTTGGAGTGGAAGCCGCTGGCGGCCATCGCGACCACCACGTCGCCCTCGCGGACCCGCTCGGGGCCCAGCACGGCGTCGGCCTCCACGACGCCGACCGCGGTGGCGGCCAGGTCGTACTCGTCGGCGTGCATCAGGTCGCCGTGCTCGGCGGTCTCCCCGCCGACCAGCGCGGCCCCGGCCTGCTCGCAGCCGGCCGCGATGCCGGTGACGATCGCGGCCACCCGCTCGGGCACGACCCGGCCGACGGCCACGTAGTCCTGCAGGAACAGCGGTTCCGCGCCGCAGGCCACCAGGTCGTCGACGACCATCGCGACCAGGTCGATGCCCACGGTGTCGTGCCGGTCCAGCCGCCGCGCGAGCGCGATCTTGGTGCCGACGCCGTCGGTGGACGAGGCGATCAGCGGCCGCCGGTAGCGGGCGGTGTCCAGCGCGAACAGGCCGGCGAAGCCGCCCAGGCCGCCCACGACCTCCGGACGGCGGGTCCGCTCGACCGCGGTCCGCATGAGGGTGACCGCCCGCTCACCGGCGTCGATGTCGACGCCGGACGCCGCGTAGGTGAACTCCCCCGCGCTCACGGACGACCGCTCACGGACGGGTCAGGGCGTCGTCGGCACCGCCGGACACCGTGGGGCTGCCGGCCTGCCGGCCGGTCCAGCCGCTGACCGAGCGGGCGTCGTCGACCCGGCGGCCGATGCCCTCCAGCACGTGCTTGCCCAGCACCCCGGCCTCACCGAGCGGGATCGGGTAGTCGCCGCTGAAGCAGGCGGTGCACAGCCGGGTGGCCGGCTGCTCGGTGGCGGCGACCAGCCCCTGCTCGGAGACGTAGCCGAGGGAGTCGGCGTTGATGGAGGCGCGCACGCCGTCGACGTCGAGGCCGTTGGCCACCAGCTCGGCGCGGCTGGCGAAGTCGATGCCGTAGAAGCACGGCCACTTCACCGGCGGGCTGGAGATCCGCACGTGCACCTCGACCGCCCCGGCCTCGCGCAGCATGCGGATCAGCGCGCGCTGGGTGTTGCCCCGCACGATCGAGTCGTCGACGACGACCAGCCGCTTGCCGCGGATGACGTCGCGCAGCGGGTTGAGCTTGAGCCGGATGCCCAGCTGCCGGATGGTCTGCGACGGCTGGATGAAGGTGCGCCCGACGTAGGAGTTCTTGACCAGGCCCAGGCCGTAGGGGATGCCGCTGGCCTCGGCGTACCCGACCGCGGCCGGGGTGCCCGACTCCGGCACCGGGATGACCAGGTCGGCGTCGGCCGGGTGCTCCCGGGCCAGCCGGCGGCCGATCTCCACGCGGGCGGCGTGCACGCTGCGGCCGCCGATCGTGGTGTCGGGACGGGCGAGGTAGACGTACTCGAAGACGCAGCCCTTGGGCTCGGCGGCGGCGAAGTGCTGGCTTCGCAGCCCGTTCTCGTCGATGGCGAGCAGCTCGCCGGGCTCGACCTCGCGGACGACGGAGGCACCCACGATGTCCAGCGCCGCGGTCTCGCTGGCCACGACCCAGCCGCGCTCGAGCCGGCCGAGCACGAGCGGGCGCACGCCCTGCGGGTCGCGCGCGGCGTAGAGGGTGTCCTCGTCCATGAAGGTGAGGCTGAACGCGCCGCGCAGCTGCGGGAGCACCTCCATGGCCGCGGCCTCGACGCTCATGTCCGGCCGGGCGGCGATCAGCGAGGTGACCAGGTCGGAGTCGGTGCTCGCGGTGAACGCGCCGGGGACGCCGGCGTCGGCGGCCCGGCTGGCGAGCTCGGCGGTGTTGACCAGGTTGCCGTTGTGGCACAGCGCCAGGCCGGTGCCGGCGTCGGTGGTGCGGAACGTCGGCTGGGCGTTCTCCCAGGTGGAGGACCCGGTGGTGGAGTACCGGGTGTGGCCGACGGCGAGGTGGCCGCGCAGGCTGCCCAGCGTCGCCTCGTCGAACACCTGGCTGACCAGCCCGAGGTCCTTGTAGACGACGACCGACGCGCCGTCGGAGACCGCGATGCCGGCCGCCTCCTGCCCGCGGTGCTGGAGCGCGTACAGGCCGAAGTAGGCCAGCTTCGCGACCTCCTCCCCCGGCGCCCAGACACCGAAGACGCCGCAGGCGTCCTGGGGACCGGGAGCGGAGGGATCGAGGGCGTGCGTCAGCCGTCCGTCACCGCGAGGCACCCCCCGAGCCTACGCGGCGACGGCGTGCCACCCGCCGACCGCGCCGTGACCGTCACCACGGCGGCGTGAGATCGGGCCGGCCCGGAGGCCGGTGGAACCCCGGGCGGGGTCCGGCGCGTTGACCGTCGGCACGCACTGGAGAGGATCCGAGCATGAGCAGCGACCGGCCCGACCCGCAGGAGTTCCTCGAGATGGCGCAGCGGATGCTGCGCGGGTTGTTCGACCAGCCGCGCGGGGGTGAGGACCCCTGGGCGCGAGCGACCGAGCGGGGCTCGGCCCCGTGGGAGCGCCACCGCGAGCCCAGCCCCGGTGAGCGACGCGAGAACCTCACGTTCGCCCTCGCCACCCGCGCCGTCGAGGCGCTGGAGGACCTCGCGCTCAACGTCGCGGCGATCCGCCAGCGCCTGGAGCGGTCCTCGGCCCAGGACGAGTCGTCGGCCCGGGACGACCGGCCCGGCGAGGACGGCGCGAAGCGGGACGCCGGTCCCGCCTGACCACCGTCCTACCGGACGGTGCCGATCTCGGCGGAGATGCGGGTGTCCTCGCCGTGCCCGGTGTGCACGACGGTGTCGCCGTGCAGGGTCAGCAGCTTGGCGCGGATCGACCGCACGATCGTCGGGTGGTCGCTGAACGAGCGGCCGGTGGCGCCCGGCCCGCCGGAGAAGAGCGTGTCCCCGGTGAACACCGCGGCCAGGTCGGGCGCGTGCAGGCAGGTGCTGCCCGGCGAGTGACCGGGGGTGTGCAGCGCGGTCAGGCCCGTGCCGGCCACCCGGAACCGGGTGCCCTCGGCGAGCGCCTCGTCGGGGCGGGCCTGGGGGTGCACCACGTCCCACAGCATCGTGTCGGCGGGGTGGAACCAGATCGGCGCGCCGGTGGCCTCCCGCAGGTCGACGGCGGCGGTGATGTGGTCGTTGTGCCCGTGGGTGAGCACGATCGCCGTCACCCGCCGCCCGCCGATGGCCTCGACGATCGGCTCGGCGCGGTGCGGGGCGTCGATGACGAGCACCTCGTCGTCGTCGCCGACGAGCCAGACGTTGTTGTCGACGTCGAAGTCCTGCCCGTCGAGGCTGAACACCCCGGAGACGACGGTCTTCTCGATGCGGACGGCCATCAGAGCACGACCACGGAACGCAGCACGTCGCCCCTGTGCATCTTCTCGAACGCGGCCTCGACGTCCTCGAGGCCGACCGTCTCGGTGACGAAGTCGGCCAGCGGGAAGCGGCCCTGCCGGTAGAGGTCGGCCAGCAGCGGGAAGTCGCGGCTGGGCAGGCAGTCGCCGTACCAGGAGGACTTCAGCGCCCCGCCGCGGCCGAACAGCTCGATCATCGGCAGGGTCAGCTGCATGTCCGGCGTCGGCACCCCGACCAGCACGACGCGGCCGGCCAGGTCGCGGGCGTAGAAGGCCTGGGTGAACACCTCCGGGCGGCCCACGGCGTCGATGGCGACGTCGACGCCGAACCCGTTCGTGACGCCCTTGATCGCCTCGACCGGGTCGGTGGTGCGGGAGTTGACGGTGTGGGTGGCGCCGAACGCCTCCGCCCACGCCAGCTTCCGGTCGTCGACGTCGACGGCCACGATCGTCGTCGCCCCGGCCAGCTTCGCCCCGGCGATGGCGGCGTCCCCGACGCCGCCGCAGCCGAAGACCGCGACGCTCTCGCCGCGCTGCACGCCGCCGGTGTGGATCGCGGCGCCGACGCCGGCCATCACGCCGCAGCCGAGCAGCCCGGCGGCGGTGGCCGGGGTGGCGGGGTCGACCTTCGTGCACTGCCCGGAGTACACCAGCGTCTTCTCCGCGAAGGCGCCGATGCCCAGCGCCGGCGACAGCGCGGTGCCGTCGGCCAGCGTCATCTGCTGGGCGGCGTTGTGCGTGTCGAAGCAGTACTGGAGTTGCCCCTTGAGGCAGGCGCGGCACTGCCCGCAGACGGCCCGCCAGTTCAGGACCACGAAGTCGCCGACGGCGACGTTGGTGACGCCCTCGCCGACGGCGGAGACGACGCCGGCGGCCTCGTGGCCGAGCAGGAACGGGTACTCGTCGTTGATGCCGCCCTCGCGGTAGTGCAGGTCGGTGTGGCACACCCCGCAGGCCTGCACGTCGACGACGGCCTCCCCGGGCCCGGGATCGGGCACGACGATCGTCTCGACGGTCACGGGAGCACCCTTGCTGCGGGCGACCACGCCCCTCACCTCGTAGGCCATGCGCTGACCCTACGGGCGCCGCTCCCGCTGGTCAGGACCCGCTCGACGCGCGGGTTCCGGGACACCGACGTAGCGTTCTCGACTGGTCAGGACCCGTGCGGGGGCCGGCCGTGCCGACCGAGCGGAGGTCACCGTGGCGCTACCCGGCTTCCTGCGGCGAGAGCGCATCGTCGCCCGACCCGGCTTCAACCGCTGGCTCATCCCGCCGGCGGCCCTGGCGGTGCACCTGTGCATCGGTCAGGCGTACGCCACGAGCGTCTACAAGACCGCCCTCGTCGAGCACTTCGAGACGACCCAGACGGCGATCGGCATCGTCTTCTCCATCGCCATCGTCATGCTCGGCCTGTCGGCCGCGCTGTTCGGGACGTGGGTCGACCGCAACGGGCCGCGCGCGGCGATGTTCACCGCGGCCTGCTTCTGGGTCACCGGCTTCCTCGTCGGCGGGCTCGGGATCGCCACCGGCCAGCTGTGGCTGCTCTACCTCGGCTACGGCGTCATCGGCGGCATCGGTCTGGGCATCGGCTACATCTCGCCGGTCTCCACGCTGATCAAGTGGTTCCCCGACCGCCCGGGTCTGGCCACCGGCATGGCGATCATGGGCTTCGGCGGCGGTGCGCTCATCGCCTCGCCGCTGTCCCGGCAGCTGATGAGCTGGTACGACCCGGGCTACGACGGCACCGCCGGCACGGTCCCCGACGGCAGCGCCGTCGCCGCGCTCTTCTTCACCTTCGCCGCCGTCTACCTGGTCTTCATGATGTTCGGCGCCTTCATCGTCCGGGTGCCCGCCGAGGGCTGGAAGCCGGCCGGCTTCGACCCGTCCACGGTCAAGCAGAAGGCGCTGGTCACCACGGAGAGCGTCTCGGCCCGCAACGCCGTCAAGACGCCGCAGTTCTGGCTGCTGTGGACCGTGCTGTTCTGCAACGTCACCGCGGGCATCGGCATCCTCGAGCAGGCCGCGCCGATGATCCAGGACTTCTTCCGCTCCGGGGACACCTCGACGGTCGCCGCCACCGCCGCGGCCGGCTTCGTCGGCGTCCTGTCGCTGTTCAACATGGCGGGCCGGTTCGTGTGGTCCTCGACGTCGGACTACATCGGCCGCAAGCCGATCTACATGGTCTACCTGGGCGTCGGCCTGCTGCTCTACGTCGCGCTGGCCACCATCGGCAGCAGCGCCACCTGGGTGTTCGTGCTGCTCGCCGCGGTGATCATCTCCTTCTACGGCGGCGGGTTCGCCACCATCCCGGCCTACCTGCGCGACCTGTTCGGCACCTACCAGGTGGGCGCCATCCACGGCCGGCTGCTCACCGCCTGGTCGGCCGCCGGGATCGCCGGTCCGCTGATCGTCAACAGCGTCCTCGACACCCAGGGCGAGCCCGGCAGCCTGGTGGCGGCCAACTACCGGCCGGCGCTGTTCATCATGGTCGGCCTGCTCGCCGTCGGGTTCGTCGCCAACCTGCTGGTGCGCCCGGTGGCCAGCAAGTGGCACGAGCCGCGCCACGACGCCGCCCCGGCCACCACCGCGACCCGCGAACGGAGCGCCACCCGATGAGCACGTCGATCTCGAACGAGCAGTCCGCCAACGGGCAGCAGCCCGTGCACACGCCCACCGGGCTGATCGCGTTCGCGTGGACGCTGGTCGGCGTCCCGCTGGCCTACGGCCTGTACCAGACGGTGAAGACGGCACTCACCCTCTTCACCGGCTGACCCCGCCGGCCACTGCCGCGGAAGGCCACGGATCAGGACCGGCGCAGGGGCGGCAGGGGCAGGTGCGCTGACAGATCGGCGCGGTTGCCGCTGGCGCTGACCCGCCCGTCGGCGACGGCCTCGGCCCAGCCCAGCTCGCCGGTGGCCAGCCGCAGCCAGGTGGCCGCGTCGGTCTCGACGACGTTCGGTGGGGTGCCGCGGGTGTGCCGCGGCCCGGGCACCAGCTGGACGGCGACGTGCGGCGGCACTCGCAGCTCCACCGAACGGCCGGGGACCTGCTGGGCCAGCCATCGGGCGCTGGTCTTCACCGCCGCGCCCAGCAGCGGCCGCGACGGCTGCTCGGCCTCCCCGGTCAGCCACGGGCGGACCGCGTCGACGGCGGCGCGCAGCTCGTCGGCGGGGATCGGCTGCTGCGCCGGCATCAGCTGGTCGGGACGGCGCCCGCCGGCACCGTGCCCACGGTGGCCTCGGGCGTGCCGAACAGCGCGGGCAGGGTGG
This sequence comes from Geodermatophilus sp. SYSU D00814, assembly GCF_054050055.1. NCBI lineage: Bacteria > Bacillati > Actinomycetota > Actinomycetes > Geodermatophilales > Geodermatophilaceae > Geodermatophilus > Geodermatophilus sp. SYSU D00814. Next base: position 146,233 of record NZ_JBJGYP010000009.1, read on the forward strand.
CCGTCCAGGCGGCGCGCAGCTCGGCCAGCGGGAGCTCGGCGACGCCGTCGACGGTGAGCGCGTCCCCGCCGGTGGTGCCGAGCTCGGTCACGGCCACCCCGGCCCACTCGGCGGTGGTGCGCACCGCCTCGGGGTCGGTCGTGGTGACGGCGGCCCGGGCGCCGGACTCGCTGAACAGCGCGGTGAAGGGGTCGTCCCCCAGGCGCAGCGTCGCGCCGGCGCCGTACCGCAGCGCCGACTCCGCGAGCGCCTGCGCGAGGCCGCCGTCGGCGAGGTCGTGGGCGGAGGTGAGCAGCCCCTCGCGGGCCAGCGCGCCGAGCAGCTCGCCGAGCACCCGCTCGGCCTCCAGGTCGACGGCCGGTGGCCGCCCGCCGAGGTGGCCGTGGACGACGCTCGCCCAGGCCGACCCGCCGAACTCCGGCCGGGTCTCGCCGAGCAGCAGCACCGTCTCGCCGTCGGCCCGCCAGCCGGTGGGCACCCGGGTGCGGACGTCGTCGTGCACGCCGAGGACGCCGATGACCGGCGTCGGGTTGATCGCGACGTCGCCGGTCTGGTTGTAGAGGCTCACGTTGCCGCCGGTGACCGGCAGCCCCAGGTCGCGGCAGGCGTCGGCCAGGCCGCGGACGGCCTCGGCGAACTGCCACATGACCTCGGGCTCCTCCGGGGAGCCGAAGTTCAGGCAGTTGGTGACCGCCAGCGGCCGGGCGCCGCTGACGGCGACGTTGCGGTAGGCCTCGGCCAGGTTCAGCTGCGCGCCGGCGTAGGGGTCCAGGCGGGCGAAGCGGGCGTTGCCGTCGAGGCTCAGCGCGATGCCGCGGTGGGTGTCCTCGTCGATGCGGACCACCCCGGCGTCGTCGGGCTGGGCGAGCACGGTGTTGCCGCGGACGTAGCGGTCGTACTGCTCGGTGACCCAGGTCTTGTCCGCGCCGTCGGGGCTGGCGACGACGGCGAGCCAGTGCGCGGCCAGCTCCTCGGGCGTCTGCGGGCGGGGCAGCGCGGCGGGGTCGTCGGCCCGCAGGTCGTCGAGGTCGGCGGGGCGCTGCATCGGCCGCTCGTACACCGGGCCCTCGTGGGCGACGGTGCGCGGCGGGACGTCGACGATCCGCTCGCCGTGCCAGTCGACGGTGAGCCGGTCGCCGTCGGTCACCTCACCGATGACGGTGGCCAGCACGTCCCACTTCCGGCAGACCGCGAGGAACTGCTCGACCTTGCCCGGCTCGACGATCGCGCACATGCGCTCCTGCGACTCGCTCATCAGGATCTCGGCCGGCGTCAGGGTGCTGTCGCGCAGCGGGACGCGGTCGAGGTCGACGTGCATGCCGCCGGTGCCGGCGCTGGCCAGCTCCGACGTCGCGCAGGACAGCCCGGCGCCGCCGAGGTCCTGGATGCCGGTGACCAGGTCGGCGGCGAAGATCTCCAGGCACGCCTCGATGAGCAGCTTCTCGGTGAACGGGTCGCCGACCTGCACGCTCGGCCGCTTGGCCGGGCCCTGCTCGTCGAAGGTCTCGCTGGCCAGCACGCTCACGCCGCCGATGCCGTCGCCGCCGGTGCGGGCGCCGAAGAGGACGACCTTGTTGCCCACGCCCTCGGCCTTGGCCAGCCGCACGTCCTCGTGCCGCATGACGCCGACGCACAGCGCGTTGACCAGCGGGTTGCCGGTGTAGCAGTCGTCGAAGAGCAGCTCGCCGCCGATGTTGGGCAGGCCCAGGCAGTTGCCGTAGCCGCCGACCCCGGCGATGACGCCGGGCAGCACGCGGGCGGTGTCGGGGGCGTCGGCGCGACCGAACCGCAGCGAGTCCATGACGGCGACCGGTCGGGCGCCCATGGTGAGGATGTCGCGGACGATGCCGCCGACGCCGGTGGCCGCGCCCTGGTAGGGCTCGACGTAGCTCGGGTGGTTGTGCGACTCGACCTTGAAGGTGACGGCGTAGCCGTCGCCGACGTCGACCACGCCGGCGTTCTCGCCGATGCCGACGAGCAGGTGCTCACCGCGCGGCAGGTCACCGAAGCGGCGCAGGTGCACCTTCGAGCTCTTGTAGGAGCAGTGCTCGCTCCACATGACCGAGTACATGGCCAGCTCGGCGGTGGTGGGCCGGCGGCCCAGGATGTCGCGGATGCGCGCGTACTCGTCGCTCTTGAGGCCCAGCTCGGCCCAGGGCTGCTCGTCGTCGGGGGTCTTCGCGGCGACCTCGACCGTGTCGACGCTCATGCGCCCACGACCGACTGCAGCACGCTGGTGAAGAAGGGCAGCCCGTCGGTGGAGGGCCCGGTGAGCTCCTCGACGGCGTGCTCGGGGTGGGGCATCAGCCCGACCACCCGGCCGTCGGCGCTGGTGACCCCGGCGATGTCGCGGAGGCTGCCGTTGGGGTTGCCACCGACGTAGCGGACGGCGACCCGGCCCTCGCCCTCGAGCCGCTCGAGGTCGGCCGGTGCGGCGACGTAGCGGCCCTCGCCGTTCTTGACCGGGACGACGATCTCCTGGCCGGGCGCGTAGGCCTGCGTCCAGGCGGTGTCGGCCCGCTCGATGCGCAGCCGCTGGTCGCGGTTGCGGAAGTGCAGGTGGCTGTTGCGGGTGAGCGCGCCGGGCAGCAGGCCCGCCTCGCACAGCACCTGGAAGCCGTTGCAGATGCCGAGCACCGGGAGGCCGTCCCGGGCGGCCTGCACGACGTCCTGCACCAGCGGCGACCGGGCGGCGATGGCGCCGGCGCGCAGATAGTCGCCGTAGGAGAAGCCGCCGGGCAGGACGACGGCGTCGACGTCCCGCAGGTCGTGGTCGGCGTGCCAGAGGACGACCGGCTCGGCGCCGGCGAGACGCACCGCGCGGGCGGCGTCGACGTCGTCGAGGGAGCCCGGGAAGGTGATGACCCCGATGCGCACGGCTCAGGCCCCCGGCAGGTGCAGCTCGACGTCCTCGATGACCGGGTTGGCCAGCAGCGTCTCGGCGATCTGCTCGAGCTCGGCCCGGTCGGGGGTGCCCTCGACGTCGAGGACGAAGTGCTTGCCCTGGCGGACCCCGGTGACCTGCGTGTGGCCGAGGCGGCCGAGTGCGCCGAGCACCGCCTGCCCCTGCGGGTCGGAGATCTCGGGCTTGAGGACGACGTCCACGACCACCTGAGGCACGGCTCCCGAGCGTACCGGGGCCCGCGCGGTGGCCGAGATCGGCGCTGTCGTGGCCATCAGCGCTCGATGGCCACGAGACCGCCGATCTCGTCAGCGCAGCGCCCGGCGGATCTCCGCGATCACCTCGTCCGGGCGCCCGAGGACGTCGGCCGAGGTGAAGCGGAGCACGGTCCAGCCGGCCGCGACCAGGCGGTTCTGCCGGCGCACGTCCCCGACGAAGACGTCGCGGTCGCGGTGGACGTCGCCGTCGAACTCGACGATCACCCGCCGGTCGGGCCAGGCCAGGTCCGCGCGGCCGAGCTGCCGTCCGGCGCCGTCGCGGACGACGTGCTGCAGGACCGGGTCGGGCAGACCCGCGGCGTGCACCAGCCACCGCAGCACCGACTCCATCGGGGACTCCGCGCGCGGGTCGGCGACCGGCAGGACGGCGCGGGCGCGGGCCGACCCGCGGCCGGTCGGCCGTCGGGCCAGCTGGCGCTCGAGGTCGGCCCGCGACACCCAGCGGTCGAGGAACTGGTCGGTCACGGCGAGCAGGGCCGGCGGCTGCAGCACGCCGGCGAGGTCGCGCCACGTCCGCTCCGGCGTGGTGACGGGCATCGCGCCACGCCGGGTCACGTCCGCCGCCGGCAGGGGCGTCCTGTGCACCCGGCGGTCGCGGCGGCTCCCCGACCGGGAGCTCATCGGGACGGTCACGTCGACCCGCCGGTCGGAGCGGTCCTGCAGCGGGACCTCGACGTCCCAGAGGACCGCGGCGGTGGTGTGACTGGCCGCGGCTCCGGGCGGCGCGGTCAGCAGGACGGCGGCGAGCCGGGAGCGCACCTCGCCGGACATCGCACGCGGCAGGTAGGTGTCGCGGGAGAGGCGCTCGACGTCGGCGTGTCGCAGCTGCCAGTCGCGGACGCCGGCGTCGAGCGCCTGCGCCCGGGTCGCGGGCCCGGTGAGACGGGATCGGACACGACGGGTCGGCACCCGCGCACTCTGGCGCGAACGGCACGCGTCCCGCTCCCGTCGTCCACAGGCCCCTCCCGCGAGATCGGCGGTCTCGTGGCGATCAGCGGCTGATGGCAACGAGACCGCCGATCTCGCGGTGAGAGGTCAGGCGACGACGAGGCGCCAGACGGCGTCGGGGTCCTCCCAGTGCGCGTTGTGGCCGGCGCCCTCGATCAGCACCGCGCCGGGGTCGATCCGCCGCATCGCGGGCAGACCCACCATCGGGTCCGCCGAGCCGGCCGCCAGCCGCAGCGGCGCCCGCGCGCGGGACAGCACCTCCTCGACCGGCGGGCCGACGGCGCCGAACGCGCGCGGGTCGAGAGCCGGCGTCCAGCCGCCGTCGACCTCCCGGACGCCGGCGGCGGCCACCTCGGAGGACGGGTCCACGAGCCCGGTCAGCCCGGCCAGCCGCAGGTGCCGCTCGACCGCCTCCTCCCGCGTGGCGAACACCTGCGGGGGACGGGAGGCGAGACGGCGGGCGCCGGCCTCCTCCTCGGGCGTCCACTCGATCTTGACGCCGACGGCGACCACCCGGTCCACCTCGACGCCGTACCAGCCGCCGGCGAGCACCGCGCCGACGACGCCGCCGAAGGAGTGCCCGAGCACGGTGACCCGCTCGGCGCCGGAGGCCACCGCCACCGCGGCCACGTCGGCGGCGTGGACCGCGTACCCGTAGGGCGGCTCCGCGAGGGAGGCCCCGTGCCCGCGCAGGTCCGGCACCGCCCAGGAGCCGGGCCAGGAGCGCTCGACCAGCGGCAGCAGCCGGTCCCACACCGCGCCGGTGGCCCCCAGCCCGTGCAGCAGGAGCAGCAGGTCGCCGCCCGACCCTCCCGAGCGGTAGCTGGTACCGGCGCGCGTCGAGGACACGTCAGCGGAAGGTAGTGCCCGTGAGCTGCTCGTAGGCGGCGACGTATCGCTCCCGCGTGGCGGCGACGACGTCGTCGGGCAGCGCGGGCGGGGGCGAGACGCGGTCCCAGCCCGAGGAGGTCAGCCAGTCGCGGACGTACTGCTTGTCGAACGACGGCTGCGGCGAGCCCGGCGACCACGACGCCGCCGGCCAGAAGCGGGACGAGTCGGGCGTGAGCACCTCGTCGCCGAGCACCAGCCCCCCGTCGTCGGCCAGCCCGAACTCGACCTTCGTGTCGGCCAGCAGGATCCCCGCACCCGCGGCGATCTCGGCGCCGCGGCGGTACAGCGCCAGCGTCAGCTCGCGCAGCTCCGCGGCCCGGGCGGCGCCCACCAGCGACTCGACGCGCGCGAAGTCGATCGCCTCGTCGTGCTCGCCGGCGGCGGCCTTGGTCGACGGCGTGAACACCGGCTCGGGCAGCCGCGACCCCTCGACCAGCCCCGGGGGCAGCGGCACGTCGCGGATCGAGCCGGTGCGCGTGTACTCCGCCGTCCCCGAGCCGGCCAGGTAGCCGCGGGCCACGCACTCCACCGGCAGCATCTCCAGCCGCCGCACCAGCACCGCCCGGCCGGCCACGGCGGCCGGCACGTCGGTGGCCGACAGCAGGTGGTGGGCGGCGCCGAACGCGTCGAGCACCGGGGCGAGCTGCTCGAACCACCAGACCGACAGCTGGGTGAGCACCCGCCCCTTGTCCGGGATCGGCGTCGGCAGCACGTGGTCGTAGGCCGAGATCCGGTCGGAGGCCACGAGCAGCAGCCGCCCCGGCCCGGCGTCGTAGACCTCGCGGACCTTGCCGCGCGCGACGAGGGGCAGGTCGAGGGTCACGACAGCGCGGCCAGCCGGTCGAACAGCGGGCCGAGGTTGCGCACGTAGCCCTCGGGCCGGCAGATCTCGTCCAGCCGCGCCTCGTCGAGGGCGACCCCGGAGGCGGCCGCGCGGGACCGCAGCGTCTCCCGGAACGGCGTGCCGCCGTTCCACGTCTCCATGGCCGCGCCCTGCACCAGGGCGTAGGCGTCCTCCCGCGACAGCCCCGACTCGACGAGCTCCAGCAGGACGGCGGAGGTGTAGATCAGCCCGCCGGTGAGGTCGAGGTTGGCCCGCATCCGGTCGGCGTCGACGACGAGGCCCTCCACCAGGCCGGTGGTCAGGTGCAGCAGGTAGTCGGTGGTGATGGCGGCGTCGGGGAGGAAGACCCGCTCGGTGGAGGAGTGCGAGATGTCGCGCTCGTGCCACAGCGGGATGCCCTCCATCACCGGGACGACGGCAGCGCGCACCACCCGCGCGAGCCCGGCGATCCGCTCCGAGCGGATCGGGTTCTTCTTGTGCGGCATCGCGCTGGAGCCCTTCTGGCCGGAGCCGAAGGCCTCCGACAGCTCCCGCACCTCGGTGCGCTGCCCGTGCCGCACCTCCAGCGCGACCGCCTCGCACACCGTGGCGATCACCGCGAGCGCCGCGACCCACTCGCTGATCGAGTCGCGGATGACCACCTGGGTCGAGGCGTCGGCCGGCCGCAGGTCCAGCGCCTGGGCGACGGCGACCTCGACCGACGGGTCGATGAGCGAGTACGTGCCGACGGCGCCGGAGATCGCGACGACGCCGACGCGCTCGCGGGCCGCGCGCAGCCGGTCGCGGGAGCGGGCCGCGGCGAAGGCGAGGTCGGCGACCCGGTGCCCCCACACGACCGGCTCGGCGTGCACGCCGTGGGTGCGGCCGACCCGGAGCGTCGCGCGGTGCGCCAGGCCGTGGTCGCGCAGCGCCGCCACCAGCCGGTCGGCCTTGGCCAGCAGCACGTCGGTGGCCTCGGTCAGCTGCACGGCCAGCGCGGTGTCGAGCAGGTCCGACGACGTCATGCCGTGGTGCACGTACGCCGCGGCCGACCGCGGCTCGGTGTTGTCGGCCCACGCGGTGAGGAAGGCGATGACGTCGTGCTGCGTCGTCTCCTCGATCTCCGCCACGCGGGCCGGGGTCGGGGGCGGGGCGTCGCGCACCGGCTGCACCACCTCCGCCGGCACCCGCCCCGCGGCCGCGTGCGCCTCGAGCACCAGCGTCTCCACCCGGCACCAGAGCTCGTACTTGTGCTCGTCGCTCCAGACCCGGCCCATCTCGGGGAGCGTGTAGCGGTCGATCACGCGGGTACCGCCCGCACCCGGTCGGTTCGTCCACGGTCAGGTCGTCGCAGCACGGGGGCATCCTCCCGCAGGGCTAGCGTGATCGCGTACGGCCCCCACTCCCGCGGAAGGACCTGGCGATGCTGCGACGGGCCACCCACCTGGTCGCCCGGGCGCGCGAGCGCATCCGGACCGCGAGCGAGCGCGACCCGTACACCTGGTCCCCGCGCGACGACGACCGGGCGATCCTGGTGCACGACACCGGCACCGACGCCGTCCCCGACGAGTGCCCGCCCGACGGCGACCCGCCGCTGGGCAGCCCCGAGCCCGGCGCCCCCGACCTCGACGGGCCGCTGGCCCCCGGCGGGGTGAGCGGTCCGCCCGAGGGGGGCCGGCCGCACCGGCCCGCCGAGCGCACCCGGCGGCTGCTCGGGCCCGGGTACGACCCGCCGCACGGTGACGCCGCGGTGCCCAGCGGCCTGCGCACGGCGGCCGCGTGGTCGTGGCGGCTGATCGCCGTCCTGGCCGGCCTGTACGTCCTGCTGTACGTGGCCTCCCACGTCGCCGTCGTCCTCGTCCCGGTGATGGTCGGGCTGCTGCTGGCGGCCCTGTTCCAGCCCGGTGCGGCCGCGTTGATCCGGCACGGCTGGCCACGGTCGCTCGCCGCCACCCTCATGCTGCTGGTCGGGCTGGGAGTGGTGGCCGGGATCATCACGATGGTCGTCCAGCAGGTGACCGCCGGCTTCACCGACCTCGCCGACCAGGTCACCGAGGGGCTCGACCAGATCCGCGACTTCGTCGTCGAGACCTTCCCGGTCACCCAGCGGCAGATCGACGAGGCGCTGACCCAGGTGCAGGACTTCTTCACCACCAACCAGGAGACGCTCGCCAGCGGGGCGCTCACCACGGCCGCCACGGTCGGCGAGGTGTTCACCGGCATCGTCCTGACGCTGTTCACGCTGTTCTTCTTCCTCAAGGACGGCCGGTCCATCTGGCTGTGGCTGGTGGGCCTGTTCCCGCGCGACTCGCGCCCCTACCTCGACGAGGCCGCTCGCCGCTCGTGGCGCACGCTGATCTCCTACGTCCGCGCCACCGTCGTCGTCGCGGCCTTCGACGCCGTCGGCATCGGCATCGGCCTGGCGATCCTGGGCGTCCCGCTGGTGGTCCCGCTGGCCGCGCTGGTCTTCCTGGGCGCGTTCATCCCGCTCATCGGGTCGTTCCTCGCCGGCACCATCGCGGTGCTCGTGGCGCTGGTCTCCGTCGGCCTGGTGAAGGCCCTGATCGCCCTGGCGATCGTCATCCTGGTCATGCAGATCGAGGCGCACCTGCTGCAGCCGCTGCTGCTGGGCAGGGCCGTGCACGTGCACCCACTGGCCGTCGTGCTGGCGATCGCAGCCGGAGTGCTCCTGGCGGGCATCTTCGGCGCGCTGATCGCGGTCCCGCTGGTGGCCTGCGCCAACGTGGCCGGCACCTACCTGTCGCGTCGGCACGAGGGGCCGCGCCCGCCCGAGCCGCGCCCGGAGCGGGCCCGCCCGGCGGTGGGCGTCCGCTGAGGCGGGGCGCGCCGGGATCAGGTGACCTGATCGTCGGGCGTCCTCCCGGACGGTGGGACGTGAGGGAGGACGCTGCGGAGTGCGGGTGGACGCGCTGCGGTGATGGAGGACGGGCCGGCGGCTACGGGAGCGTGATCCGGCCCTCGACGGCGGCCAGCGCGATGTCGGTGCGCCAGTGCGCGCCGGCCAGCCGGACGGCGGCCACCCGTTCGTAGGCGCCCTGCCGGGCGGCGGCGAGGTCGGGCCCGGTCGCGGTCACCGCGAGCACCCGCCCGCCGGCCGAGCGGACCGTGCCCCCGGCGTCCACGGCGGTGCCGGCGTGCAGCACGCCCTCGCCGTCGGCACCGGTCACCGGGCCACCGGTGCGGGGGGCCTCCGGATAGCCGGGCGCGGCGACGACGACGGTGACCGCGGCACCGGACCGCCAGCGCAGCGGCGGGTGGTCGGCGAGCGTGCCGGTGGCCGCGGCGTGCAGCAGCCCGCCCAGCGGCGTCTCCAGCAGCGGCAGCACGACCTGGGTCTCGGGGTCGCCGAAGCGGGCGTTGAACTCCACCACCCGCACGCCCCGGGAGGTCAGCGCCAGCCCGGCGTAGAGCAGGCCGCAGAACGGCTCGCCGCGGCGGCGCATCTCGTCGACCGTCGGCTGCAACACCGTTGACAGCACCTCGTCGACCAGCCCGGGCGGGGCCCACGGCAGCGGCGCGTACGCGCCCATCCCGCCGGTGTTGGGGCCCGCGTCGCCGTCGTCGCGGCGCTTGGCGTCCTGCGCGGGCAGCAGCGGCAGCACCGTCGTCCCGTCGGTGACGGCGAACAGAGACACCTCCGGGCCGTCGAGGAACTCCTCGACCAGCACCGCACCCCCGGCGTCGAGCACGCGGTGGCCGTGGGCGACGGCGGCGTCCCGGTCGGTGGTGACGACGACGCCCTTGCCGGCCGCCAGCCCGTCGTCCTTGACCACGTACGGCGCCCCGGCCCCGAGATGCAGGGCCTCGTCGAGCGCGGTCTCCAACTCCGCCGGCCCGCCGACCGGCCACGCGCGGGCGGTGGGCACGCCGGCGGCGGCCATCACGTGCTTGGCGAAGGACTTGCTGCCCTCGATCTGCGCGGCCTGCGCCGACGGTCCGAAGCACGCGATCCCGGCGTCGCGGACGGCGTCGGCGGCGCCGGCGACCAGGGGCACCTCGGGGCCGACGACGACGAGGTCGGCGCGCCAGCCGGTGGCCAGCGCCGCCACCGCCACCGGGTCGGCGACGTCGAGCGGCGCGGCCTCGGCGACCCGCGCGGTGCCGGCGTTGCCGGGGGCGCAGGCCAGCGCGGTGACCGCGGGATCGGACGACAGAGCGACGCACAGGGCGTGCTCCCGGGCTCCGGAGCCGACGACGAGCACGCGCACGGACGGCGACCCTACCGACGGAGGGCGCTCCCCTGCCCGGGACGGCCCTCCCGGTGGCACGCTCGGAGGTGGGGGGTGCCCCCGCACGACCGGCCGAGGGGATGGGCCGATGTCCTCGTCGTGGAGGGTGCCGGGACACCGGCCGGCGACACCGCTCCGGCTCCTGGCCGCGGGCGTGGCGGGGTGCCTGCTCGGCGGCTGCACCGCCACGGGCGGTGGTCGGGACACCGCCGGTTCCCCGGCGACGGGGCCGGACTGGCGGGCAGCCAGCTACCGCGTGACGTGCGACGGGATCGTCCCGGACGGCATCCCGGTCACGCTGACCGGCGGGACCGCGCGGGTGTCCGCCGACGGGAGCCGGCCCCCGTACTACGACCACTACGAGGTCCGGTGGGTGACCTCGGCCCGGGGGGACGTCGACGGGGACGGCGAGCCGGATGCTGTCGTGCTGCTGCAGTGTTCGCCGCAGCCGTCCAACGGCGTCGTCGAGGAGGTCCAGGTGTTCGCCGCGTCCGGCGAGCGGCTGGGCCTGCTGCCCAGTCCCCGCACCCTGCGCGAGGCGACGAGCCTGCCGCCGCTCTACGACCCGGCCGGGTTGTCGGTCCGGGACGGCGACATCGTCGCCGCCATGGAGGCCTACGCGCCGGAGGACTCCCACGCCAGCGGCCCGTCGATCCCGATCACCGTGCGCTGGCACTGGGACGGGCAGGGGTTCGTCCGCGTCTCCTGACCCGGACGTATCAGCCACGGAGCGCGACCTCCCCGAGGCTCACCGCACCCTGTTCGGCTGCGAGCGGTACGCGCGGTGCAGCGCGCGGACGCGGGCGTGCTCGGCGGCGCGGGCGCGGGCGTCGGCGCGCAGCTCCTGCCGGCGGGCCTCGGCCTGCAGCTTGCGCCAGCCCAGCAGCCGGGCGGGGTCGAGCCGGCCGTCGTCGATGGCGGCGGCGACCGCGCAGCCGGGCTCGGTGCGGTGCTCGCAGTCGCGGAACCGGCACTGCGCCGCCAGCTCGGCGACGTCGGCATAGGCGGTGTCGACGCCCTCGTCGTCGTAGAGGCCCAGCTCCCGCATGCCGGGGGTGTCGACGAGCAGCCCGCCGCCGGGCAGCAGGTGCAGCTCGCGGGAGGTGGTGGTGTGCCGGCCGCGGCCGTCGGCCTCCCGGACGTCGCGCGTCGGCGCCACCTCGGCGCCGGCCAGCGCGTTGGCCAGGGAGGACTTCCCCACCCCCGAGGGCCCGACCATGGCCGCGGTGCGGCCCTCGCCCAGCAGCGCCCGCAGCGCGTCGAGTCCCTCGCCGGTGTGCGCGCTGACGGCGAGCACGTCGACGCCGATCGCGTCCTCGGCCACCGCGGCCACCGCGGCCGGGACGTCGTCGCACAGGTCGGCCTTGGTGAGCACGACGACCGGCGTCGCCCCGCTCGCCCACGCGACGGCGAGGTAGCGCTCCACCCGCCGCGCCCGCGTCGGCCCGGCCAGCGCGTCGACGACGAGCACCAGGTCGAGGTTGGCGGCCACCACCTGCCCGGCGGAGGTGCGCCCCGCGACGGTGCGGGTGAACGCCGAGCGCCGCGGCAGCACGGCGACGGCGAGCTCCCCGCGCAGCGCCACCCAGTCGCCCACGGCCGGGGAGGCGACGCCGTCGGGGTCGTGCAGCGCCGCGGCGGGGTGCACCCGCCGCTCGCCGTCGGCGGTGAGGACGGTGAGCCGGCCGCGGTCGACGCGGGTCACCCGACCGGGTGACGTCCCGGGGGGCAGGTGGTCCGCTCGGTCGGCCGACCAGCCGATCCTCGAGAGATGCATCACGCGGCGGATGGTCCCGCGCAGGTCAGCGCGGTGTCCTCCCATTTCTCGGCGACGCGCCAGCCGGCGTTCGCCATCCCGACACCTCGCTCGGGTGTTGTGGACGGCATGCACGCGACCGAGTCGCTCGCGACTCCCGCAGCTGCCCGGACCCCGCGCCCCGTCGTCGTCGGCCACCGCGGCGCCTGCGCGTACCGGCCGGAGCACACCACCGCGAGCTACGAGCTCGCGATCGACATGGGCGCCGACCTCATCGAGCCCGACATCGTCGTCTCGAGGGACGGGGCGCTGGTGGTGCGGCACGAGAACGAGCTCTCGCGCACCACCGACGTCGCCACCCGGCCGGAGTTCGCCGACCGCCGCACCACCCGGCGGGTCGGTCGCAAGCGGCGCACCGGCTGGTTCGCCGAGGACTTCACGCTCGCCGAGCTGCGCACGCTGCGCGCCGTCGAGCGCCACCCCGACCTGCGCCCGCTCAACACCGCCTACGACGGCCGCTTCGGCGTGCTCACCCTCGAGGAGGTCGTGGAGCTGGCCCGCCACCGGTCGACGCCGCAGCGGCAGGTGCGGGTGCTGGCCGAGCTGAAGAAGCCGACCTGGTCGGCCGAGCGGGGCCAGCCGATGACCGAGCTGGTCGCCGCCGAGCTGCGCCGCCTCGACGCCGCCTGCCCCGACGGGACCGTGGTCGTGCAGTCCTTCGACGCCGCGGCGCTGCGCCGGCTGCGCGCCGACCTCGGCGACGACGGCCCGACGATGGTCCAGCTGGTCGACACCACGGCCGCCGACGAGCACCTGCTGACCAACGCCGGCCTGCGCGCGGTGTCCACCTACGCCCAGGGCATCGCGCCCAGCGTCGACCACCTCCTGCTGCGCGACGCCGAGGGGGCGCTGCGCGGGGTCTCCGACCTGGTCCGCCGGGCGCACGCGGCGAACCTGCGGGTGGTGCCCTGGACGCTGGCCGCGGAGAACGCGTTCCTGCCGCGCCAGCTGCGCAGCAGCGAGGACCCCGCCGCCGGCGGTGACGTCCGGTCCGCCGCCCGGCTGCTGCTCGCGCTCGGGGTCGACGGCGTCATCACCGACAACCCCGACGTCGTCGTCGCCGCCCGCGCGGAGCTGGACTCGGAGGCCACCCAGCCGCTGCGGGCCCTGACCGCCTGACGCCCGGGACGCCCGGGACGGCTCGCCGATGATCAGGTGACCTGATCGTGCGGCGTCCTCCCTCACGGTGGGACGTGCGGGAGGACGCCCGACGATCAGGTCACCTGATCGTGGCGGCTCAGTCGAGTAGGTCGTGCACGACGACGTTCTCGTCGCGCCCGGGACCCACCCCGATCACGCTGATCCGCGCCCCCGAGAGCTCCTCCAGCCGGCGCACGTAGGCCTGCGCGTTGGCCGGCAGCTCGTCGAAGGACCGGCAGTGCCGGATGTCCTCGAACCAGCCCGGCATGTCCTCGTAGACCGGGGTGGCGTGGTGGAAGCCGGTCTGCGTCATCGGCATCTCCTCGTGCCGGACGCCGTCGACGTCGTAGGCGACGCAGATCGGCACCGTCTCCAGGCCCGAGAGCACGTCGAGCTTGGTGAGGAAGTAGTCGGTGATCCCGTTGACCCGGCTGGCGTACCGGGCGACGACGGCGTCGAACCAGCCGCAGCGCCGGTCGCGGCCGGTGGTGACGCCGACCTCGCCGCCGACCTTGCGCAGGTGCTCGCCGTTGGCGTCGAACAGCTCCGTCGGGAACGGGCCCGAGCCCACCCGGGTCGTGTACGCCTTGAGGATGCCGACCACGCGGGAGATGCGGGTGGGGCCGATCCCGCTGCCGGTGGCCGCCCCGCCCGCGGTCGGGTTCGACGACGTCACGAACGGATAGGTGCCGTGGTCGACGTCGAGCAGGGTGCCCTGCGAGCCCTCCAGCAGCACCCACTCGCCGGCGTCGAGCGCGTTCGCCAGCAGCAGGCGGGTGTCGGCGATGCGGTCCCGCAGCTGCTCGGCGTAGCCGGCGTACTCCTCGACCACGTCGTCGACGTCGATGGCCTTGCGGTTGTAGACCTTGACCAGCACCTGGTTCTTCTCGACCAGGGTGCCCTCGAGCTTCTGCCGCAGGATCGACAGGTCGAGCAGGTCGGCCACCCGGATGCCGGTGCGGGCCACCTTGTCGCCGTAGGCGGGGCCGATGCCGCGGCCGGTGGTGCCGATCTTGCGCTTGCCGAGGAACCGCTCGGTGACGCGGTCCAGCGCCCGGTGGTGCGGCATGATCAGGTGCGCGTCGGCCGAGATCACCAGCCGGGAGGTGTCCACGCCGCGCTCCTCGAGCCCGGCGAGCTCCCCGATGAGCACCTGCGGGTCGACGACGACGCCGTTGCCGATCACCGGGGTGCACCCGGGCGTGAGGATGCCCGACGGGATCAGGTGCAGGGCGTAGCGCTCGCCGTCGGGGGTGATGACGGTGTGCCCGGCGTTGTTGCCCCCCTGGTAGCGGACCACGTAGGGCACCCGGCCCCCGAGGAGGTCGGTGGCCTTGCCCTTGCCCTCGTCGCCCCACTGGGCGCCGATCAGCACGACTGCCGGCATCTCGCTGTCGTCCCCCTCAGGACTCGTCACCGGCGGTGGACCGGCTGGCAGGTGGCAGGGTATCGGCATGTCCCTCGTCGAGTTCGACCTGCGCGGTCTCGCGCCCGGGCAGGAGCCCGGGCGCGCCGCCGTCTCGGGCGCGGCCGACGCCGGTGCGCTGCTCGTGCGCGGGCCGGTCCCGGCGCTGTCGGCGGTGCTCGCCGCGCTGCACAGGGCCGGCCGGACCGCCGAGGTGCCGGTGTCCTGGGAGCCGGCCGAGGACCCCTCCTCCCGGGGGCTGGCCCGCGACCTGGGGATCGGCACGGGGAGGGAGCGGGAGCTGTCGCTGGTGCGCGACGACCACGGCGGGGTGCTGCTGCACCACGGGCGCTACGAGGCCGCCGAGCGCGGGCGCCTGCCACTGGCCGCGCGACTGGGCGTGCAGGCCCACCACGACGACGCCCGGGTCGCCGACGGGACGGTCGCCCGCATCGACGTGCGGCCCGACTGGGGCGCGGTCGACACGATCCGCGTCGTCGTCTCCCCGCAGCTCATGCGCCCGCCGCGGCGCAGCACCGGCCGGGCGCTGCAGCTGGCCAGCGACCCCGCGCAGGTCACCCGCGACGGCGTCGTGTTCCCGCGGCCGGTGACGCGGTGGACCTGGTACGCCGACGACCGCGTCCGCTGGCGGCTGCGTCCCTGACGGCCCCCGCTCCCCGGGGCAGGCCGGGTCGCCGTCGTGGACACTGGGAGGGCCCCAGCCCGAGGAGGCCCCGCTGCGCCCCTGTCCGGTGACCCGGTGACCGTCGACCGGCTGCCCTTCACACGGGTCGCACCGCCGCGCCGGCGGGTCGTCGACCGCGTCCTCGCCCGGCCCAGCACCGCCGCCGTGCTCGGCCTCGCCGTCGTCGTCGTGGTCTTCGGGGTGCGGGTGCCCGAGCTGCTCACCCCGGAGGGGCTCGCCGGCGTCCTCGACGCGGCGGCGCTGCTGGGCATCGGCGGGGTCATGGTGGCGCTGCTGCTGGTGGGCGGCCACTTCGACGTGTCGATCGGCACGGTCACCGTGGGGAGCGCCACCCTCACCGGGGTGCTCGCCGGGCCGATGGAGTGGGGCATCTGGCCGGCGCTGGCCGTCTCGCTGGCCGCCTCGCTGGCCGTGGGGCTGGCCAACGGCTGGCTGGTCGTGCGCACCGGGCTGCCGAGCTTCCTGGTCACCCTGGCCACGGCGCTGGTGGTGCAGGGCACGACGGTGTCGGCGCTGCCGCTGGTGGCCGGGGCCCCCCGCATCACCGGCCTGGACCAGGCGCCGGGGTGGTCGTCGGCGTCGGCGCTGTTCGGGTCGACGGTGGAGGTCGGCGGCGGCGTGTTCCCGGTCGCGCTGCTGTGGTGGCTCGCCGTCACCGCCCTCGCGGGCTGGCTGCTGTGGCGCACCCGTTTCGGCAACGACGTGCTGGCGATGGGCGGGTCCCGGCGGGCGGCGCGCGAGCTCGGCGTGCCGGTCCGGCGCACGACGCTGGTCCTCTTCCTGCTCACCGCCGCCGCGGGCTGGCTGGTGGGCACGCTGGCCCTGGTGCCGGTGGCCAGCGTCGCGGCGACGCCGTCGCTGGCCACCGCGATCGACTTCGTCGTCGTGGCCGTGATCGGCGGCTGCCTGCTCACCGGCGGCTACGGCTCGATGGCCGGTGCGGCGGTGGGCGCGCTGCTGTACGCCGTCGCCCGCCGCGGGGTGGAGCTGTCGGGCTGGGACCCGCGCTGGTCGCAGGTCCTGCTCGGCGTGCTGCTGCTGGTCGCGCTGCTGGTCGGAGGGGTGGTGCGCGGCCGGCTGCGGGCCGCGCCGCGGTCATGAGCACGGGCGTGAGCGCGCCCCCGGTCCTGGAGCTGCGCCGGCTGTCGGTCCGTTACGGCGGGGTGCCCGCGCTCGACCGGGTCGACGTCGCCCTCGACGGCGGCCGGATCACCTGCGTCCTCGGGGAGAACGGCTCCGGGAAGTCGACGCTGGTGGCGGTGCTGTCGGGGCTGCGCCGGCACGACGACGGCGACCTGCTCCTCGACGGCGCCCCGGTGCGCTTCCGCGGCCCGCGGGACGCGCGCGGGGCCGGCATCGCCACGGTGTGGCAGGACCTCGCCGTCGCGCCGCTGCTGTCGGTGTGGCGCAACCTGTGTCTGGGCGCCGAGCCCACCCGCGGGCGGTGGCCGCTGCGCCGCCTCGACGTCGACGCCGCCCGCGAGACCACCGTGCGGGCGCTCGAGCGCGTCGGCGTCACC
This sequence comes from Geodermatophilus sp. SYSU D00814, assembly GCF_054050055.1. Taxonomy (NCBI): domain Bacteria; kingdom Bacillati; phylum Actinomycetota; class Actinomycetes; order Geodermatophilales; family Geodermatophilaceae; genus Geodermatophilus; species Geodermatophilus sp. SYSU D00814. Next base: position 162,912 of record NZ_JBJGYP010000009.1, read on the forward strand.
GGCGTCGACCCCGACCAGCCGGTCAACTCCCTGCAGCCCGGCGCCCGGCAGAGCCTCGCCATCGCCCGCGCGGTCCACTACGGCGCCCGGGCGCTGGTGCTCGACGAGCCCACCGAGCCGATGACCATCGCGCAGCACACGCTGGTCGGGCAGGCGGTGCTCGGTGCGCGGGCGCGCGGTCTCGCCGTCGTCCTGGTGACGCACAACCCGCGCTACGCCCACCTGGTCGGGGACCGGTTCCTGCTGCTGGCGCGCGGCCAGGTGGCCGGCGACCTCACCCGCGCCGACGTCGACGCCGACGACCTCACCCGGCTCATGGCCGGCGGCGAGCAGCTCACCGCCCTGACCACCCGGCTGCAGGAGCTGCACCCGGAGCTCGGCGAGCGCTGACCTCCGTGGGGGGGGGGGGGCGGGGGGGGGGGGGGGGGGGGGGGGGGGGGGGGGGGGGGGGGGGGGGGGGGGGGGGGGCGGGGCGAG
>NZ_JBJGYP010000010.1:0-163002 GCF_054050055.1 Geodermatophilus sp. SYSU D00814
CCCGCCCGTTGCCGACGAGCCGGGACGCCGCCGCCGGCGACAACCGGCAGTGCCCCCGCAGCCAGGAGGCCATCGACCGCTGCCCGTCGCGCTCCGGGGCCTGGGCCAGCTCCGCCGCCCGCACCCGGCGGGCCAGGGCGGCGTCGATGCGGTTGCGTTCGGCGACCAGCGCGGCGACGTCGTCGAGCACATCACCGTCCCGCCACTCACTCGAACACATGATCGAAGAATATCCGAACGGAGGCCCTCTCGCGACCCGTATCCGCAGGTCAGAAGTCTGTCCACAGATCCACGGACGGCCTTGACGGACGCACTCAGGGCACCGGGGACTCCACCGGGACCGGCGCCGGGGCGTTGCGCCGCGTGGCGAGCACGCAGCCCACGAGGACCAGCGGCAGCCCCACCGCCAGACCGAGGGTGAACGGCTCGTCGAGCAGCAGCACCCCGGCGACGACAGCGACCGCCGGGTTGACGAACGTGATCACCAGCGCCCGCTGCGGGCCGGCCTCGCGGATGAGCGAGAAGAACAGCACCAGTGCCAGCGCCGTGCAGACGACGCCCAGCGCCGCCAGTGACCCGAGCGCCTCGGGCGACGCCGTCGTCAGCTCGCCGAGCCGGGGCAGCGCGAACGGCGCGTAGACCACCGCGGTGACCACCAGCGCGACCGCGCTGACCGTCACCCCGGAGAGGTCGCCGAGCGCGCGGCTGGCCACCAGCGGTGCCGTCCCGTACCCGATGACGACGAGGACGACGGCCAGCACCGGCAGCAGCGCGATGCCCTCGACGTCGAACCCGAGCAGCGCGGCGATGCCGAGGACGCCGAGCCCCATGCCCGCCAGCCGGACCGGGGTCAGCCGCTCCTCGTCGCCGAGCAACCGAGCGGCCAGCGCGGCGACGAACGGCACCGACGCCACCAGCAGCCCGGTCAGCGAGCTCGACAGCGTCACCTCGGCGTAGGACAGCAGCAACCACGGCGCGGTCATCTCCAGCACGGTGAACAGCAGCAGCGCCCGCCAGTGCCGCAGCGCCGACCGGACCTGCCCGCGCGCCAGCACCCAGGGCAGCAGCAGCGCCGCCCCGACGGCGCACCGAGCGAAGACGAGGACGACCGGCGACACCTCGTCGACGGCGACCTTGATCAGCAGGTACGGCACGCCCCAGATGACCGACATCGCCAGGAACAGCACCCACCCGCGACGACTCACCGCGACATCCTCACCGATGCGGCGGACGTTCCCGTTGCCATCCCCGCCGACCGGCGCTGGACTCGGTGCCGTGGACCCCGGTCAGCGCTTCGGCCTCCTGGTGGAGGCCCTCGCCACCCGCCCCGGTGTCGGCCCGCCGGGCGCGGGCGGGCGGACCGGCTTCGGCTCGGCCGCGCTCACCGTCGACGGGTCGATCTTCGCGATGGTCGTCGGCGGCGCGCTGGTGTTCAAGCTGCCGCGGCACCGCGTCGAGGGCCTGGTGGCGGCCGGCACGGGGCTGCCGTTCGCGGCGGCGAACGGCACCCCGATGCGGGAGTGGGTCGCCCTCGACCACGGCACGCCGGAGTCCGACCTGGCCGTGGCCGAGGAGGCCATGGCGTTCGTGGCCTCGCGCCGGCGCACCTAGGGAGGCGCCCCCGGACGGGGGTCAGGTCACCGGCCAGGCCACCTCCACGTGCGGCTCGTCGGGGCCCACGTCGCGGGCGGACAGGTAGACCTCCGCCGGGCTGCCCGCGCGCTCCAGGCCCCGCGCGTCCACCCAGGCACCGACGGCGTCGTAGGCCCGCAGGATGCCGGGGAACTCCGCCTGCCCGCGGGACAGGCAGGTGACCGCCTCCCGCCCGGCCGGCTGCAGCCGGATCCGCAGGTCACCGGCCGGCTCGACCCGGCCGGTGAACGGGCGCACCACCTCCACCGGGCCGTCGCCGTCCTCGGTGACCATGCCGTGGTAGACCACCCGCAGCGGGCCGGCGGGCACCGCGCCCGACCGCGCCAGGTGCGCGTCGATCTCCTCCCCCGCCCCGGTGATGAAGCCCTCGAGCTCGTCCACGGTCAGCCGCCGCTCGGCGGTCAGCACCGGTTGCTCGGCCACCTCGCGCAGGTACACCTCGTGCACGTCGTCCTCCTCGTCGTCCGGTCCCACGGTCAGGGCGGACACCCACGTCCGGCGCTGCCGGAGGTCCTCCTCCACGCCGTCCCACCACCGCGCCACCGCCGCCCGCCGGGCCGCCGGCTCCAGGTCGACGACGTCCCGGACCCGCGCCAGCGGCATGCCGGCGCGGCGCAGGGCGGCGATGAGGCGCGCCCGGTCGACCTGGCCGGCCGCGTAGCCGCGGTGGCCGGTCCAGGGGTCGACGGCGTCGGGCACCAGCAGCCCCTGCTCGGCGTAGAGCCGCAGCGCCTTGGCCGACAGCCGGGTGCGGCGCAGGAACTCCCCGGGCCGCAGCAGGTCTCCGCTCACGGACCCGAGCCTGCGGCATGCCCCAGGGGCCGGGTCCAGCCGGAGCTCCCGGTTTCCCGCCGGGACCGGGCGGGCAGCGCGGGGGCACCTGCGACGACGGGAGGCCCCGTGGCCGACGCACTCCCCCGCCCCCCGGCCCGCCGGCGGCTGCTGGTGTCCGGCCTGCTGCTGGGGCTGGGCACCGCCGGCGCGGTCGACGAGATCGTCTTCCACCAGCTGCTGCACTGGCACCACTTCTACGACCGGGCCAGCGGCGCGGCCGGCCTGGTCTCCGACGGCGTGCTGCACGCCGGCACGTTCTCCGCCGCGGTCGCCGGCATGGCGCTGCTGGCCGACGCCCGCCGCCGCGGCCCGTTCCTGCCGGCGCTGTGGTGGGGCGCGGTGCTCACCGGCGCCGGCGCGTTCCAGGTGTGGGACGGCGTGGTCCACCACAAGCTGCTGCGCCTGCACCAGGTCCGCTACGGCGTCGACCCGACCGGCTACGACGTCGGCTGGATCGTCCCCGGGGCCCTCCTGCTCGGAGCCGGGCTGGTCCTGCTGCTGCGCCGCCGGGCCCGGCCCGCGCCCGCGCCCGCGCCCGCGCGATGACCGTCACGGTCCTGCTGCTGGCGGCCGCCTACGTCGCCGCCACCTGGCGCTGCCGCAGCCCCTGGCCGCTGGCCCGCACGGCGGCCTGGCTGGCCGGCGTGGCGACCGCCGCCGTCGCCGTCGCCGGGCCGCTGGCGGCGCACGGCGACCTGCGCGCGCACATGGCCGGGCACCTGCTGCTGGGCATGGTGGCGCCCCTGCTCCTGGTGCTCGGCGCCCCGGTCACGCTGGCGCTGCGGGCGCTGTCGGTCCCGGCCGCCCGCCGGGTGAGCCGGGTGCTGCGCACCGCCCCGCTGCGGTGGCTAGCCGACCCGCTCGTCGCCGTCCCGCTCCACGCCGCGGGGCTGTGGGTGCTCTACGGCACCGGCCTGCACGCCGCCGTCGGGCACGCACCGGGGTGGTCGGCGCTCGTCAGCGCCCACGTGCTGGTCAGCGGGTACCTCGCCACCGCCGCCGTGCTCGCCGTCGACCCCGCACCGCACCGCCGCGGCGTGGGCGTCCGGGCCGGGGCGCTGGCCGCCGGCGCCGCGGCGCACGACGTGCTCGCCAAGGTGCTCTACGCCCACCCGCCGGCCGGCGTCACCGGCGCCGAGGAGGGCGCGCGGTTGATGTACGACGGCGGCACGGTGGTCACCCTGGTCACCGCGGCGGTGCTGTGGCGCCGCTGGTACACCGGCCGGGAGGCGTTGCGGGCCGCGGCTCAGCCCGCGCCGGCGGCGTCCGGGGCGGCGTCGGTGGCGGCACCGGAGGCGGCGTAGCGGGCGAAGCGGCGCAGCGAGAGCCGGAACCCGAGGACGACGAACGGCTTCACCAGCGGCCAGCCCAGCCGCCCGAGGATCCCGAACGGCAGGTACAGCCGCTCGGTCCAGACCAGGTCCGTGCCGTGCGGAGCGGGCGTGAGGTCGAAGATCCCGGGGCCGCGCACGATCCGGCCGGTGTGCTGGACGACCACGTGGCGCGGGGGGTCCCACTCGGTGACGACCATCGTGTCGAGGACGCCCAGGTGCCGGACGGCGCCGTGCCGGCCGCGCCGCCACGGCAGCGGGACGCCGGTGCGCGCGGCCAGCCGCACGCCGATGCCCTCCTCGTGCGCGGTGACCACCTCGACGTCGGTGGCCGGCATCCAGCGGCCCTGGGCCGGCCAGTCGGTGAGCACCGCCCACACCCGCTCCGGCGGGGCCGCCACCGCGACCGGCAGCACCAGCTCAGGCACCGTTGCGCACCTCCTCGTCCACGGACGGTCCTTCGTCGCCGGGCCCGCCGCCGGATGCGCCGTCGGCCGGCGACGGGAGGCCGGGGTCGGTGTCGGCGTCGGCGGCCGGCGCCGGCCGGCGGTCGCGGAGCGCGGCGATCACCTCGTCGCGCTCCTCGATCGCCTGGGCGAGCTGCTCGAGCAGCCAGTCCACCTCGCTCATCCGGTAGCCGCGCACCGCCACCGACACCTGCAGCGCCCGCACGTCGGCGCCGGTCACCGGGCGGTCGTCGGGCAGCTCGACCGGCGAGCGGTCCAGCTCGGCCGGCGGCTGGGTCTCCCCGCGCCCCAGCAGCAGCGAGCCGCCGAGGAACAGCAGCGCCCCGACGACGGCGACCGCGGCGACCCCGACGAGGGCGGACAGCACCGGCGCCCTCAGCCCTCGACCGGCTCGACCGGCGGGCTCAGCGGGGCGCGCATCCCGCCGCCGCCGTCCCCTCCCGCGCGGGCGGTCTCCGCGTCCCGGATGCGCGAGAGCACCTCGTCGACGTCGTCGGTGACGGTGAACAGGTCGAGGTCGCGGGCGCTGATGGTGCCCGACTCCAGCAGGCTGCCGCGGATCCAGTCGACCAGCCCGCCCCAGTACTCCGTGCCGAAGAGCACCACCGGGAACCGGGTGACCTTGCGGGTCTGGACCAGCGTGAGCGCCTCGAACAGCTCGTCGAGCGTGCCGAAGCCGCCGGGGAGGATGACGAAGGCCTGCGCGTACTTCACGAACATCGTCTTGCGGACGAAGAAGTAGCGGAAGCTGATGCCGACGTCGACCCACTCGTTGAGCTCCTGCTCGAACGGCAGCTCGATGCCCAGCCCCACCGACAGCCCACCGGCCTCCGACGCGCCGCGGTTGGCCGCCTCCATGGCGCCGGGCCCGCCGCCGGTGATGACGGCGTAGCCGGCCTGCGCCAGGGCCGCGCCGATGCGCACGCCGGCGGCGTAGTGCGGGTGGTCGGGCTTGGTGCGGGCGCTGCCGAACACGCTGACCGCCCGCGGCAGCTCGGCGAGCAGGCCGAAGCCCTCGACGAACTCGCTCTGGATGCGCAGCACCCGCCACGGGTCGGTGTGCACCCAGTCGGTCGGTCCGCGCCGGTCGAGCAGCCGCTGGTCGGTCGTCGTCCCGACCGTCTGGGGGTCCGGCTCGCCGCCGCGCAGCAGGACCGGCCCGCGGTGGCGGGTCGGCCGGGGCCGGCGCGCGCCGTCGGGCGGAGGGGTGGTCGTCATGCGCTGTCTCCGGACAGGTAGGCGGTCAGGGCGTCCTCGGCCGGCTGCAGCCGCTCGACCAGGACGGACTCCTCGCGGGTGTGCGCGAGCTGCGGGTCGCCGGGGCCGTAGTTCACCGCCGGGATGCCCAGCGCGGCGAACCGGGCGACGTCGGTCCAGCCGAGCTTGGCCCGCGCGGGGCGGCCGACGGCGGCGACGAAGGCCGCGGCCGCGGGCTCGGTGAGCCCGGGCGGGGCGCCGCCGGCGTTGTCGGTGACGGTCAGCGTGACCCCGGCGGCCAGCGCGTCGGCGAACACCTCGCGCACGTGCGCCTCGGCGGCGTCCTCGTCCCGGTCGGGCGCGTAGCGGAAGTTGACGGTGACCCGGCACAGGTCGGGGACGACGTTGCCGGCGACCCCGCCCTCGACGCGGACGGCGTTGAGGCCCTCGCGGTAGGTGCAGCCGTCGATCTCCACCTCGCGCGCCTCGTAGGCGGCCAGCGTGGCGAGGACGCCCGCGGCGCCGTGGATCGCGTTGACGCCCAGCCAGCTGCGCGCCGAGTGGGCCCGGTGGCCGCGGACCTCGAGCTCGGCGCGCAGCGTGCCCTGGCAGCCGGCCTCGATCTCGCCGTCGGTGGGCTCGAGCAGGACGGCGAGGTCGCCGTAGAGCCAGCCGCGCCGCTCGCGGACCACCCGGCCCAGCCCGCTCTTGACCGACTCGACCTCCTCGTTGTCGTAGAAGACGAACGTGAGGTCGTGCGCGGGCTGCGCGCCGGGGACGCCGAAGCGGCCGGCCAGCCGCAGCACGACCGCGTCGCCGGACTTCATGTCGCTGGTGCCGCAGCCGAACAGCCGGCCGTCCTCGAGCCGGCTGGGCACGTTGTCGGCGATCGGGACGGTGTCGAGGTGCCCGGCCAGCACGATGCGGGTGTCGCGGCCGAGCGTGGTGCGGGCGAGCACGGTGTCGCCGACCCGCTCGACCTCCAGGCCGCCCAGCGCCCGCAGCGCGGCCTCGACGGCGTCGGCCAGCGCGCGCTCGTCCCCGGACACCGAGGGGGTGTCGACCAGCGCGCGGGTGAGGGTCAGCACGTCGGCGGAGAGGTCGAGGTCGGGCCGACTGGTCACGGTGCCCGAGCCTACGGCCGGGGAGCCCCGGACCGCGGCACGGCGCCGGGCGGAGCGCTCGAGCCCCGCACGACCACCTCGGTCGGCAGGGTCGCCGGCTCCGGGTCCTCGCCGGCCAGCAGCGCCAGCAGCTGCTCGCCGGCCAGGAGCCCCTTGTCGCGCAGCGGCTGGCGCACGGTGGTCAGCCCGGCGCGCGCGGCGGCCGGGGTGTCGTCGAAGCCGGTCACCGTCAGGTCGCCGGGCACGGCCAGCCCGGCGTCCGCGGCCGCCTGGACGACGCCCAGCGCCAGCTCGTCGCTCATCGCCAGCACCGCCGTCGGCCGGCCGGGGAGGAGCCCGGGCAGGGCGCGGACGCCCTCGGCGTGCGTGTTGTGCGGGCACTCGTGCACCGGCACCTCGGCCCAGTCGAGCCCGGCCGCCTCGACCGCGGCGCGGTACCCGGCCAGCCGCTGGCGGGTGACGGTGAACGTGGCGTGCCGCTGCCGGTCGGCGTCGGCCGGTCCCCACCTCCCGTCGGCGGCCAGCTCGAAGGCGACCACCGCCAGCCGCCGGTGGCCCAGGCCCAGCACGTGCTCGGCGACCGCCCGCGCGCCGGCGGCGTCGTCGACCCGGACCCCGGGGACGCCGGGCAGGTCGGGCTGGTCGACGGTCACCAGCGGCAGCCCGCGCTCGCGGACGGCGGCCAGCGCGGGGTCGCCGTCGGGCAGGGAGTAGGCGACGACGGCGTCCACGACGGCCGAGCGCACCGCCTCCGGTGGCGGCCCGCCGCCGGTGCGGGCGCCGGGCAGGACGAGCAGCGCGAGGCCCTCGTCCTCGACCGCCTCGGCCAGCCCGTCGAGGAAGACCGCGGCGGCGGGGTCGCTGAACGCGTATCCGAGCCGGTCACCGAGCAGCACGCCCAGCGAGCCGGACCGGCCGCGGCGCAGCGCGCTGCCCGCCGGGCTCGGCCCGGGGTAGCCGATCCGGGCCGCGGTGGCCAGCACCCGCTCCCGCACCTCGGCGCTGAGCTGGTCGGGCCGGTTGTAGGCGTTCGACGCCGTCGAGCGGCTGACCCCGGCGGCGGCCGCGAGGTCGCGCAGGGTCGGTCGTCGTGGCACGGCGGCAGGCTACGGCCTACGCTGGCGCCATGGTTCTGGATCGATCCAGAGAGCAGGTCGCCGGCGCCCGCGCGGCCGTCTCCGCCGTCTTCTTCCTCAACGGCGTCGTGTTCGCCAACTGGGTCACCCGGATCCCCGCGGTGAGCGACCGCACCGGCGCGACACCCGGCGCGCTCGGCCTGGCGCTGCTGTGCATCGCCGTCGGCTCGATCCTCGCCATGTCCCTGGCCGGGCGGGCGGTCGACCGCTACGGGTCGGCCCGGGTCACCGTGGTCACCGGCCTGGCGACGGCGGCCGCGGTGACCCTGCCGGGGCAGGTCACCGACGTCGTCGCGCTCGGGGCGGTGCTGTTCGTCTACGGCGCCGTCTTCGGCGTCCTCGACGTCGCGATGAACGTCGGCGCCGTCCAGGTCGTGCGCAGCTCGGGGCGCCCGCTGATGCCCTCGTTCCACGCCGCGTTCAGCCTCGGCGGGCTGGCCGGCGCCGGCACCGGGGCCCTCGCCGCCGGGGCCGGGATCTCGCCGGCGGTGCACCTGGGCCTGGTCGGCGCGGTGGCCGCCGCCGGCGTCGTTGCCGTGGCCTCCCGGCTGCCGGCCGACGAGCCCGAGGAGCGCCCGGAGGGGTCCGCCGGCGGCAGCGCCTGGCGGCACCGCGGGATCTGGGTCTTCGGCCTGATCGCGCTCTTCGCCGCCTTCAGCGAGGGCGCCATGGCCGACTGGACGGCGCTGTTCCTCCGCGACGAGGCCGGCGCCGGCGACGGCGTGGCCGCGCTGGGCTACGCCGCCTTCGCGCTGAGCATGACCGTGGCCCGCCTGGCCGGGGAGTGGCTGCTCGCGCGGGTCGGGCGGGCCCGCGCGCTGGCCGGCTCGGGGGTCCTGGCCACCGCCGGCGTGCTGCTCGCGGTCGGGGCGGCCAGCCCCACGGCGGCGCTGGTCGGCTTCGGCCTGACCGGGCTGGGCCTGGCCACCGCGTTCCCGGTCGCGATGCAGGGCGGCGCCGAGGTGGTCCCCGGTGGCCGCGGGGTGTCGGCGGTGTCGGTGATCGGCTACGCGGGGTTCCTCGCCGGGCCGCCGCTGATCGGCCTGCTCGCCGAGGTCGTCACGCTGCGGTGGGCGCTGGCCAGCGTGGCGGTGCTCAGCCTGCTCGGCGCCGTCGTCGGCGCCCGGGCCCCGCGGCCCCCGGTCGCGGCGGGGGACACGGCGGCCCGGCAGCCGGCGGAGTGCGCTCGGTAGCGTCGGGCGCGTGACCGCTCCCGCCCGCTCCGCCGTCGCCGCCGGTCTCGCGACCGTCACCACCTCCGGCACCGTCCTCGACACCTGGTACCCCGCGCCCGCGCTGGGCGGCGAGGGGCCGTCGGGCACGCAGCAGCTGGGCACCCTGGAGCTGGAGGGAGAGCTCGGCCCGGAGTTCTCGGGGCTGGTGCGCACCGACGACGCCCGCGGCGTGCAGGTGGTCGGCGTCCGGACCACCATCGCCGACCTCACCGCCCCGCCGGCCGACACCCACGACGTCTACCTGCGGCTGCACCTGCTCTCGCACCGGCTGGTCCGGCCGCACGAGGTCAACACCGACGGCGTCTTCGGGCTGCTGGCCAACGTCGCCTGGACCAGCGCCGGGCCGGTGCTGGCCACCGAGCTCACCCCGGCCCGCCGCGCGCTGCTGCGGGCCGCCCACGGCAGCCTCACCGTGCTGGCGGTGGACAAGTTCCCCCGGATGGTCGACTACGTCCTCCCGCCGGGCGTGCGGGTGGCCGACGCCGACCGGGTCCGGCTGGGCGCGCACCTGGCCGAGGGGACGACGGTCATGCACGAGGGCTTCGTCAACTACAACGCCGGCACGCTGGGCCCGTCGATGGTCGAGGGGCGGATCAGCGCGGGCGTCGTCGTCGGTGCCGACAGCGACGTCGGCGGGGGCGCGTCGATCATGGGGACGCTGTCCGGGGGCGGCAAGGAGGTCGTGTCCATCGGCCGCGGCTGCCTGCTCGGCGCCAACGCCGGCATCGGCATCTCCCTGGGCGACGACTGCGTCGTCGAGGCCGGCTGCTACGTCACCGCCGGCTCGCGGGTGACCCTGCCCGACGGCTCGGTGGTCAAGGCCCGCGAGCTCTCCGGCCGTGACGGCCTGCTGTTCCGCCGCAACAGCGTCACCGGCGCGCTCGAGGCGCTGCCCCGCACGGGCACCTGGGGCGAGCTCAACGCGGCGCTGCACGCCAACGACTGACTCGGCAAAGGAAGCTTCCCCCACGTCCGGGCCCCACAGACGTGGGGAGAGCTTCCTATGCCTGGTGGGTCAGGCCCGGCCGAGGGTAACGCGGACGTCCTGGTCGAAGCCGATCCGCCCGTCGTCGTGGCGGCAGCGTCGCACGCGCCGGTACGCCTCCGCCCGGACGGCGTCGCGCTCGCCCTCGGGCACCAGCTCCCAGAAGCCCCGCTGCCCGACCGACCACGACCAGGTGTGCCAGTGGTCCTCGTCGGTGAAGCGCACCGGCACGGTCAGGTGGGTCGTGCGCGGGTCCGCGAAGCCGGCGCCGCGCAGCAGGTCCTCGACGCCGGCGTCGGAGGCGAAGGGCCCGCTGGCGCCGCTCGTGCGCGCATCCCGCAGCTGCGGCGGCAGGTACGGGGCGAAGACCGCGTCGACGTCGCGCCACGCCTCGTCGTAGGGACCGAACGTCGTCACCCCGACCCGGCCGCCGTCGACGAGCAGCGCCCGCCACGCCCGCAGCGCCGCCGCGGGGTCGGGCAGGAAGAACAGCACCAGCGACGAGGCGACGACGTCGTAGGGGCCGCCTCCGGGGTCCTCGGCGTCGGCGATCCGCACGTCGGCCGGGACCCCGGTCGCCTCAGCCGCGGCCCGCGCCCGCTCGACCATCCCCGGCGCCAGGTCCACACCCGTCACCGACCCGGTCGGGCCCACCCGCGCCGCGGCGCGCAGCAGCACCGCTCCCCGCCCGCAGCCGACGTCGAGGACCCGCTCCCCCGGCCGGGGGTCGAGCTCGGTGACCAGCCGCTCGGCGATCGGGCCGAACATCTCGACACCCACCGCGTCGTACGTCGGTGCCGCCCGGTCGAAGACCCCGGCGACGCGCTCCCGCATCCCGTCCATGCGCCCTCCCGCGGGGATCGTCCCCCCGGGAGCCGCGCGGGTGGGGCGTTCGCGTCCCCGCCTCAGGCGAGGTCGGCGGGCGCCGTCGCGTCGAGGTGCTCGAGCAGCGCGACGGCGAACTCGTGTGGCCGCTCGACGTGCGGCGAGTGCCCGACGCCGGGCAGCACGACCTCCCGGTAGGCGCCGCCCGCGGCCGCGTACCGGTCGAGCACCGCGCGGGTCTGGGTGACCATCGGCTGCGGCGGGCAGACCTCGGCGCCGGGCCAGCCGGGCACCGCGCCCAGCTGCCCGAGGAACGCCAGGTCGAACGCCGAGGTGTCGGAGACGATCGCGTCGGCGTCGCCGCGCACCCACAGCACCGGCGGCCGGACCGGCGAGTCGACGATCCCCGAGACGTCGAAGACCGTCGGCGCCATCGTGTTGAGCACCCCGCGGCGTCCCGGCGCCGTCCCGGGCCACGTGTCGCTGGCGACCGCGTCGCCCGGGTAGTGGTCCTCACCGGTGCGGGTGGACAGCATCGCGGCGACGAACACGTCCTCGAGGGCCGGGTCCAGCGGCAGCGAGCCCGGCGCCACGTAGAACGCGCGCAGGATCGACCGGGGGCTGGTCGGCGCGGCGTCGGAGCGATCGCCGGCGGCCAGCGCCGCCACGAACTCCGGGTTGGCCGCTCCCCCGCCCGAGCCCGCGCCGTCGACACCGAGCCGGCGGCCCTCCGGCCCGGCGGTCCCGCCGAAGCCGAACGGCGACACCGGCGCGACCAGCGTCACCGAGGCCACCCGCGACGGCGCGTCGAGCAGGTGCTGCAGGACGACGCCGGCGCCCATGCTCCAGCCGACCAGGTGCACCCGGTCCAGGCCCAGCGCGTCCACGAGCGCGGCCAGGTCGTCGGACCAGTCGCGCACGCCGCGGCCGGCGTCGATCGGCAGCGGGTCGGTGTCGCCGTAGCCGCGCAGGTCGACGGCGAGCGCGCGGTGCCGGCCGGTCTCGTGCAGCGTCCGCAGCGTCGGCTGCCAGAACAGCGCCGAGCTCACGTTGCCGTGCACGAACAGGACCGCCTCGCCCGGCCCGGCGGGGTCGGTGCCCTCCGGGTGCAGCACGTTCTGCACCAGGCGCGCGGTGGGGACCCGGGTGGCGGTGACCCCGGGGAGCAGGACGTCGGCCATGGCGGTACTCCTCGAGGTGTCGGGCGGCGGGCACACGCTAGCGGGCCCGCCGGGGCGCCTCGCCGGTCCGCGGACCTCCGGTCACCCGTCCGGGGGCCGACCTAGAGTCGACGGCGATGACCAGCGCACGGACCGGCACGCGCCCCGCCGCCCGCCGACCCGCGGCGAAGCGGACCCCGGCGCGGAACCCGGCGCGGCGCCCCGCGGGCAAGGGGACCCCGGCCCGGCGGCGGCGGTCGGCCGGCCCGTGGGCGCTGCGCCACTGGTGGCCGGCGATGGTCCTGGGGATCGCGATGGTCCTGGCCCTCGCCTGGCGGGCCGACGGCTCGCAGGACCCGGTGCCGACCGGGCTGTGCACCGTGCCGTCGACCTCGGTGACCCTCTCGGCGGAGCAGTGGGCCAACGCGCAGACCATCGCCGACGTCGCCCGTGAACGGGGGCTGCCCGAGCGGGCCACCGTCATCGCGCTGGCGACGGCGATGCAGGAGTCGACGCTGCGCAACCTCGACCACGGGGACCGCGACTCCCTCGGCCTGTTCCAGCAGCGGCCGTCGCAGGGCTGGGGGACGCCGGCGCAGGTGCAGGACCCGGCCTACGCCGCGGGGAGGTTCTACGACGGCCTGGTGCAGGTCCCCGGCTGGGAGACGATGCGCCTGACCGACGCCGCGCAGTGGGTCCAGCGCTCCGGGTTCCCGGAGGCCTACCAGAAGCACCAGGACCTGGCGGTCGCCCTGACCGCGGCGCTCGCCCGTGCGGAGGGTCCCTGCGGCTGACCGGTCAGTACACCCGGTTGCGGCCCTTGCCGTGGAGCTCGGGCCGGTCGAAGGTGACCGGCACCCCGGCGGCGCCGGCGAGGCTGCGGCCGCGGTGCAGGCGCGCCTCGAGGGCGACGAGCGCGACGAGAGCGAGGACGGGGACGAGCAGGAAGACGACGAGGGTCACGGCGGGCCTCCGCGGTGGGGCCGGGCGGGCTGCCCGGCGGCTGGGACCACCGTGGCCCGAGGGGCTTGCGACCCTCTGGCGGCCGACCGGCGCCCACTTGCGGGCCACTAGTGGGGCCCGCGGCCGCTACGCGGTCAGGCGGGCGACGGCGGCGTCGATGCGCTCGTCGCTGGCGGTCAGCGCCATCCGCACGTGCCGGGCCCCGGCCGGGCCGTAGAAGGAGCCGGGCGCCGGGACGATGCCCAGGCCCGCCAGCCAGTCGACCGTCGTCCAGCAGTCCTCGTCGCGGGTGACCCACAGGTAGAGGCCGGCCTCGGAGTGGTCGATCCGGGCGCCGGTGGCGCGGACCGCCGCGGCCAGCCGCTCCCGGCGGCGGCGGTACCGCTCGCGCTGGGCGTCGACGTGGGCGTCGTCGTCGAGGGCGGCGGTCATGGCCGCCTGCACCGGGCCCGGCACCAGCAGGCCGAGGTGGCGGCGCACCTCCCAGATCCGCCGGACCAGCAGCGGGTCCCCGGAGAGCAGCCCGGCGCGGTAGCCGGCCGCCGTCGACTGCTTGGACAGCGAGTGCACCGCGAGCAGGCCGGTGTGGTCCTCACCGGCGACGGCGGGGTGCAGCAGCGAGCGCGGCTGCACGTCCCAGCCGAGGGTGGCGTAGCACTCGTCGGCGACCACCGGCACGCCGTGCGCCCGGCCCCACGCCGCCCAGGCGCGCAGCTCGTCGTCGGACAGCACCCGGCCGTGCGGGTTGCCCGGGGAGTTCAGCCACACCAGGACGACCCCGGCGGCGTCGTCGGGCGGGGTGTCGGTGCGGCGCACCGCCAGCCCGGCCAGGACCGCGCCGACCTCGTAGGTCGGGTAGGCGACCTCCGGGATGACCATCGTGCCCTCGTGCAGCCCGAGCAGGGTGGGCAGCAGCGCCACGAGCTCCTTGGAGCCGATCGTGGGCACCACCGACGGGTCGGCGCCGAGCGGGTCGGCCAGGGTCACCCCGAGGCGGCGCTGCAGCCACCCGGCCGCGGCGGTGCGCAGCTCCCGGGTGCCCAGGGCCATGGGGTAGCCCGGGGAGTCCCCCGCCGCGGCCAGCGCGGTGCGCAGGAGGTCGGGGGTGGGGTCGACCGGCGTCCCGATGGACAGGTCGACCAGCCCGCCCGGGTGCTGCGCCGCCCGGGCGCGGGCGGCCTCGAGGCTGTCCCAGGGGAAGTCGGGCAGCCGGCCGGCCACCCGCCCCGCCGCCGTGGTGGTCAGTGTCCCTCGCCCTGCGGCGGCAGGGCCGCCACCAGCGGGTGGTCCTTCCCGACCCGGCCGGTCTTGGCCGCGCCGCCGGGGCTGCCCAGGTCGGAGAAGAACTCCACGTTGGCGTTGTAGAAGTCCTTCCACTTGTCGGGGACGTCGTCCTCGTAGTAGATGGCCTCCACCGGGCAGACGGGCTCGCAGGCACCGCAGTCGACGCACTCGTCGGGGTGGATGTAGAGCATCCGGTCGCCCTCGTAGATGCAGTCCACCGGACACTCGTCGATGCACGCCTTGTCGAGGACGTCGACGCAGGCCTGGGTGATCACGTAGGTCACGGTGGGTCCTCCCGGGGGACGTGCGGGCAGCGCCCCGGCTCGCGGCCGGGCTCGCGCGTGTCGCCCGTCAGTATGGCCCCGTACCGCGGCCCCGGGCGCGACGGGTCGGGCGGTGCGACCCGGTCGGAGGACCCCCGCGGGCACCGCGCAGGATCGCCGGCATGGGACAGAGCCGCTCGCCGCTGGGGGTCGCCGAGCTCGAGCGCGTCGCGGCCCGCGGCTGGCGCGCGCCGGAGGAGGAGGCGCTGGGCGGGTGGCTGCTGCGCGCGGCCGGCGGGTTCACCGGCCGCGCCAACACCGCGCTGGTCACCGGCGACCCCGGGCGGCCGCTGGAGGAGGCGACGGACGCCGTCGGCGCCTGGTACCGTGCCCGCGGGCTGCGGCCGGGTGTGCAGCTGCCGGGCGTGGCGTCGCGCCCCGTCGACGCCGCCCTGGCCGCCGCCGGGTGGGAGCGCGGCGAGGACGTCCTCGTGCTGACCGCGCCGCTGGTCCCGGGCACCGCCGACGGCGTGCCGGTGGAGCTGGCGCCCGCCCCGGACGACGCCTGGCTGGCCGCCTACCGCGACGCGCCCCCGGTCGCCCGCGCGGTGCTCACCAACGCCTCGCAGGTCGTCTTCGCGGCGGTGCGCCCCGACCCGGGTGCCGGGCCGGTCGCCGTCGCCCGCGGGGTGGTGACCGACGACTGGCTGGGCGTCGGCGCGCTGACCGTGGCCGGGGAGCACCGCCGTCGCGGCCTGGCCACCACCCTCATGGGCGCGCTCACCCGGTGGGGCGCCGAGCGCGGGGCGCGCTGGGTGTACCTGCAGGTGGCGGTGTCGAACGCGCCGGCGCGGGCGCTGTACCGCCGCGCGGGGTACGTCGAGCACCACCGCTACCACTACCGCTGGGCGCCCGAGGACACGTGAGGGCGGGGGGTGGCCAGCACCCGGCCGACGGCGAGGGCGGCCCCCACCACGCCCAGGCCGAGGAAGGCGAGCGTGACGGTGCCCAGCCCGCCGGTGCCGACGGCGACCAGGTCGCCCTCGGGGCGGCGGGACGTGGCGGCCAGCGCGATGACCAGCCAGGTCACCGCCGGGAGGACGGCGACGACGCGCGAGCCGGTGAGCCGGTGGGTGAGCGTGACCAGCAGGGGGTTGCCGACGAGGGCGGCGAGGACCGACAGCGGCACCAGGACCCCGCCGACCCGCAGCGGCAGCCAGAACACCTGGACCAGAGCGAGCCACCCCGAGACGGCCACCGCCGCGACCGCCGCGGCGGCCAGCGTGGCGGCCCGCGTCATCCGGACAGGCCGGCGAACAGGTCGTCCTCCCAGCCGTTCGACGCGTCCCCGGCCGGCCCGCGCCGCCCGCGGACGAGCCGGTAGTACTCGACGCCGAGCACCTCCTGGCCGAGGTTGTTCGACAGCGCGAAGAAGGGCCCGTCGACGGTGATCTGGGTGGCGTGCGCGCGCATGGCCGCGTCCTTGGCGCCGGCGTGGGCCCGGCCGTCGACGGCGGCGGTGACCTGCTCGTCGGGGACGGCGAAGGGGATGTCGTCGACGTCGCCGAGCCGGTCGAACGGCGACTCCTCCCCCAGCGCGGCCATCGCCTCGGCGCCCTGCTGCAGCACCGAGCGCGGCACGCAGCACCAGTAGACCTTGGCGACGTCCCACGCCTCCCCGAGGTCGGGCCGGTAGCCGGGGTCGGCGGCGGCCTCGACGGCGGCCATCGCGACCCGGTGGGTCTGGATGTGGTCGGGGTGGCCGTAGCCGCCGTTCTCGTCGTAGGTGACGACGACCTGCGGCCGGACCTCCCGGACGACGGCGACCGCGGAGGCCACGGCCTCGTCGAGGTCGGCGTTCCAGAACGCCCGCGGGCGGGCGTTGGCCGGCGTGCCGATCATCCCGGAGTCCCGGTAGCGGCCGGGCCCGCCGAGGAAGCGCCAGTCGGTGACGCCCAGCGCGTCCATGGCCGCCCGCAGCTCGCCGATGCGGTACCCGCCGAGCTGGTCGGCGTGCTCGGGGCCGAGCAGCTCGAGCTCGGGGACGAGGACCTCGCCCTCCTCGCCCAGCGTGCAGGTGAGCAGCGTGACCCGGGCACCCTCGGCGACGTAGCGGGCCATGGTGGCGCCGTTGTTGATCGTCTCGTCGTCGGGGTGGGCGTGCACGAGCAGCAGGCGTCGGTCGGCGGTCACGAGGGGACATTCTCCCCCGGGCGCCGGGACGGGCGGTGGGACGGCCCGGGCGGCGTCCTCCCGCACCGCCGGGCGTCCTCCCTCACCGCAGACCGTGAGGGAGGACGCGCCACGATCAGGTCACCTGATCGTCGCGGGGCTCACTCGGCGTCGACGGGGACGACCATCCGGGCCTCGGCGAAGTGGCAGGCGCTCGGGTGGCCCTGGCCGCGGTCGACCAGCGCCGGCGCCTCCTGCGCGCAGATGTCCTGCGCCTTCCAGCAGCGGGTGCGGAACCGGCAGCCCGAGGGCGGGTCCGCGGGGCTGGGCACGTCGCCCTGCAGCAGGATCCGGTCCTTCTGCCCGCGCAGGTGCGGCTCGTGCAGCGGCACCGACGACAGCAGCGCCTGCGTGTAGGGGTGCGACGGCGAGGCGTACACCTGCTCGTCGGTGCCCTCCTCGACGATGCTGCCGAGGTACATCACCGCGACGCGGTCGGAGATGTGCCGCACCACCGACAGGTCGTGGGCGATGAACAGGTAGGACAGGCCGAACTCGTCCTGCAGGTCCTCGAGCAGGTTGACCACCTGCGCCTGCACCGAGACGTCGAGCGCCGACACCGGCTCGTCGCAGACGATCACCTCCGGCTGCAGCGCCAGCGCGCGGGCGATGCCGATGCGCTGCCGCTGCCCGCCGGAGAACTGGTGCGGGTAGCGGTTGACGTAGTCGGGGTTGAGGCCGACGCGGTCGAGCAGCTCCTGGGTGCGCTTGAGCCGGCCCTTCTTCGGGGCGACGTCGTCGTGCACCGCCCAGCCCTCGGCCACGATGTCGCCGACGGTCATCCGCGGGTTCAGCGAGGCGTAGGGGTCCTGGAAGATGATCTGCACCTCGCGCCGGTAGTCCTTGAGCGCGCGGCCGCCCATGCGGGCGACGTCCTTGCCCTTGTAGAGGATCGACCCGGCGGTCGGCCGCTCCAGCGCGACGATCAGCTTCGACACCGTCGACTTGCCGCAGCCGGACTCGCCGACCAGGCCCACGGTCTCGCCGCGGCGCAGGGTCAGGTCGACGCCGTCGACGGCGCGGACGTGGCCGATCGTGCGCTTGAAGACGATGCCCTGGGTCAGCGGGAAGTGCTTCTGCAGCCCCCGCACCTCCAGCAGCGTGTCGCCCAGCGGGCCGCGCGCCCCGGACGGCGCGGGCTTCTCCAGCGTCGGGGCCGCCGGGGCAGGAGCCGGCTTCGACAGGGACGACGCCGCGGTGGCGCCGTGCTCACGGGGCTCGGACACCGAGAACCTCCTCGCTGTAGTGGCAGGCCGCCTCGCGCCCCGGGACGACCAGCCGCAGCGGCGGGACGTCGGTCGAGCACTCGCGGCCCGGCGCGGCCTCGGCACCGAGCCGCCGGCGGGCGCAGCGCGGGTGGAACGGGCAGCCGCTCGGGATGCGCGCCAGGTTCGGCGGCTGGCCGGCGATCGGCTGCAGCCGCCCGCCCTTGGCCTCGACCTGGGGCACCGACCCCATGAGCCCCTCGGTGTAGGGGTGCGCGGGGCGGGTGAAGACGTCGTCGACGGTACCCCGCTCGACGATCTCGCCGGCGTACATGACGGCGACGTTGTCGGCCACCTCGTTGACCACGCCGAGGTCGTGGGTGATGAGGATCAACCCCATGCCCGTCTCCCGCTGCAGGTCCTTGAGCAGGTCCATGACCTGCGCCTGCACGGTGACGTCGAGGGCGGTGGTCGGCTCGTCGGCGATGAGGATGCGCGGGTCCAGCGCGATCGCCATGGCGATCATGACGCGCTGGCGCATGCCCCCGGAGAACTGGTGCGGGTAGTCGTCGACGCGGCGGGCCGCGGCGGGGATCCGCACCCGGTCCATCAGCTCGACGGCGCGCTTGCGCGCCTCCTTGCGCGACATCCCCCGGTGCGCCCGGAACATCTCGCCGATCTGGAACCCGACGCTGTAGACGGGGTTCAGCGACGACAGCGCGTCCTGGAAGATCATCGAGATGCCGGGGCCGCGGACCTTGCGCTGGTCCTCGGCCGACATTTCCAGCACGTTGCGGCCCTCGAACCAGATGCCGCCGCCGCTGATGACCGCGGGCGGGGTCTCGAGGATCCCCATGATCGCCTGGGCGGACACCGACTTGCCCGACCCGGACTCGCCGAGGATCGCCAGGGTCTCCCCCGCCGCCAGGCTGTAGCTCACGCCGTTGACGGCGTGCACGGTGCCCGAGCGCGTGCGGAACTCCACGCGCAGGTCGTCGACGTCGAGCAGCGGGGTGCCGGCGGGGGCGGCGTCGGAGCCGGGCTTGGACAGGTCGAGGTTGGTCATGCGCGCTGCCTCGGGTCGAGGGCGTCGCGCAGGGCGTCGCCCATCATCACGAACGCCATCACGGTCACGGTCAGGACGATGCTCGGGAAGAGCACCAGGTGGGGCGCGGTGCGCAGCAGCGACTGGCCGTTCTCGATCTGCAGGCCCCACGAGATCGCCGGCCGCTGCAGCCCCACACCGAGGAAGGTGAGGGTCGCCTCGGCGGCGATGAGCACGCCGATGGTGATCGTCGTGTACACGAGCACCGGCGCGACCGCGTTGGGGAGGATGTGCCGCACCAGGATGCGGCTGTTGGAGGCACCCATCGCCCGGGCGGCCGCCACGTAGTCCGAGCTCTTCACCGCGATGACCTGGGAGCGCACCAGCCGCATCGCCGTCATCCACCCGAAGGCGGCCAGGGCGATCGCCACGGCGACGACGCCGCGGCCGAGGATCCCGCTGCGCAGGACCACGATCGCGCCGAGGATGAAGGGGATGGCGTAGAAGATGTCGGTCAGCCGGCTCAGCAGGCTGTCGACCCAGCCGCCGTAGAACCCGGAGAGGGCGCCGACGACGACCCCGAGCACCAGGACGACGACGATGGCGAGCAGGCCGATGATCAGCGAGTTGCGCGCGCCGTAGACGACGTTGGCCAGGTAGTCGCAGCCCTGCTGGTCGAAGCCGAACCAGTGCTCGGCCGAGGGCTTCTGGTTGCTGTTGCTCAGGCTGCAGTCACGGGGGTCGGCGCCCCGCGCGAACAGCTGCGGGACGATCGCCATCAGCAGGAAGACCACGCCGAACACGGCGCCGATCCAGAAGAGCGGGTTGCGCTTGAGCTCGCCCCAGGCGTCGCTCCAGAGGCTGTTCTGCCGCTCGTTGGTGACGTCGATCGAGGGACTGGCCAGCCCCGTCGTCGTCCCGGCCTCGACCTCGTCCTTGCGCAGGTCCACCTGCTGCTGGTCAGTCATAGCGGATCCTCGGGTCGAGGACGGCGTAGAGCACGTCGACGACCAGGTTGAAGAAGATGAAGAAGAACACCATCAGGGTGACGATGCCGACGACGACCGCGCCCTCCTGGGCCTGGACGCTGTCGAAGACCGCGCGGCCGATGCCGGGGAGGTTGAACACCGTCTCGGTGACGATGGCGCCGCCCATCAGCGTGCCGATGTCGGCGCCGATGAAGGTGACGACCGGGATCAGGCTGTTGCGCAGCGTGTGCCGGGTGATGACCGTCCGGTTGGGCAGGCCCTTGGCCCGCGCCGTCCGGACGTAGTCCGCCCGCAGGTTCTCCGCCACGCTCGTGCGCGTCAGCCGGGCGACGTAGGCCAGCGAGCCGGACGCCAGCACCAGGCCCGGGAGCAGGTAGCTGTACCAGCCCTCCGTGATCCCGGCGATGGGGAACCACCCGGCCTTGACCCCGAGCACGTACTGGGCGACGAAGGCCAGCACCAGGATCGGGATCGCCACGATGATCGTGCTCGAGACGAGCACGACGTTGTCCAGGAAGCCGTTGCGCCGGATGCCGGCCAGCAGTCCGGCGAGGATGCCGATGACCGCCTCGATGGCGATCGCCACGATCGTCAGCCGGATCGTCACCGGCAGGCGCTGCTCGATCGTGTCGAGGACCTCCCGGCCGCGGAAGTCCGTGCCGAAGTCGCCCTGGACCAGGTCACCGAGGTACTTCACGTACTGGACCGGCAGCGGGTCGTCGAGGTTGAACTCCTCGCGGAGTTCCGCGACGACGGCCGGGGCGAGCGGTCGGTCGCCGCCGAGCGCGCGGATGGGGTCACCCGGGAGGGCGTACACCAGCGCGAAGATCAGGAAGGATGCGCCGATCAGGACGGGGATCGTCAGCAGGAGTCGGCGCGCTATGTAGCGGCCCATGTCCCCCCTCGGGTGAGCGCGCCGGTGACGATCGCCGGCGCGGGTTCATCGTGCTCCTGTCCGGGCACACGCGCCGCCGGGGGCGGCTGTCCCGTGGTGGGACGGCCACCCCCGGCGGGCGGTGGTGCGGACGGGTGGGTCAGCTGTTGACGGTCACCGCGGCGACGTCGATGTCACCGAACACGTCGATGACGACGTCGCTGACGTTCTCCGAGCGGAGCGCCTGCTCCAGGTCGAAGAACATCGGCATGATCGGCATGTCCTCCAGCAGGATGTCGTCGGCCTGCTGGTAGGCCGCGATCGCCTGCTCGTTGTCCGAGGCCCCGTTGCCCTGCTGGACGAGGGAGTCGAACTCCGGGTTGGAGTAGAACGACGCGTTCGAGCCGGCCGGCGGGAGCGCCGCGGTCGAGTACAGCGGCTCGAGGTAGTTCTGCGGGCTCGGGTAGTCCATGCTCCAGCCGAGCCGGAACGGACCGGTCATGCCCTGCTCGTCCTGCAGCGGCAGGTACTCCGAGAAGTCGAGGTCACCGCGGAGGGTGTACTCGATGCCGAGGTTCTCGCGCAGCTGGTTGCCGACGGCCTCGACCCACGCGTCGTGGCCGGCACCGGCGTTGAACCACAGGTCGATCGGCTGGCTGCGGTCGAAGCCGGCCTCGTCGAGCAGCTGGTTGGCCCGGTCGACGTCGAGGGTGCAGTACTCGCAGGCACCCTCGCGGTACCCGTCGACGACCGGCGCGATGGCGTCGTCGGCGGCCGTGCGGCTTCCGCTGAAGATCGCGTCGGAGATCGCCTGGCGGTCGACGGCCATGGACAGCGCCTGACGGACCCGCTTGTCGGAGTAGCGCGGGTCGTAGGTCGGGAACGCCATGTAGGTGAAGCCCGACGACGGCGCCTCGATGAAGCGGTCGCCGAAGGTGTCCTCGGCCCCGGCGAGTGCGTCCGGCGGCATGTCCGGGAGCACGTCGAGGTTGCCCGCCTCGACGTCGTTGAGGCCGGTGTTCAGGTCGGCGTAGACGCGGAACTCGACCTCCTCGGCCTTCGCGGGCTCGTCACCGGCGTAGTCCTCGTACCGGGTGACGGTGAAGCCCTGGCCGGGGACGAAGTCCTCGCTGGCCTGGAACG
Source organism: Geodermatophilus sp. SYSU D00814 (assembly GCF_054050055.1). Classification (NCBI taxonomy): domain Bacteria; kingdom Bacillati; phylum Actinomycetota; class Actinomycetes; order Geodermatophilales; family Geodermatophilaceae; genus Geodermatophilus; species Geodermatophilus sp. SYSU D00814. The sequence continues at coordinate 21,946 of NZ_JBJGYP010000010.1, forward strand.
GGCCGTTGCCGACCGGCCGGGTGCCGAAGGCCTCCGGGTCCTCGAAGAAGGACTCCGGCAGCGGGTAGAAGGCGTTGTAGCCGACGGTCACCGGGAACTGGGCGAAGGGGCTGGCCAGCGTGACGGTGAAGGTCTGGTCGTCGACGACCTGCAGGCCGCTCATCTCGGTGGCGGCGGGCTCACCCGTGGGGTTGCCGGCGTCGTCGGTCGGGGCCTGGAGCTCGTCGTAGCCCTGGATGTTCGAGAAGAAGTACGAGGCGCCCTGGGCGTTGGGGCTGTAGGCGCCCCAGTTCCACGCGTCGACGAACGACTGCGCGTTCACCGGGGTGCCGTCGTGGAAGGTCCAGCCGTCCTTGAGCGTCACGGTCCAGGTGGTGTTGTCCTCGGACTCGATCGACTCGGCGACGCCGGTGTACTCGACCGCACCGTCCGCGGCGTACTGCACCAGACCGGTCCACAGGGACGAGAGGACCTGGTGCCCCTCGGACTCGGTCGTGTTGCTCGGGATCAGCGGGTTCTCGGGCTCGCCGATGTAGATGCTGAAGGTGCCGCCCTCACCACCGCCGCTGCCGCTGCCCGACTCGCTGTCGTCGCCGCCGCCACAGGCGGTCAGCAGCAGCGCGGCCGACAGACCGGTCGCGACGAGCGCCGACCGGCGCTTGCTCAACTTCACGTGCGATGCCTCCCTCGTCCCGCACCTGCGGGGGGAACGGACTGGTCGATGCTCACCCGGACGCGCTGGCCGGGCGTCGGCGTCCATCAGGTGAACACCCGGGATCGGTCCCGGAACGCCGCGAGCGACCCTAGGCAGGCCCGGGGAGGACCGTCCACGACCGTCACCGATTTGTGACCCTGGCTCACGACCTTGCGGGGCGCGATGCAAACGGCACGGTACGCGGCCCCCGTCACGACACGTGTTGCGGCCCCCGCCCGCTCATCCCGGAGGACTTCCGCCGCCCGGGTGAGCAGGGTGTCGGAACCGCAGCGGGGGGTAACCCGGGGTCCCCGAGGAGAGGAGCTCACGGTGAGCGGGATCGACAAGGTGAAGAACAAGGCCCAGGAGCTCTCCGGCGAGGGCAAGGAGCGCGTCGGCGAGGCGACCGGTGACCGCGACCTGCAGGCCGAGGGTGCCAACGACAAGGCGGCCGGCAACCTCAAGCAGGCCGGCGAGAAGGTCAAGGACGTCTTCAAGTAACGGCAGACCACCTCGCCACGGGCGCCGTCCCCGCGGGGACGGCGCCCGTGGCGTGTCAGGCGCGCCCGAGGAGGTCGCGGACGGCGGGCAGCAGCGGGCGGTCGGCGGCGATCCAGTCGAGTCCCTCGAGGTCGTCCGCGCGCACCCAGCGCAGGTCGCGGTGCTCGCGGGCGACCGGCTCCCCGGCGACCAGCCGCGCCTGCCAGACCCGCAGGGTGGAGGCGCCCGGCGCGCCCCCGGCGACGACGCCGTCGAGCGGCACCTCGCCCAGGAAGGCCTGCGGCGCGACGGTGACCCCGAGCTCCTCGGCGCACTCCCGGACCAGGGCCGCGGCCTGGTCCTCCCCCGGCTCGACCTTGCCGCCGGGGAACTCCCACAGCCCGGCCAGCGGGCCGGCGTCCCGCTGGGCGACGAGCACCTCGTCCCCCCGGACGATCGCCGCGCCCACCACCTGGACGACGTCGAGGGCGCGCAGCGCCGCCGCCGCGGCGTAGCCGTCCAGGTGCCGCCGCATCGCCCGCCGCACCCGGCGCCGCAGCACCGCCCGGTCGACCAGGCGGCCGAGCACGCCGGGCAGGCCGGTGTCCCAGACGACCCGCTCCTCGACGACGGTGCCGTGCCCGGTGGCGGTGAACGTCCGCGCGTGGGTGAGCCGGCGCCACCCCCGGCGGGGGCCGGCGGCGTAGACGTCGGACACCGGGCGGAGGGACTCGACCTCCTCCAGCGGGAACGGCCAGGGGCGGCCGAGGGCGCGGGCGACGTCGAAGGCGACGGTCAACGGCGCCGCCACGATGGTGGTGAAACGGAGCCGGTCCACCTCCCCACCCTCGCAGAGCGGGCAGGATGGGCCCCGTGCGCATCACGGCCCGGGTCGACTACGCCGTCCGCGCGGCCGTCGAGCTGGCCGCGGTGGCGCCCGACGCGCTGACCTGCGACCGCATCGCGCGGGCCCAGGACGTCCCCGCCCGCTTCCTGCAGGGCATCCTCGGCGACCTGCAGCACGCCCGGCTGGTCACCAGCCAGCGCGGCCGCGAGGGCGGCTACCGCCTGGCGCTGCCGCCGTCGGAGATCTCGATCGCGCGGGTCATGCGCGTGGAGCAGGGCTTCCTCGCCGAGGTCCACGGCCAGCGGCCCGAGGACGTCAGCTACCCCGGCGTCGCGGCGGAGCTGGCCGGCGTCTGGGTGGCCGCGCGGGAGGCCTACCGGCGGGTGCTCGAGGAGGTCACCCTCGCCGACGTCGTCGCCGGGAAGCTGCCCGGCCACGTCGCCGAGCTGGTGGCCCTCGACAGCGCCTGGCGCTCCTTCGGCGACGACCCCGCCTGAGCGGCCGCGCGTGGCTGGGCGAGACTCGGCCGGTGAGCAGCGCGCAGCACGGTGGGGTCACCGTCTTCCTCACCGGCCTGTCCGGCGCGGGCAAGTCGACGATCGCCGACGCCCTCGTCGCCGGGCTCGAGGCCGAGGGCCGGCCGGTGACGGTCCTCGACGGCGACGTCGTGCGGACTCACCTGTCCAGCGAGCTGTCCTTCTCCCGCGAGCACCGCGACCTCAACATCCGCCGCATCGGCTTCGTCGCCGGCGAGGTGGTCCGCCACGGCGGCACCGTCGTCGTCGCCGCGATCGCGCCGTACGAGCAGGCGCGCGAGGAGGCGCGGGCGCTGGTCGAGCGGCACGGCCGGTTCGTGCTCGTGCACCTGGCCACGCCGCTGGAGGTCTGCGAGGCCCGCGACGTCAAGGGCCTCTACGCGCGGGCCCGGGCCGGGGAGATCCCGGGGTTCACCGGCATCGACGACCCCTACGAGCCGCCGGCGCGCGCCGAGCTGGTGATCGACACGTCGGTCACCCCGCTGGCGGAGTCCGTGGCGCGCATCCGCGCGGCCCTCGACGGGACGGGCGACGGCGGGACACCCGCTCCCTGACCGGACGGGTCCCCCGCGCGGGTGTGCGACCATGGCAGGCGTGACGGATCGCGGCAGCCTGCTCGTCGCGCGTCTGCACGTCGACCTCGCCCGGGTCAGCAGCGCCGCCTGTCGCGCCGCGCGCTGACCACCAGTCCTCCCCGCGGCGCGAGCCGCGTCCCCGATCTGGCAGCGCGCTCCGCGCGGGTGCGAACCGGCGCGGACGGCGCAGGAAGTAGTACACCGTGTCCGCACCACCCCGTTCCGGCCGGCCGGTCCGCGGCCAGGGCCAGTGGGCGCTCGGCTACCGGGAACCGCTGAACCCGAACGAGCGCATGAAGAAGGACTCCGACGGCCTCGAGGTCCGGCAGCGGATCCTCGACATCTACGCGAGGACCGGCTTCGACGGCATCGACCCCGGTGACCTGCGCGGCCGGATGCGCTGGATGGGCCTCTACACCCAGCGGGCCCCCGGCATCCCCGGCGGCAAGACCGCGGTCCTGGAGCCCGAGGAGCTCGAGGACTCCTACTTCATGATGCGGGTGCGCACCGACGGCGGGGCGCTGACCAGCGAGCAGCTGCGCACCCTCGGCGCCATCAGCACCGAGTTCGGCCGCGACGTCGCCGACGTCACCGACCGGCAGAACATCCAGTACCACTGGATCCGCATCGAGGACGTCCCCGAGATCTGGGAGCGGCTCGAGGCGGTCGGCATGACCACGACCGAGGCCTGCGGCGACACCCCGCGCGGGATGCTCAACTGCCCGCTGGCCGGCGTCCTCGAGGACGAGGTCGTCGACGCCACCGACGTCATGGCGCAGACGGTGGCCCGGTACGTGGGTGACCCCGAGTTCAGCAACCTGCCGCGCAAGTGGAAGACGTCGATGTCGGGCTGCGTCGACCACTGCACCGAGCCGGAGATCGACGACGTCTCCTTCGTCGGCGTCGTCGGTCCCGACGGCGAGCCCGGCTTCGACCTGTGGGTCGGCGGCGGGCTGTCGACCAACCCGATGTTCGCCCAGCGGATCGGCGTGTTCGTCCGGCCGGAGGAGGTCACCGAGGTCTGGGCGGCCTGCACCTCGATCTTCCGCGACTACGGCTACCGGCGGCAGCGCAACCGGGCCCGGATCAAGTTCCTGATGGCCGACTGGGGTCCGGAGAGGTTCCGGCAGGTGCTGCAGGACGAGTACCTGCACCGTGCCCTGCCCGACGGCCCCGCCGCCGCGGCGCCCGCGCACGCCTCGCGCGACCACGTCGGCGTGGCCCGGCAGAAGGACGGCCGCAACGCCGTCGGCTTCGCGCTGCGCACCGGCCGGATCACCGGGACGGTGCTCACCCGGATCGCCGACCTCGCCGACCGGTACGGCGCCGGGCGGATCCGGACGACGACGCAGCAGAAGATGGTCGTCCTCGACGTCCCCGACGAGCACGTCGAGGACCTGGTCGCCGCGCTGGCCGAGCACGACCTGCTGGTGCGCCCGAGTGCGTTCCGCCGCGGCACCATGGCCTGCACCGGCCTGGAGTTCTGCAAGCTCGCGATCGTCGAGACCAAGCAGCACGCGCAGGACCTCTACGCCGAGCTGGAGAAGCGGCTGCCCGGCTTCGACGTGCCGATCGGGATCAACGTCAACGGCTGCCCGAACAGCTGCGCCCGGTTCCAGACCGCCGACATCGGCCTCAAGGGGTCGATGGTGCGCGACGACTCCGGCGAGATGGTGGAGGGCTTCCAGGTCCACCTCGGCGGGCACCTGGGCGTCGAGGCGTCCTTCGGCCGGAAGTTCCGCGGCCACAAGGTGACCAAGGCCGAGACGGCCGACTACTGCGAGCGGGTGCTGCGCGGCTACCTCGAGCGGCGCGAGCCGGGCGAGGGGTTCGCCGCCTACGTCGCCCGGGCCGAGGAGGCCTGGCTGCTGTGAGCGACGAGGCCGACACGCCCTCGGGCGGAAGGCAGCGCCAGCTCCCCGTGTTCCACTGCCCGTACTGCGGGGACGAGGAGCTGACCCCGTACGGGGACGGGGGCGAGTGGCACTGCGCCGCGTGCCTCCGGACCTTCACCGTCCGGCTCACCGGGACAGGAGTGCAGGCATGACCACCGCCGTGCGTGCCACGCCGGAGCTGGCCGCGGAGGCCGACGCCCGGTTCGAGGGGATCGCCGACCCGGTCGAGCAGGCCCTCGCCGTCCTCCGCTGGGCCGGCGAGACCTTCGGCGACGACTTCGCGATCACCTCGTCGATGGCCGACGGGCTGCTCGCCCACCTCGCCTCCCGGGCGGTCCCGGGCGTGCACGTCGTCTTCCTCGACACCGGCTACCACTTCGCCGAGACGATCGGCACCCGCGACTGGATCAGCGGCGTCCTGCCCATCACGCTGGTCAACGTGACGCCGGCGCAGACGGTGGCCGAGCAGGACGCCGAGCACGGCCCGGAGCTGCACCGGCGCGACCCCGACCTGTGCTGCTCGCTGCGCAAGGTGCAGCCGCTGGCGACGGCGCTGGCCGGGTACGCGGCGTGGGGCTCGGGCGTCCGGCGCGACGAGGCCGCGACCCGCGCGGGCACCCGGGTCGTCGACTGGGACGCCAAGCGGGGCATGGTGAAGGTCAACCCGCTGGCGGCCTGGACGCAGGACGACGTCGACGCCTACCTCGTCGAGCACCAGGTACCGGTCAACCCGCTGCAGGAGCTCGGGTACGCCTCCATCGGGTGCGCGCCGTGCACCCGGCCGGTCGCCCCGGGCGAGGACCCGCGCGCCGGTCGCTGGGCCGGCCGCGGCAAGACCGAGTGCGGCCTGCACCTCTGAAAGGACCTCCTCCCGCCCCACGACGCGCTCCGCGCGCCGCGGGACCCGGGGACGAGGCCGTTCCAGCACGGCAGGATGGGCACGTGCCCCGGCCGCCGAAGCTGTCCCCCGACGACGTCGCCGCCGCGCTGCGCGACCTGCCGGCGTGGTCCGGCGGGCCCGACGGCCTCCGGCGCAGCCTGGAGCTGCCCGGTTTCCCGGACGCGGTCGCCGCGCTCGTGCGCATCGCGTTCGTGGCCGAGCAGCTGGACCACCACCCCGACGTCGACCTGCGCTGGCGCACCCTGCACCTGACGCTGGTGAGCCACTCCGCCGGCGGGGTCAGCGAGCTGGACCTGGAGCTCGCCCGCCGCATCGACGGCCTCTTCCCCGGCTGAGGTTCCCCGGCTGAGACGACCGGAGCCCAAGGACTCTCCCGGCCCGCCCCTCCGCGCTCCTAGCGTGCGGCAACGAGCGGGAGGAGGCCGCCATGGCCGACGTCGTCGTGCTCGGTGGCGGGGTGTGCGGGCTCGCCTCGGCACTGCTGCTGGCCCGTGACGGGCACGAGGTGACCGTCCTGGAGCACGACCCCGACCCGGTGCCGGGCACGCCCGAGGAGGCGTGGGCGCAGTGGCACCGCGGCGGGGTCGCGCAGTTCCGCCAGCCGCACTACCTGCAGCCGCGGGCGCGGCTGGTCCTCGACGCCGAGCTGCCGGACGTCAGCGCCGCCCTCGCCGCCGCCCACGCCGTCCGCTTCGACACGCTGACCACGGCCCCGCCCACGGTGCCGCCGCTGGACCGGCGGCCGGACGACGACCGCCACGTCACGCTGACCGCCCGCCGCTGCGTGCTCGAACAGGTCCTCGGCCGCACCGCCGACGAGCAGCCGGGCATGCGGGTCCGGCGCGGCGTGACCGTCACCGGCCTGCTCACCCGGCCGCTGGACGGGCGCCCGCACGTCACCGGCGTCGCCACGACCGACGGCGAGGTGGCCGCCGACCTCGTCGTCGACGCCACGGGGCGGCGCTCGCCGCTGCCGCGGTGGCTGCTCGAGGCCGGCAGCGCCCCGGTGCAGGAGGAGTCGGTGGACAGCGGGTTCACCTACTACACCCGCTACTTCCGCTCCCGCGACGGCCGCCTGCCCGAACCCCGCGACCGGCTCAACGTCGCCCTCGGCTCCTTCTCGGTGCTCACCCTGCCCGCCGACTCCGGCACCTGGTCGGTGACCCTCTACACCGCCTCCTCCGACCGGCCGCTCAAGGAGCTGCGGCACGAGCCGGCGTGGACGGCGGTCGTGGCGGCCTGCCCCCGGCAGGCGCACTGGCTCGACGGCGAGCCGCTGACCGGGGTCCTGCCGATGACGGGGATCCTCGACCGGCACCGCCGGCTGTCCGACGGCGAGCGCCCTGTGGCCACCGGCATCGCGCCCCTGGCCGACGCGTGGGCCTGCACGAACCCCTCGATCGGCCGGGGCATCGCGCTGGGCCTGGTGCACGCGGTCGCGCTGCGCGAGGTCGTCCGGCAGCACCTCGGCGACCCGGAGGAGTTCGCGGCGGCGTGGGACGCCGACACCGAGGCCCGGCTGACCCCCTGGTACCGGGCCACGGTCGCCGTCGACCGGGCCCGGCTCGCGGACATGGACGCCGCGCGGGAGGGCCGCCCGCCGCCCTCGCCGCCCCCGCCCCCCGCGCCGGCCGCGCTCGGCCCGGCGCTGGTCCGGGCCATGGCGTTCGACGCGGAGGTCTACCGCGCCTTCATGGAGGTGGTGGACTGCCTGACCCTGCCCGCGGAGCTGTTCACCCGCCCCGGGTTCGCCGACCGGGTCCTGCAGGTGGCCGGCGAGCACGAGCACCCACCGCCGGCCGGCCCGACGCGCGAGCGGCTCCTGGAGCTCGTCGGGGCGACCTGACCGCGGGGCGCGCTCCGCTGGTCACTCCGTGACGGGGAGCACCAGCAGCCGCAGCAGCCGGTCGGCCTCGGCGTCGGGGTCCTCGGTCAGCCCGGTGTGCACCGGCCCGGGCTGCACGACGGTGCTGCGCGGCGCGGTCAGCCAGCGGAACCGCGAGCCCAGCGCCTCCCGTCCGGCCGCCCCGGCGGCGGGGTCGGCGGCGCACACGTCGGCCGCGGCCTGCAGCGCCTGCGCGATCGCCCCCGGGTCGGCCGTGGGGTCCAGCACGCGCAGCCGGTCGGCGTCGAGGTGCACCCGGCTGCCGAGGTAGTCGCGCTGCCGGCAGTAGACGAGGACGCCGGCGTTGATCGCCTCGCCGCGCTCGACCCGCGGCACCACCCGCAGGACGGCGTACTCGAAGGTCTCCCGGCTCACCGCTGGGTGATCCCCTCGGGCGGGGGCGGGCCGAGCCACGCCGGCCGGTTCTCCCCGCGCGGGGCCCGCCGCCGCGACCCGCCCTCGGCCGCCGCGGCCACCAGCCCGGGCAGCCAGGCGTCGCGGGCGGCCAGCCGGGCGAGCAGCTGGGCGACGTAGCGCTCCCGGACGTCGTCGGGGTCAGGTGACGGGCGGTCGGCCTCGGCCAGGGCACCGCCCCGAGCCTGCGAGGGGTGGGGAGGCCGGGGTCCTTCGTCCTCGAGCCAGTCGTCGGGCACCTGGCGCAGGACCTCCTCCAGCAGCGGCCGGGTGACCCGGCCGGCCAGCGCGGCGTCGGCCGCGCGGACGTCGGGCGAGCACTCCACGAGCGCGTGCTGCGAGGCGTCGTAGGGCCGGGCGACGGCGGCCCCGGCGCCGGACCAGGAGTGGTGGAAGGTCAGCGCGGCACCGTGGTCGATCAGCTGCAGCCGGCCGTGCCAGAACAGCATGTTGGGGTTGCGCCAGGACCGGTCGACGTTGCCGACGAGCGCGTCGAACCACAGCACCCGCCCGGCCGGCTCCGGCCCGACCGAGTGCGCGCCGGCCTCGAAGTCCAGCGCCCCGGGCAGGTAGTCCAGCCCCAGGTTGCGCCCGGCCGAGCGCTGCAGCAGCTCCTGCACCTCGGGGTCGGGCTCCCCCACGGCCAGCTCCGGTGCGACGTCGACGGTGACCAGGGCCGGCACCGGCAGCGCCAGCGCGCGGGCCAGCTCCCCGCACACCACCTCGGCGACCAGCACCCGCACGCCCTGGCCGGCGGCCCGCCACTTGACCACGTAGGTGCCCAGGTCGTCGGCCTCCATGAGACCGGGCAGCGAGCCACCCTCGCGCAGCGGGGTGACGTAGCGGGTGGCGGTGACGGCGGGCAGCACAGTGCCGGTCAACCTACGCCGGGCCACACTGGGCGCATGGGCCTGTTCCGGGCCGTGTCGCCCGAGGGCCTGCGCGACGCGCCGCTCACCTACGCCGAGGTCGGCGCCACCCGGGAGCCCGAGCTGCCGGCCGGCTACCTGCACGGCGCGTGGACCGAGGCGGTCGGCTCGGGGCGGGTGACGTTCGAGCGGGTGGCCGCGGCGGTGTTCGACTGGACGCCGCAGCGCAGCGTGGGCCTGCGGGTGCGCGCGAGCGGGTCGCCGGGCGAGGTCGGCACCGTCGTCGTCCTGACCGCGGGGCTGCCGCGGCTCGGCTACGACATCCCCTGCCGGGTGGTGTGGGCGTCGACCACCGGCGACGAGCGGGGCTTCGCCTACGGCACCCTGCCCGGGCACCCGGAGAGCGGCGAGGAGCGCTTCACCGTGCGGCTGGCCGAGGGCGGCGACGTCGTCGTCTCCATCCGGGTGTTCTCCCGGCTGGCCACGCCGGCCGCCCGCGCCGTGCCCCCGGTCAGCCGGTTCGTCCAGGGCCTGGCCACCCGGCGCTACCTGGCCTCGCTCCGCCGCGCCGCCCGCGGCCGATGAGTCCGCCGTCCCGGGCCGGTCGACACGGCATGGGACTGGCGCAGGACGTGGAGCGGGTGGTGTCGGAGGCCGTGGCCGCCGGAGCGGTACCGGGAGCGGCCTGGTGGGTGACCCGCGACGGCGAGGTCGCCCGCGGCGCCGCCGGCACGCACACCCCCGGCGGGGACGACCCCGTCGCCCCCGACACCGTCTTCCGCATCGCCTCGGTGACCAAGCCGGTGGTCGCCGTCGCCGCCCTCGCGCTGGTCGACGACGGCACGCTGCGCCTGGACGACCCGGTCGACCCGCACCTGCCCGAGCTGGCCGGCCCGCGCGTGCTCGCCGACCCCGCCGACCCGTCCGCCGGCACGGTCCCGGCCCGGCGGCCGGTCACGGTGCGCGACGTCCTCACGCTGCGCCTCGGGACCGGCCTGGACTTCACCGCCCCCTGGCCGACGCCGACCGTGGCCGCGCTCGGCGAGGCCGGGCTGCCGGCCGGTCCTCCGCAGCCGCAGGCCGCACCGCCGCCGGACGAGTGGCTGCGCCGGCTGGCCTCGGTCCCGCTGGCCCACCAGCCCGGGGAGCGCTGGCTCTACCACACCGGCTCCAGCGTGCTGGGCGTCCTGGTCGCCCGGGCCGGGGGCCGGCCGCTGCCCGAGGTGCTCGCCGAGCGGGTGCTCGTGCCGCTGGGGATGACCGGGACCGGCTTCGGCGTGCCCGACGCCGCCCGCCCCCGCCTGGGCCCGCACTGGGCACCGCCGGACGACGTCGGCCGGCGCGGGCTCTACGACCCGCCCGACGGGCAGTGGGCGCGTCCCCCGGCCTTCCCCGACGGCGGCGACGGGCTGGTGTCCACCGTCGACGACCTGGGCGTCCTCGCGCGCGTGCTGCTCGCCGGCGGCGAGCCGGTGCTCCGGGAGGGCACGGTGCGGGCGATGCTCACCGAGCAGGCCGGCCCGGTCGACGACGAGGGCGGCGGCTGGGGCCTGGGCCTGGGGGTGCGGCGCGAGGACGAACCCGGCGGCCGGCACGCCGGCTCCTTCGGCTGGGACGGCGGGCTGGGCGCCTCCTGGTGGACCGACCCGGTCACCGGCACGACGGCGGTGCTGCTGACCAACCAGGTGTGGGCCTCGCCCGCTCCCCCGCCGGTGTTCGAGGCGTTCCGGGCGGTGGCGTTCGGCCCGCGGTAGGCGGCCGCGCCGCGCCGTTCCCGGTTCCGCGCCGCTCCTCCGGCCGCCATGCTGCCGTCCGGGCCGCCGGGACGCCGTTCCGGCCGCCCGGAGGGCAGTGGACACGGGGGGCGGGTGTGGACGAGGGCTGCGCTGGTCGTGTCGCCGGAGGGACGGGCGACGTGTCGCGAGGACGACAGCCCTCCCCGCGGATCTCCCGGACGGTGTGCTGAGAGCGGGACCAGCCCGTTCCCGGGACGAGGGAGAGGCCGTGTTCGAGGCACTGGGTCGCGCCGTGTACCGCCGGCGCCGGTGGGTCCTGGCGCTCTCCCTCGCGTTCGTCGCCGTCGCCGGCGCCTGGGGCACCGGCGTCTTCGGCCAGATGACCGGCGGCGGCTTCTCCGACCCCGACAGCGAGAGCTCCCGGGCCGCCGAGGTCGCCGAGCGCGAGCTGGGCCGCAGCACCGCCGACGTCGTCGTCCTGTACTCCAGCGACACCACGACGGTCGACGACCCCGCCTACGCCGAGGCGGTCACCTCCACGCTCGACTCCCTGCCCGGGGACGACGTGCTCCGGACGGTCTCGTACTTCGACACGGGCGCGGCGTTCCTGGTGAGCGACGACCGGCGCAGCACCTACGCCGTCCTCAGCCTGCGGGGTGACGAGGACGAGCGGGAGGACGTCCTCGACGCCGTCGAGGACGACCTGGCCGCCCCGGGGCTGACCACCCGGCTCGGCGGCGAGGTGACCCTCAACCGGGACATGAACACCCAGGTCAGCGAGGACATCGCGACGGCGGAGACGATCTCGCTGCCGGTCCTGGCGGTCCTCCTCGTCGTGATCTTCGGCGGCCTCGCCGCGGCCGGGCTGCCCCTGGCCATCGGGGTGACGGCGATCCTCGGCTCGTTCGCGGCCCTGCGCGCCTTCGGGCTGGTCACCGACGTGTCGATCTTCGCGGTCAACGTGGTGACCGTGCTGGGCCTCGGGCTGGCGATCGACTACGGGCTGTTCGTGGTCAGCCGGTTCCGGGAGGAGGTCCGCCGGCAGGCGTCCGTGGAGGACGCCCTCGCCCGGACCATGGCGACCGCCGGCCGCACGGTCGCCGTCTCCGGCGTCACCGTCGCGCTGTCGCTGGCCGGGCTGCTGATCTTCCCGCAGGTGTTCCTGCGCTCGATGGGCTTCGGCGGGATGAGCGCGGTCCTGGTCGCCATGCTGGCCGCACTCACCCTGCTGCCGGCGCTGCTGGCCGTGCTCGGTCCCCGCGTCGACGCGCTCTCGCTGCGCTCGCTCGGCCGTCGACGTCGGCGGCCCGCGCACGCCCGGGAGCGTGACGGGGCCTGGTACCGGATCGCGCACAGCGTGATGCGCCGTCCGGTCGTCTACGCCGTCGTGGTGGGTGGGTTGCTGGTCGCGCTGGCCCTGCCGTTCGCCCGGGCGGAGTTCGGCGGCATCGACGTGCGCGCCATGCCCGAGGGCGCGGAGAGCCGGGTGGTCGCCGAGACGATCGAGCGGGACTTCCCCCCGAGCCCGTCCGGCCCGGTCGAGGCGGTCGTCACCCTGCCGGGCGCCGCGGACTCACCCGAGGGCGCCGCCGCGCTGCAGTCCTACGTCGCCGCGGTCGCGGCCGTCCCGGGCGTGGACGGCGCCGCGGTCGCCGAGGTCGCCGGGAGCACGGCACGGGTGGTGGTCGCCGCCGACGTGAACGCGATGGGCGCCGAGGGCCGGGACCTGGTGGCCGCGATCCGGCAGGTGCCCGCTCCCGGGGGCGCCGTCGTCCTCGTCGGCGGCACGGCAGCGGTGTACGCCGACCTGCTCGACAGCCTCGGCGCGCTGCTCCCGTGGATGGCCCTGCTGGTGGCCCTGACGTCGTTCGTGCTGCTGTTCCTGGCCTTCGGCTCGGTCGTGCTGCCGATCAAGGCCGTCCTGATGAACGTCCTGTCGCTGGGCGCCTCCTTCGGCGCGCTGGTGTGGATCTTCCAGGACGGTCACCTCTCCGGGGTCCTGGGCTTCACCCCGACCGGGTTCATCGAGGCCACCTCGCCGATCCTGGTGCTCGCCATCGTCTTCGGGCTGTCGATGGACTACGAGGTCTTCCTGATGTCCCGGATCCGGGAGCAGTACGACCTGACCGGCGACAACACCGCCGCGGTGGCCACCGGCCTGCAGCGCACGGGCGGGATCATCACCAGCGCCGCGCTGCTGCTCGTGGTGGTGATCGGCGCCTTCTCCGTCTCCGGCGTCGTGCTGATCAAGATGATCGGGGTGGCGATGCTCATCGCGATCGTGGTCGACGCGACCGTCGTGCGGGCCCTGCTGGTGCCGGCCACCATGCGGCTCCTCGGCCGGGCGAACTGGTGGGCGCCGGAGCCGCTGGGCCGGTTCTACGCCCGCTACGGGATCCGCGAGTCCGCCACCGGGCCGGCGCACGCGGCGGGCCGGGGACTCGCCGCCGCGCGCTGAGCCGCGCTCGGCCCCTGGCTACACGTCGCGCCGCTCGAGCAGCACCGCGCCGGCGACCCACGCCGCGGTGGCCCACGCGCCGGCGACCGCGAGACCCACCGGCCAGCCGGTGGGGACGGCGAGGAACGCGTCCTCCCCCACCCGCAGCGCGGGCATCGCCTGCGACAGCAGCTCGGCGCCCGCCCCGCCGGCCAGCGCCAGCGCCGGCGGGGCGACGAAGACCAGGGCCACCCCCAGGCCCACCGCCCCCGCGGTCGACCGCAGCACCGCTCCCAGGCCCGCGGCCAGCACGGTGACCAGCACCGCCCCGGCCACCTGCAGGGCGGCGGGGCGGAGCACGTCCGGGTCGGTGAGCGACAGGCCTCCGGGGACGGCGACGAGCACCCGCGCCGCCAGCGCGCAGGCCGCCACCAGCGGCGCGGTGGTCAGCGCCGCCCACCCCGCGACGACGGCGGTCTTCGCCGCCAGCAGCCGCGTGCGGCGCGGCACCGCCGCCAGCGAGGCCAGCGCCATCCCGGTGGCGGACTCCGCGGTCACCGCGAGCACCCCGAGGACGACCAGCACCACCTGGCCGAACGCGAAGCCGGTGAGCACCACCCCGACGGCGGCGTCGGCGGTCGGCGCGCTGTGCGTGGTGGCGGCGGCCAGCCAGGCGAAGGAGCCGGTCACGAGCAGGTACACCCCGGTGCACCACCACGTGGAGCGCAGCGTGCGCAGCTTGGTCCACTCGCTGCGCAGCACCGCGGTCAGCGCGACGCTCACGCCGCACCGGCCCGGTACTCGACGTCCTCCCCGGTGAGCGCCAGGTAGGCCGCCTCCAGCGAGGCCGTGACCGTGGCCAGCTCGTGCACCGGCGCTCCGGCGGCGAAGGCGACGTCGCCGACGGCCGCGGCGGACAGCCCGTCGACCCGCAGCGCGCCGTCGGGCTGCGGCGACACCGCGCCCCCGGCCCGGTGCAGCGCCGCCGCCAGCACCGGCGCCCGCGGGCTGCGCACCCGCACCGACGCGCCGCGGCCCAGCAGGTCGGTCATCGCGACGTCGGCGAGCAGCCGGCCGCGCCCGAGCACCACCAGGTGGTCGGCGGTGTCCTCCATCTCGCTCATCAGGTGGCTGGAGACCAGCACGGTGCGGCCCTCGGCGGCGAGGTCGCGCAGCAGCCCGCGCACCCAGTGGATGCCCTCGGGGTCCAGGCCGTTGACCGGCTCGTCGAGCAGCAGCACCTCGGGGTCGCCCAGCAGCGCCGCGGCGATGCCCAGCCGCTGACCCATGCCGAGGGAGAAGCCGCGGACCCGCTCGTGCGCCACGGCGCCGAGGCCCACCAGGTCGACGACGTCGTCGACGCGGGACGCCGACAGGGCGTTGCTCTGCGCCAGCGCGAGCAGGTGGGCGTACGCGGTGCGGCCCGGGTGGCGGGCCCGCGGGTCGACCAGCGCACCCACCCGGCGCATCGGGACGTCGAGCTCCCGGTAGGGCACGCCGAGGACGGTCGCGGTCCCCGCGGTGGGCCGGGTGAGCCCGAGGACGCAGCGCATCGTCGTCGTCTTGCCCGAGCCGTTGGGGCCGAGGAAGCCGGTGACCCGGCCCGGGGGGACGGTGAAGGACACGTCGTCGACGGCGACGCGGGTGCGGTAGCGCTTGGTCAGCCCGTCGACCTCGGTCACGCGGACAGTCTGGCCACCGGCGGCGGCCGGCCGCGGCAGGCCCGGCCGGTCAGCGCTCCGCGTCGGCCTCGGCCCGCTCGCGCTGCAGCAGCTCCTTGCTGCGCACCAGGCGCAGCAGCGTGACCACCAGCAGGCCGCCGGCCACGTTGAGCAGCGTCGTGTACCAGAACCAGGCCAGCCACTCGCCGTAGCCGAACGGCGCGGTCCCGGTGTGGAGGGCGCCGAACACCAGCAGCGAGTCGAGGATCGAGTGGAACAGCTGCAGCCCGGCCAGCACGAACGCGCCGGCCACCGCGGCCACGATCTTCGCGCCGTCGGCGCTGGTGCCGTTCTGCATGCGGGTCATCAGCGTGATGACGGTGCCGCCGAGGAAGGCCAGGCAGACCGCGCGCAGGTCCAGCGGCGACTCGACGAAGTGCCGGGCGGACTCCACCATCGTGGGTCCCAGCTGCGGGAAGCCGTGCGCGACCAGCCACATGAACAGCCAGCCGCCGGCCAGGTTGGCCACCAGGGTCCCCGACCACAGCCGCGCCAGCTGCGCCCCGCTCGCCCGGCGGGCCACCACCGCGGTGACCGGCAGCAGGAAGCCCTCGGTGAACAGCTCGCTGCGGGCCAGCAGCAGCGCGACGAACCCGACGGAGAAGGCCAGCCCGGCGAGCAGGTGGCTGCCGGTCTCGGCGTACACGACCAGCAGCGCCAGCACCCCGACGCCCACCTCGAGCCCGCCGGCCAGGCCGGTGGTGAGCACCTCGCGCCAGGTGCGGTGCAGCCGCTGCGCGCCCTGGCTGACCACCCGGTCGAAGGCCTGCACCACCTCGTCCTCGGCCGGGGCGTCGGTGTCGCCGAGCTGGACGCGGCGCTGGTCGGTCACCGCGCGCACCTACCCTCGGCGGCGTGCCCTCACCCGACCCGGTCGTGACGCTCCACCTCTGGGGCGTCCCCGGCCGCGCGGTGCCGCGCGCGGTGCTGCGGATGGCCACGCTGCGGCCGGCGCTGGCCCGCACGCCCGGCCTGCGCTTCGCCAAGCTGCTGGGCACCGGTGACGGGCGCACGTTCACCGCCCGCGACGCCGACCCCCGCCGGTGGGGGCTGCTGGCGGTGTGGGACGACGACACCGCCGCCGACGCCGTCGACGACGGCCCGGTGGGCGCGAGCTGGCGGCGCATCGCCGACGAGGAGTGGTCGGTGCGGCTGCGCCCCCTGGCCGCCCGCGGGCTCTGGTCGGGGCGCGAGCCGTTCGGCAGCCCGCGCCCGCGGCGCTGGGACGGGCCGGTCGCCGCGGTCACCCGCGCCCGGCTGGTGCTGCGCCGGGCGGCGCGGTTCTGGTCGGCGGTGCCGCCGGTGTCGGCCGACCTGCACCGTGCGCCGGGGCTGCGGATGGCGGTCGGGATCGGCGAGGCGCCGCTGGGCCTGCAGGGCACCTTCAGCGTCTGGGACTCCGCCGCGGCGCTGAACACCTTCGCCTACGACCGCCCCGAGCACGCCGCCGTCGTCGCCCGGACGGCGCGGGAGGGCTGGTACGCCGAGGAGCTGTTCGCCCGGCTGGCGGTGCTCTCCTCGCGCGGCACCGTCGACGGCGCCGACCCGCTGGCTCAGCCCTCGGCGGGCTGACCCAGCCGCGCCACCAGGTGGATCTCCTCCCGGTCGTCGCCGGGGGCGAGCCGGATCGCGCCGGGCATCCGGCCGAACTCGCGGTAGCCGAACCGCCCGTAGAACCGCTCGAGGCCGGAGCCGCCGCGCACGGTCAGGTGCAGCATCTCCAGGCCCATCGCGCGGGCGGCCTCGTGCACGCCGGACACCAGCACCCGGCCCAGGCCCCGCCCCTGCAGCCGCGGGTGCACCTGCACCCGCAGCACGGTGGCCCAGTGCCGGCGCAGCGGGCTGACCGACAGCGACAGCACGGCGAAGCCGCCCAGCTCGCCGTCGACCCGCAGCACCACCAGGCGCTCGCGGCCCAGGGCGACCCGCCCGACGACGGCGTCGAGGACCGGCGCGACGTCGTCGGGGGTGACCGGCGGGACGAAGCCGACCGCACCGCCGGCGTTGGTGACGTCGGTCCAGCAGGCCAGCAGCTCCGCGCGCAGCCGTGGGTCGACGGCGTCGACGGCGGTCACGACGGCGGAGGACACCCCCCGATCATCGCCCCCGGCGCCGCGGGGACCGGCGCCGCCCCTGGACCGTCCACCCGCACGGGTGCAGGCTCGGCGCCATGAGCGACGCACCCGGTCCCGTCCCGACCCCGCGCCCGGTGGACGACGAGCTGCGCGTCCCGTTCTGGATCGTGCTCGCCGGCGTGGGCGCGGGCGCGTTCTGGGCCCTGGCCGGGGTGGCGCTGGGCTCCTGGCTGCGCGGCCGCGGCCGGCCGTCCCAGCCGCCGGTCAGGCGGGGCCGCTGGGGCCGAACCGCTCGACCCTGACGTCCGCGGCGGGCACGCCCAGGCCGACGAGCAGCTGGCTGGCCGCCTCGGCGAACGGGGTGGACCCGCAGACGTAGGCGGTCTGGCCCGGTTCCCACAGCGGCACCAGGTCGGCGGGGGTCAGCCGGCCGGCCGGGCGGATGCCCGACTGCTCCCGGGTGGTGACCACCAGCGCGCCGGCCGCGCGGAGCTCGTCGGCGTAGGGCAGCTCGGCGGCCGTGCGGGTGGAGACGGCGATCCGCAGCAGGTCCTCGCGGCCGAGCTCGCGGGCGGTGCGCAGCATGGACACGAACGGCACCACCCCGGTGCCGCCACCCACCAGCAGCGCGGGTCCCCCGCCCTCCCAGACGAACCAGCCGCCGATCGGGCCGCGCACCTCGAGCAGGTCGCCCGGCTCGACGACGTCGGCCAGGTAGGTCGACACCTCGCCGTCGTCGAGCCGCTCGACGAGCAGCTCGACGAGCGGGTCCCCGGGCGCGGAGGCCACCGAGTAGGACCGCTGGGCGCGGTAGCCGTCCTCGGCGGTGAGCCGGACGACGTAGTGCTGCCCGGCGAGGTGGTCGACCCGGTCGGGCACCTCCAGCCGCAGCCGGACGGTGCGCGGGGTCGGGCGGTCGACCTCGCGCACCGTCGCCGTCCGCCACCCCCCGGCCGGCGCCCGTCGCCGGAGACCAGGTGGGGGATCCGTCGGCCCCGCTGCAGGCTCCCCGTCGGCCCCGTCCCGAGGCTCGCCCCGAGCCTGCGAGGGGTGAGGAGGACGGGGTCCTTCGTCAGTCACCCTGGTAGCGCTGCTCGCGCCAGGGGTCGCCCCGGTCGTGGTAGCCGTTCTGCTCCCAGAAGCCCGGCTGGTCGCGCTGCAGCAGCGTCAGCCGGGTGACCCACTTGGCGCTCTTCCAGAAGTAGAGGTGCGGCACCAGCAGCCGGACCGGGCCGCCGTGCTCGACCGGCAGCGGCGCGCCGTCGAACTCCCACACCAGCCAGGCCTTCCCGCCGGTGACGTCCTCGAGCGGCAGGTTGGTGGTGTAGCCGGTCTTGGCCGTCGCCACGACGAAGTGCGCGTCGGCGGTCGGCCGGGCGGCCTCCAGCAGCGTGTCGACGCTGACGCCGGTGAAGCGGGTGTCGAACTTCGACCACGTCGTCACGCAGTGGATGTCGCCGCGGTACTCCGAGAGCGGCAGCCGGTGCACCTCGTCCCAGGTCCAGGTCGTGGGGGTCTCGACCCGGCCGTCGACGGTGACGCTCCAGGTCTCCGGCGTGATGCGCGGCGTGGGCTCGGCGGTGAGCACCGGCCAGTCGCGGCCGACGTCGTACTGGCCGGGCGGCAGGCGGGGATCGCGCTCCCGCCGGCGGCCGAGGAAGCCCCGGGTCGGTCCTGCCACACGTCCTCCTCCGGTCGGGTTCGGGTGCCGGAACGCTGTCACGCCCGGCGGGCGCCCCTCAACGTCCTGACCTGGGCTGAGGGTTCCCTTACATGAGCCGTGTCACTGTGTGTTCACGTGGCCGTCAAGGGGTTAGGGAGCCTAACTTTGGTGCGTGGTGACGGTGACGCAGTCGGGTCAGCGCAGGACCCCGCGGGCAGCGAAGACCAGCTCGGTCGCGAAGAAGGCCGTGATGGCCGTCAGCGGCATCATCCTGGTCCTCTACCTGATCGCGCACATGGTCGGGAACCTCAAGCTCTTCGCGGGCGCCGAGACCTTCAACGGGTACTCCGAGTGGATCCGCCGCATCGGCGAGCCGGCCGTCCCGGGGCAGACCGTCCTGTGGATCATCCGCGTCGTCCTGCTGGTCGCCGTGGTCGCCCACATCTGGGCCGCCGTCTCGCTGTGGCGTCAGGCCAAGCGCGCCCGCCCGACCCAGTACGTGGCCCGCAAGGCGGTGGCCCAGAGCTACGCCTCGCGCACGATGCGCTGGGGCGGGGTCATCCTCGGGCTGTTCATCGTCTACCACATCCTCGACCTCACGCTGGGGGTCGCGAACCCGGAGGGGCCGGACTCCACGCCCTACGACCGCGCGATCGCCGGGTTCTCCAACCCGCTCGTGACGCTGGTGTACGTCGTCGCGCTGCTGGCCCTGGGCTTCCACCTCCGGCACGGCGTCTGGAGCGCGACCCAGACCCTGGGGCAGAGCAACCGGACGCGCGAGCGGACCGTCAACGCGTTCGCGACCGTCTTCGCCGTGGTGCTCACCGCGGGCTTCCTCATCCCGCCGCTCAGCGTCCTCGTCGGCATCATCGAGTAGGAGCACCTCGACCATGGCTCTGGAACTGTTCACCCTCGGCGACCCCATCGCCGACACCAAGGCCCCGCGCGACGTGCCGATCAGCGAGCGCTGGAGCGAGCGCCGCTTCCGGGCCAAGCTGGTCAACCCGGCCAACCGCCGCAAGCTGACGGTGATCGTCGTCGGCACCGGCCTGGCCGGCGGCTCGGCCGCCGCCACGCTCGGCGAGGCCGGCTACAAGGTCAAGTCGTTCTGGTACCAGGACAGCCCGCGCCGGGCGCACAGCGTCGCCGCGCAGGGCGGCATCAACGCCGCCAAGAACTACCGCAACGACGGCGACTCGGTGCACCGGCTGTTCTACGACACCGTCAAGGGCGGCGACTTCCGCGCCCGCGAGGACAACGTGCACCGGCTGGCCGAGGTCAGCGTCAACATCATCGACCAGTGCGTCGCGCAGGGCGTGCCCTTCGCCCGCGAGTACGGCGGCCTGCTCGACAACCGCTCCTTCGGCGGCACCCAGGTGTCGCGGACGTTCTACGCCCGCGGCCAGACGGGCCAGCAGCTGCTCTACGGCGCCTACCAGGCCCTCGAGCGGCAGATCGCGGCCGGCACCGTCGAGCAGCACGCCCGCACCGAGATGCTCGACCTGATCGTCGTCGACGGCCGCGCCCGCGGGATCGTCGCCCGCGACCTGGTCACCGGCGAGATCAGCACGCACTTCGCCGACGCCGTCGTGCTGGCCACCGGCGGGTACAGCAACGTCTTCTACCTGTCCACGAACGCCAAGGGCTCCAACGCGACGGCGATCTGGCGGGCGCACAAGCGCGGCGCGCTGTTCGCCAACCCCTGCTACACGCAGATCCACCCGACCTGCATCCCGGTGCACGGCGAGTACCAGTCGAAGCTCACGCTGATGAGCGAGTCGCTGCGCAACGACGGCCGGGTGTGGGTGCCCAAGGAGCGCGGCGACACCCGCGACCCGCGGGACATCCCCGAGGGCGAGCGCGACTACTACCTCGAGCGGATCTACCCCTCGTTCGGCAACCTGGTCCCCCGCGACATCGCCTCGCGGCAGGCCAAGAACGTCTGCGACGAGGGCCGCGGCGTCGGCCCCAACGGCCTGGGCGTGTACCTCGACTTCGCCGAGGCCATGCAGCGGCTGGGCCGGCCGGCCATCGAGGCCAAGTACGGCAACCTCTTCGACATGTACGCCCAGATCACGGGCGAGGACCCCTACGAGGTCCCGATGCGGATCTACCCGGCGGTCCACTACACGATGGGCGGGCTGTGGGTCGACTACGACCTGCAGTCGACGATCCCCGGCCTGTTCGTGATCGGTGAGGCCAACTTCTCCGACCACGGCGCCAACCGGCTGGGCGCCAGCGCGCTCATGCAGGGCCTGGCCGACGGCTACTTCGTGCTGCCCAACACCATCAGCGACTACCTGGCCTCCGGCCCCTTCGGCGCGGTCGACCCGGACCACCCGGCCGCCGTCGAGGCGCTCGAGGGCGTCCAGGTGCAGACCGAGCGGCTGCTGTCGATCAACGGCAACCGGACCACCGCGTCGTTCCACCGCGAGCTCGGCCGGCTGATGTTCGACCTGTGCGGCATGGAGCGCTCGGAGGAGAGCCTGCGCAAGGCCCTCGACCGGATCCCCGAGATCCGGCAGGAGTTCTGGACGAACGTCAAGGTGCCCGGCGAGGCCGGGCGGTTCAACCAGAGCCTCGAGCACGCCGGCCGCGTCGCCGACTTCATCGAGCTCGCCGAGCTCATGTGCGTCGACGCCCTGCACCGCAACGAGAGCTGCGGTGGGCACTTCCGGGCGGAGAGCCAGACCCCCGACGGGGAGGCCCTGCGCGACGACGACAACTACGCCTACGTCGCGGCCTGGGAGTGGACGCCCGAGGGCGTCCCGCCCGTCCTGCACAAGGAAGCCCTCGAGTTCGAGTACGTCCACCTCGCCCAGCGGAGCTACAAGTAGATGAACCTCAAGCTGCGTGTCTGGCGCCAGCGGAGCGCGGCAGAGAAGGGGAAGATGGTGACCTACGAGGTCACCGACGTCTCCCCGGACATGTCGTTCCTGGAGATGCTCGACGTCCTCAACGAGCAGCTCATCCTCAACGGTGAGGACCCGGTCTCCTTCGACCACGACTGCCGCGAGGGCATCTGCGGCTCGTGCGGCGTCATGATCAACGGCCGCGCCCACGGCAACGGCCTGTTCGACAACCACCCGCAGACGACCACGTGCCAGCTGCACATGCGGTCGTTCAAGGACGGCGACACGATCGACATCGAGCCGTGGCGGGCGACGGCGTTCCCGGTCATCAAGGACCTCGCCGTCGACCGGTCGGCGCTGGACCGGATCATCCAGTCGGGCGGCTACATCAGCGCCCCGACCGGCACCGCGCCCGAGGCGCACTCGATCCTGGTGGCCAAGAAGGACTCCGACGCCGCCTTCGACGCCGCCACCTGCATCGGCTGCGGCGCCTGCGTGGCGGCCTGCCCGAACGCCTCCTCGATGCTGTTCACCGCCTCGAAGGTCACGCACCTGGGACTGATGCCGCAGGGCCAGCCCGAGCGCAACGACCGCGTGGTCAACATGGTCCACCAGCAGGACCTCGAGGGCTTCGGCGGCTGCACCAACATCGGCGAGTGCTCGGCGAGCTGCCCGAAGGGCATCTCGATGGAGAACATCTCCCGGCTCAACCACGACCTGCTCGGCGCCCTGCGCGCCGGCGCCCGTCCGAAGAGCTGACCGGCCCCGGCACCTGCACCGCCGTCGGGCGGGGATCCCTGCGGGGGTCCCCGCCCGTCGCCGTCTCCGGAGGGGGCCAGGCCCGCAGCGGTGGCGCTCCGTCGGTTCGACGGGCAAACTCACTCGGGTGAGCACCGCTCCGTACGACCTCGCCGGCCTGCCCGGCCGCCCCTGCACGATCGCCGCCGCCCTGGAGCTGGTCGGTGAGCGCTGGTCCCTGCTGGTCGTGCGGGAGGTGTCGCTGGGCAACCACCGCTTCAGCGACATCGCCCGCGGCACCGGCGCCCCCCGGGACCGGCTGACCGCGCGCCTCAACGCGCTGGTCGCCGCCGGCGTGCTCGAGCGCCGGCAGTACAGCCAGGCGCCGCCCCGCTCGGGGTACCACCTCACCGAGTCCGGCCGGGACCTGCTGCCGGTGCTGCAGGCGCTGCTGCAGTGGGGCGACCGCTGGGCGGCCGAGGAGCCGCCGGTGCGCCTCCAGCACGCGCCGGAGGGTCACGAGGAGCACCAGGTCGACGCCGAGTGGGTGTGCCGCACGTGCGGGGAGCCGGTGAACCGGTCCCGGGTGGAGCGGGTGCTCACCCCCGCCGGCCGGGCGCTGGCCGGGGTGCCGGAGGACCAGCGGCATGAGCACTGAGACCGACCCGGTGGCCGACCCGCTCGCCGACCCCGTCCCCGCCTCCTGGGGCGAGCCGCGGTCCCGCACCGTCACCTGGTACGACCCCATGCTCACCGCCGCCGGCGGCCGGGAGCGGTCGGGCCTGGAGACGATGGAGGCCGTGCGCGACGGCGTGCTGCCGCCCCCGCCGATCTCCGAGCTGGTGCAGATGGACGTCGTCGCCGTCGAGGAGGGCCGGGTCGAGTTCAGCTGCGCGGTGGACGAGTCGGTCTACAACCCCATCGGCGTCGTGCACGGCGGGCTGGTCTGCACGCTGCTGGACTCCGTCACCGGCTGCGCGGTGCACACCACCCTGCCCCGGGGCGTCGGGTACACCTCGATCGAGATCAAGGTGACCTACCAGCGGGCGGTGACGCGGGACAGCGGCCCGCTGACCGCGGTCGGGACGGTGGTCAAGCCGGGACGGCGGGTGGCCTTCGCCGAGGGGCAGGTCCTCGACGCCGCCGGCCGGGTGGTGGCGACGGCGTCGAGCTCGCTGCTGGTCTTCCCGCTGCCGGACTGACCGCTCAGCGCCGGCGGATCCGCACGTCGTCGGTGCACGTCGCCGTGGAGCGCAGCCGGCGCGCGTCCAGACCGGCGTCCCCGAGCCACTGCAGCGCCGACAGCTCCCCGGCCGTGCACGCGTCGGCCTCCTCGTCCGGGCCGGCGTCGACGTGCACCACGACCCGGTGGCTGAACGCCGACAGCGAGCCGTCGTAGGCGGTGCTGCCGCGCTCGGTGAAGGCCGTGGCGAACAGGTCGTGCTCGGCGGCGTGCGCGTGCAGCCAGGCGCGCCGGTCGTCGTCGAGACCGTCGAAGGTGCCGCGCACGATGACGCGGTAGGTGCGGCTGGACACGGCGGGCGAGGCTAGCCGGGACCGGCCGGCCGGTCACCCGGGTTCCCGCGGATCCAGTCGACGACGAGCTCCGGGACGGCGTAGGGCTCCCCCGGCACCGCCCTCTCCGGGAAGTCGAAGACGGCGAGCATCGCCTGCACCGGGTAGTCGGGGGTCACCGCCACCTCGCGCACCGGCCGGCCGTCCACGGAGAACACCGCGCCGTCGGGCCGCCAGTCGACGGCGTAGACGTGCCAGTCGGCGACGTCGATCCCGGGCCGCGGCGCGGCGAAGTCCTCGGCCAGCCGCGGGTCGCGGAACGGGTGCACCCCCATGCCCACCGCGGCGCCGGCCACCGGGTCGACGGCGTCACCGAACACCTCCATGACGCAGAGCTCCCCGGAGCGCTCCGGGGACTCCTCGAGGCCGACCAGCCACCAGGCCACCATCGACCGGGGCGTCACCGTGGCGCGGGCACGCATCTCCAGCACGCCGTGGTGCGGCGTCCAGCCCCAGTGCGCGGGCTGCTCCTCCCGGACGACGGCGCCCGGCCTCACCGGCTGCTGCCCGACCGTGCTGCCCACCGGCCCGGAGAAGACGCCGGACTGGATGCCCGAGACGCGCAGCGGCGGGTGGTCGCCGGGGCACCACAGCGGCGCGTCGTCGGGCAGGTACAGCCGCAGGCAGGAGTCGCGGACCTCGTAGCGGGCCGCCGTCGCCGCCCGGGAGCTCCACTGCGGCAGGTAGTGCGGCACCCAGACGTCGCGGTCGAGGTCGTCCCCCTCGAAGTCGTCGGCGAAGCCGGCGGAGGCGTCGGTCGAGCCGGTCACCGGCTCTGCAGCGCGTCCAGGGCGACGGCCATCGAGGCGGCGACCCGGAAGTCCAGCCGCGGGTCGGGGACGTGCACGTCGTAGCGGTCGCGGATGGACTTGCGCCGCTCGACGACCAGGACCGGGGCGCCGGTGGCGGCGTCGACGAAGTCGAAGTGGAAGACGAAGGGCACCCACACGTCGCCGAGGAAGGGGATGAACTCCCACACCCGCCGCAGGATCGCGAGGAACGGCCGGCGCTCCCGGCCGACGGCCTCCAGGCCGGGGGCCGACAGCGTCCAGGTCGAGCGCAGCAGGCTCGCGCCGAACCGCTTGCTGAAGGTGCCGAGGACGCGGCCGCCCTCGTCGAAGACGTCGTGCTGGGCGTGCACGTCGAGCCGCTGGCGGGCGCGGAAGGAGAAGACCGGACGGGTGCGGGCCTCGTCCGCGGTGAAGACCACCTCCTCCTTCAGCTTCATCCGCTTCTGCTGGGCGAGCGCCAGCAGCCCGCCCTCGCTGCCGTCGGGCTGCACGGCGCGCACCTCGTAGCGGTTGACCATCACGGTGATGCGCTGGTGGACGGTGAAGCGCGGCACCACCATCGGCGCGGGCGGCTGCTGGGCGTACGGCACGGTCACGGGGGCACCTCCGGCTGGGCGGCTGGACCCCCATCCTGGCCGCCCCGTCCAGGGACGGGCGGTGCACGACCGGGTTGTGCAGAAGAATCTCGCTCTCGCCCAGCGGGTGCACAACCGCTGTGCCAGGGTCGGTCCCAGGTGGAGGACGTCCACCCGGAGAACGCGGAGGTCGTGGTGTCACAAGGGTCCCGTCGCGTCGGCGTCGCTGTGGTCGGACTCGGAGGTGCGGTCGCGACGACCGCCGTCGCGGGGCTGGAGCTGCTGCGGATCGGGGCCGCGGCCCCAGACGGGCTGCCGCTCGCGGGCCTGGAGGTGGCCGGCGGCCCGGTCGAGGAGACGACCGGCCTGGTCGGCTACGAGGCGCTGGTGGTCCGCGGCTGGGACCTCGACGGCTCCGACCTGCGCAAGGCCGCCGAGCAGCACGGTGTCCTCGACTCCCGGCAGCTGGAGGAGGCCGGCCCGGCGCTGTCGGCGCTGACGCCCTGGCCGGCGGCCGGCGACGCCGACTTCTGCCGCAACGTGACCGGCGGCAACGTGGTGCTGGCCGAGACCCGCCGCGCCCAGGTGGACGCCGTCCGCGCCGACCTGCGCCGCTTCCGCGAGGAGGAGGCCCTCGACGGCCTGGTGCTGGTCAACCTCGCCTCCACCGAGCGCTGGCCCGACCCGGCCGCCCCGGCGCTGCAGTCGGCCGGGGCGTTCGAGGGCGGTCTCGACGCCGACGACCGCGCCATCACCCCGGCGATGGTCTACGCCTACGCCGCCATCGCCGAGGGCGTCGGCTACGTCAACTTCACGCCGTCGCTGGCCGCCGACGTCCCCGCGCTGGTGGAGCTGGCGCAGGCGCGTGGCGTCCCGGTCGCCGGCAAGGACGGCAAGACCGGCCAGACGATGATGAAGACGGTGCTCGCCCCGGCCTTCCGCGCCCGGTCGCTGACCGTCGAGGGCTGGTACTCCACCAACATCCTCGGCAACCGCGACGGCCTGGCCCTCGACGACCCCGACTCGCTCAACAGCAAGCTGCAGACCAAGGGCAGCGTCCTGGACTCGATCCTGGGCTACCCGGTCGAGGACCACGTCGTCCGCATCGACTACTACCGGCCGCGCGGCGACCAGAAGGAGGCCTGGGACGCCATCGACCTGGTCGGCTTCCTCGGGCAGCGGATGCAGGTCAAGGTCGACTTCCAGTGCCGCGACTCGATCCTCGCCGCCCCGCTGGCCATCGAGCTGGCCCGGCTGACCGACCTCGC
Source organism: Geodermatophilus sp. SYSU D00814 (assembly GCF_054050055.1). NCBI lineage: Bacteria > Bacillati > Actinomycetota > Actinomycetes > Geodermatophilales > Geodermatophilaceae > Geodermatophilus > Geodermatophilus sp. SYSU D00814. The sequence continues at coordinate 48,473 of NZ_JBJGYP010000010.1, forward strand.
GCAGCAGCGCGGCGAGGGCGGCGTGCAGCGGCAGCTCGGCTGGTTCTTCAAGGCGCCGATGACCGCCGACGGCGGCGTCCCGGAGCACGCGTTCCACCGTCAGGAGACCGCGCTGCTCGACTGGCTGGCCGCCGGCGCCGGCGCCCGGTGACCGCCCTCGACACCCCGGGCACGCTGACCGCACTGGCCGGCCTCCGGCCCCTGCTGGCCGAGATCGGCGACGCCAAGCGCGTCCGGGTCGCCGGCACGCCCGGCTCGCTGGCCGAGCAGGCCTTCGCCCGCGCCTGGGCGCGCCTGGTCTCCGGCGAGGACGTCGAGACCGTCGCCTTCTCCGAGACCGCGGCCGCCGTCGCCCGGGCGCGGCTCGCCGGCGTCGACGCCGCCGTCCTGGCCGCCGCCGGGCTGGCCGACGACGAGGCGCTCACCGTGCTGCGGCGCGGCTTCGACGAGGTCTCCGCCCCGCTCGACAGCGTGCTGCGCGAGCGGCTGCGCGCGGCGCTGGGCCCGCTCGGCTCCCCCGGCCCGCCCCCGCCGCTGGCCGGCGCGCTCAACGCCCAGCCGCGGGCCGGCGCGACCGCCCCGGGCCGGCCGCGGATCGTCGTCGAGCCCCCGGAGAGCCACGGCGACCACTGCCTCACCGTCGCCGTCTACGGCACGCTCGTCGCCCCGGTGGTCGGCGCCGACCCGGTGACCCCGTTCCTGCTGGGTCTGGCCCACCACCTGCACAACGTCGTCCTGCCCGACGCCGGGTTCGCCGGGGAGGTGCTGCTCGGCGACGCGCTGGAGCGGGTGATCGGCACGCTGGAGGAGCGGGAGCTCGCCGCGCTGCCGCCCGGGGTGGCCGGGCAGGTGCGCGAGGTGCTGGCGCTGCGGGCCGGCGCCGAGGTGCCCGAGGCGCGGGCCTTCCACGCCGCCGACGTCCTCGACCGGGTGCTGCAGGTGCACCACCACGCGCGGGCGGCGGCGTTCACCGCGTCGCAGGCGCTCGACGACCTGGAGCTGGTGCACGCCGGCCCGGTGCAGGCCTACCACCTCGACGTCCTGGCGGCGGCGGGGCTGTGACGCTCTCGGTCGGCGTGCCCGTCGTCGACGGGATCCCCTACCTCCGGGCCGGCCGTGACGACCTGCGCGCGGAGGTCGCCGGGCTGCTGGCCGCCGGGGAGACCGACCGGGCGCGGGTGCTGCTGCTCGCCGACGCCGACGACTGGTGGACCGAGCCGCCGCCCCCGCCGGACCAGCTGGCCCGGGTCCCCGCGGCCCGCACGCTGCGCGAGGCGATGGACCTGCTCGGCATGGGCCGGGTGGCCGACTACTTCGCCCACCGCTGGTCGGACCCCACCCACCTGGCCGGCCTGGCGCTGCTGCAGGCGCACTGGCCGGGGCGGCGGCCGGTGGTCGACGTCGCCTGCGGGGTGGGTGCGCACCTGCGCGAGCTGTCGCGGCGGGGGGTGGGCGACCTGCTCGGCGTCGACGTCGTGTGGGCCAAGCTGTGGCTGGCCCGGCGGTTCGTGTGCCCGTCGGCGCGCTACGTGTGCGCCGACCTCACCGCCACCCCGCCGCTCGACGTCGGCTCCCCGGCGTACGTCGCCTGCCACGACGCCTTCTACTTCCTGCGCGACAAGCCCGCGGCCGCCGCGGCGATGCGCGCGTTGGCCGGGGACGGCGGCACCGTCGTCGTCGGGCACGCGCACGTGGCCGACCCGCACGGGCAGCCGCTGACGCCCGAGGGGTACGCCGAGGTCCTCGGCACCGACCTGCTCTACGACGACGACGAGCTCACCCGCTCGCTGCTCGAGGGCCGCCCGCCGCGGCCGGCGGCGGCCGCGGACCTGCACGCCAGCGAGGCGGTGGCACTGGTGGCCGGCGACCCGCTCGGCCCTGCCCCGGTGGACCTCGGCGCGCCGCTGCCGCCGCTGGTCGCCAACCCGCTCTACCGCGACGGCGTGCTCACCTGGCCGAACGAGCGCTACGCCGCCGAGTACGGGCCGCGCTCGTCCTACCTGCCGCCGCGCTGGCCCGACCCACTGCCGGCCGACGCCGCCCGCCGCCGGCTGCTCGTCGACCTCCCGGAGGCCTGGTGAGAACGGGAAGCACCGTCGGCTGGGGCATCGCCGGGTGCGGCTGGGTGGCCCGCGACCACGCGCTGCCCGGCCTGCTCGCCGTCGACGCCGCCCGCGTGGTGGCGCTGCACGACCTCGACCCCGCCGCGCTGGACCGGATGCCGGTGGAGGGCGCCCGGCGGAGCACCGACCTCGCGGAGTTCCTCGCCACCCCCGGCCTGGACGCGGTCTACGTCGCCGTCCCGAACGCCGGGCACCGGCCGCTGGTGGAGGCGGCCGCCGCGGCCGGGACGGCGGTGCTGTGCGAGAAGCCCCTGGCCGCCGACGTCGATGACGCCCAGGCGCTGGTCGACGCCTGCGCGCGGGCCGGCGTGCTGCTCGGCACCGCCTACGACCAGCGCTGGCACCCCGCCCACGTACGACTGCGCGAACTGGTGCCCGAGCTGGGCACGGTCACCGCCGTCCGGATCGTCTACTGCTGCTGGCTGCCCGGGGACTGGACGCCCGACGGCCGCCCGCACGACAACTGGCGCGTGGACCCGGCGCGCGCCGGCGGCGGTGCGGCGATCGACCTCGCCCCGCACGGGCTGGACCTGGTCGGCACGCTGCTCGGCGAGGACGTCACCAGCCTGTCGGCGCTGTTGCAGACCCGGGTGCACGGCTACGGCGTCGACGACGGCGCGCTGCTCACCGGCGCCACCGACGGCGGCGTGCTGGTGGGCCTGCACGTCGCGTTCAACACCCCCGACGCGCTCCCCCGCCGCCGGCTCGAGGTGGTCGGCACCCGCGGCATGGCCGTCGCCGTCGACACGATGGGCCAGACGGCGGGAGGCTCGCTGACGCTGTACCGCCCCGACCCGGTGGACGTGCCGTTCGCCGACACCCCGCCGTTCGAGGCGCAGTTCGCCGCCTTCACCGCCGCGGTCGCCGGTCGGGAGCGGGCGGGGACGGCGTGGCCGTACGACCCCGCCCGCGACCTCGCCCTGCACCGCCTGCTCCTCACCGCTCTGGAGAGAGGGACCCCGTGAGCTCGCCCGACGTGCCCGGCGCCATCGACCGGGCCACCGACCCCGCCGCCGACGACGGCGCGCGGCACGTGTCCAGTCAGGTCGACACCAACCCCTACCGCGGCCTGCTGCCCGACCTGCCCGCCTACGCCTGCACCAACTGCGGGCACTGGCAGCGCTGGCCGGCACCCGGGCCGGCGGTCTGCCCGGTCTGCGCGGACGTGCGCAACGCGCTGCCCGAGCACGGCTTCGAGTTCGTCACCGCCAAGCAGGCCGACGAGCTGGTCACCGGGTTCTGGCGGCCGGCCCCCGTCGAGGGCGTCACCGAGTTCGGCACCGAGCCGCGCTTCGGCCTCGACAGCCGCGGCTGGGTCGTCGAGACCGACATCGGCCTGGTCGGCTTCGAGTGCGCGCCCTGGTACACCGCCGACATGCTCGCCGAGCTGCGCCGCATGGCCGCCGAGAAGGGCGGCTTCCCGGTGCTGGCGTCGTCGCACGTGCACGGCTACGGCGCGCTGTGGCAGCTGCAGCAGGAGCTCGAGCCGCGGGTCGTGTGCGTCAACGTGCACGACCTCGTCTGGACCAAGGCCTTCCGGGTCACCTGGCCGGCCGACGACGTCCTCACCCTGGCTCCCGACCTCACCCTGCACCGCACCGGCGGCCACTTCCCCGGGCACTCGGTGCTGCACGACGCCCGCCGCGGGATCCTGTTCTGCGGCGACTCGCTCAAGGTCGACCTGTCCCCCGACGGCGACCCGGTGGCCCTGAGCGCGCACAAGGCGTTCCACGCGCAGATCCCGCTGTCGCACGGGGAGCTGCGGGAGATGCTCGCCGTCGTCGCCGAGCTCGACTTCGAGGTCGTCGCGACGCCGTTCGAGATGGTCCCGGGCATCACCACCGACACCGTCGTCCACCTGGTGCAGCGGCTGCTGTCCGGACCGCCGGACGCCGCGCCCGTGCCGCTGGAGGAGCTGTGACGACGACGGAGGTCACGCCGTCGCAGCGGTACCGCGACTCCTTCCCCACCCCGGTCGAGGACTTCGCGATCGAGGGCATCGACGTCCTCGACGTGCCGCTGCACTCGGCCGTGCTGCCGCCGTCGGAGCGGCACCCGGGCGGCAGCGGGCTCGGGTACGGCGCCACCCGCGAGGAGGCCCGCACCGGCGCGATGGGCGAGATGGCCGAGATGGCGCTGTCGCTGCGGGCGCACCAGGGGGTGCAGCGGGAGGAGGGCTCGTACGCGGAGGTGACCCGCCGCCACGGCCGCGACCGCGTCGCCGACCCGCGCACGCTGTGCCTGGAGGCGGGCAGCCCCTACGACGACGACCGGCCGCTGCAGTGGCTGCCGATGACCCGCCTGCGCGACGGCGAGACGGTGCTCGTGCCCGCGGAGCTGGTCGCCTCGGCGCCCGACGACCTGCCCGGCGCCCCGCCGCCCGGCGGCTGGCTGACCACGGTCGTCACCAACGGGCAGGGCGCGGCGTTCGACGCCGACCGGGCGGTCACCCACGCGCTGCTGGAGGTGCTGCAGCGCGACGGCAACGCGACGGCGTTCCGGGCGATGGACCGCGGCGTCGTCGTCGACCTGGCCGGGCTCACCGACCCCGACGCGCTGGCGCTGCTCGGCCGGCTCGACGCCGCGGGCATCGACGTCGTCGTGAAGCTCGCCGCGACGGACTTCGGCGTCGTCGACGTCTACGCCGTCGGCTGCTCGCGGGACGGGTCGGAGCCGGTGCCGGTCATGGCGACGGCGTGCGGCGAGGCGGCCCACCCCGACCGGGACACCGCCGTCCGCAAGGCGCTGCACGAGTTCGCCTCGGCCCGCAGCCGCAAGGCGTTCATGCACGGGCCCTTCGACGTCGTGCTGCCCGCGACGCCGCCGGGCTACCTGGAGCACTGGCGCACCGGGCACCCCCCGGAACGGCTGGTCGAGGAGGACCGCGCGCTGCAGGCGATGCTCGACTGGACCCGGATGGGCACCGCCGCGCTGGTCGACCTGCTGCAGGACACCGTGCTCTCCCGCCGGTCCACCGTGGCGCTGGCCGACCTGCCCACCTGGTCCGGGGAGGACCTGCACGCGCACGTCACCGGCGCGGTGCAGGCCGCCGGGCACGACGTGCTGGTCGAGCTGCAGCCCTCCGAGGGCGACGCGATCGCGGCGAAGGTGCTGGTGACCGGCCTGGAGGTGGAGTCGATGTCCTACGGCCGGATCGGCGAGCGCGGCGTGCGCCGGCTGATCGAGCACGACGAGGGCCTGGCGGTCGTGGGCGGCGACCCGGGCGGTTGGGCGCGGGTGCACCTGACCGCCGAGGCCGAGGAGCGCCTGGGCGGGCCGGCCTGGTTCGACCGGGCCGGCGCCGACCGGCGGGTCGGTGCGCTGTACGCCCTGTACCGCGAGCCGGGCCGGCACGTGGTCGCGGAGGTCCTCGAGAGGTGACGGCCCTCCGGTACGCCTACAACACCAACGGGCTGACCTCGCACCGGCTGTCGGACGCGCTGCCGTTCCTCGCCGACTGCGGCTACGCCGGCGTGGCGCTCACCCTCGACGTCGTCCACCTCGACCCGTTCGCCGACGACGCGTTCTCCCAGGCCGAGCGGGTGCGGGCGCGGTGCGACGAGCTGGGCCTGGGCGTGGTGGTGGAGACCGGCGCCCGCTTCCTGCTCGACCCGCGGGTCAAGCACGAGCCGACGCTGGTCACCGCCTCCGCGGAGGGCCGCGCGCGGCGGCTGGCCTACCTGCGGCTGGCCTGCGACCTCGCCGGCGTGCTCGGGGCGGAGGCGGTGAGCTTCTGGGCCGGCGTGCCGCAGCCGGGCGTGGACCGCGACGCCGCCTGGGGCTGGCTGGTCGACGGCGTGCGGGCGCTGGTCGACAGCCACGGCGGGCGCTCCTACGCCCTCGCCGTCGAGCCGGAGCCCGGGATGCTGGTCGAGGACTGCGACGGCTGGGCCCGGCTGGCCGCCGAGGCGCCGGGGATCGCGCTGGCGCTGGACACCGGGCACTGCGTCGTCGCCGGGGCGTACGCGCCGGAGGAGGCGGTGACCCGGTTCGCGCCGCACCTGGGCACGGTCGCCGTCGAGGGGATGCGCCGCGGCGTGCACGACCACCTGCCGCTCGACGAGGGCGACGTCGACCTGCCGGCGGTGCTGCGGGCGCTGCGCGAGGCGTCGTTCGACCGGCTGGTGACGCTGGAGCTGTCCCGCGACGGGCACCGGGCGCACGAGATGGTGCCGCGGTCGATCGAGACGCTGCGGAAGGCGGAGGCCCAGGCGTGAGGATCTGCTTCGTCAGCCGCCGCTACTGGCCGGCGGTGAGCGGGATGAGCGTCTACGCGGAGAACCTGCTGCGCGAGCTGGTCGCGCTCGGCCACGAGGTGGTGCTGGTCAGCCAGTACCGCGACGACGAGGCCGGCACCCGCGTCTACGGCGGCGGACCGCCCCCGCCCGGCCGCGTCCCCGCCGGCGTGCAGGTGCACGCGCTGCCCAGCCGCGGCGAGACCGTCGTCCCCGCCGACTGGGAGGGCGACGTCGACGAGATCGTGCGCACGGTGGTCGACCTGCACGCGCAGCGCCCGTTCGACGTGCTGCACGCCCAGTACGGCTACCCGCCGGGCCTGGCGGTGCTCGCCGCCGCGCGGGAGACCGGGCTGCCGGCGGTGGTGAGCATCCAGGGCGGCGACGGGCACTGGGTGGGCACCTGCTGCACCACCCACGCGCACGCGATGCGCGCCGTCGTCGACGCCTCGAACGCCGTGCTCATCGGCAGCGCCAGCTTCCGCGACGAGGTGGTCGGCAACCTGGGCTCGGACCCGGCCCGGTTCACGATCGTCCCGGGCGCCACCGACACCCGACGGTTCTCCCCGGCCGAGCGGCCGCTCGGCTCGCTGCAGGACCCGCCGGTGCTGCTGTTCCACGGCCGCGTCGACCGCCGCAAGGGCGTGCTGGACCTGCTCGAGGCGCTGCCCGGCGGGGTGCGGCTGGTGGTCTCCGGCATCGGCCCCGACCTCGACGAGGCGAGGGCCCGCGCCGACGGGCGGACGACGTTCCTCGGCTACGTCCCACCCGACGAGGCGCCCGCGGTGTACCGCCGCGCCGACGTCTTCGTCAGCCCCACCTACAGCGAGGGGTTCTCCAACACGCTGCTCGAGGCGATGGCCAGCGGGCTGCCCACGGTGAGCACCGACTCGGTCGGCGTCGTCGACTGCCTGCGCGACGGGGAGAACGGCCTGCTGCACACCCCGGGCGACGTCGCCGGGCTGCGCGCGGCGCTCGACCGGCTGCTGGCCGACGCCGCGCTGCGGGAGCGGCTGGCGACGACGGCGCTCGAGGAGGTGCGCCGGCTCTACTCGTGGCCGGTGCTGGCCGCCTCGGTCGACGACGTCTACCGCTCGGTGGCGGGGACGCCCCCGTCGGCGGACTGGACGGTGCCGCCGGAGGTGGACCTCTCGTGCCGGTTCCGCTCCGCGGCGCACCTGCTGTGAACGTCACCGCCGTCAGCCCGCACCTCGACGACGCGGCGTTCTCCGTGGGCGGGACGCTGGCCGCGCTGGCCGACGCCGGGCACGCGGTCACCGTGGTCACCTGCTTCACCCGCAGCGTGCCCGACCCGGAGGGGTTCGCGCTGGCCTGCCAACTGGACAAGGGGCTGCCGGCCGACGTCGACTACATGGCCCTGCGGCGGGAGGAGGACGCCGCCGCGATGACCGTGCTCGGCGCGACGCCGCTGCACCTGGACCTGCCCGAGGCGCCGCACCGGGGGTACGGGAGCGCCGCGGAGCTGTTCGCCGGGGTCCACGCCGGGGACGACGTGTGGCGCACCGTGCGCGACCTGCTGGAGGCCGTGCCCGGTGACCTGTGGCTGGCCCCGCAGGCGCTGGGCGGGCACGTCGACCACCTGCAGGTGCTGCGCGCGGTCGCCGGCACCGGCCGGCCGGTGCTGTGGTGGCGGGACGCGCCCTACGTGCTGCGCGACCCCGCCGCCGTCCCGGGTCCCGACGTGCCCGCCGGGCTGACCCCGCTCGAGTTGCCCCAGGACCGGGGCCGGCGCGCCGTCGCCTGCGCCTGCTACGCGACCCAGCTCGGCTTCCAGTTCGGGGGCGCCGACGCGATGCGGGCGGCGCTGGCCGGGCTGCCCGAGGTGCTGATGGCCGACGCCGGCGCCCGGGAGCTCGCCCTCGGGACGGGATCCCCCGCCCGCTAGTGCTCTGCCCCGCCGGTGTGGGCAGAGCACGAGCGCTCAGGAGAGGCGCTGCTGCAGGTGGACGGTGACCTCCTGGCCCGCGGCGTCCTTGCCGATCGCGGCGCAGACGGCCTTGCGCAGGGGCAGCCAGTGCGGCCCCTGCCCCGAGGGCATGCAGGTGGCGGAGAAGGAGTGCCCGTCCACCGTGCCGGCCACCTTCACCGCCTTGCGGGTGCCGAACAGCTCGGCCGAGCCGGGCACGGTGACGAAGGTCGGGAACGCGCCGTCCTTCTCCAGGGGCGCGGTGAACGTGGCGTCGAGGGAGTCCATGCTGCCTCCGACCGCGGGGACGGCCGGGACTCATCGGTGACGACACGCCTTGTCCGGCGGGGAGCGCGGCTGCCACCGTTCCCCCAGCGGGGGTCGACGTCGCCACAGCGGGAGGGGCCATGACCGACGAGCCCGTCGTCGTCTACCACAAGCCGGGGTGCCCGTACTCGACGAAGCTGCGGGCGAAGATGCGCCTGACCCGGCTGCCGCACCGCTCCGTCCGCTTCGCCGACGACCCGGAGGCGGCCGCGGAGGTCCGGTCCCGGCACCCGCAGGGCTGGGAGGTCTCCCCCACCGTCGTCGTCCGCGGGCGGTACCTGACCAACCCCTCGCTGCGCGAGGTCCGCGAGGCGATGCGCTCCTGAGGACGGCGCGGGACTCGGCGCGCCGGACCGATGACTCCGCCGTACGCGGCCGGTCTCCCCGTCGACGCCGATCCGAGGAGGCAGACGTGGACGAGCTCCGCACCACCCCGCGGCAGGGCCCCGTGCCCGGCGCGCGGCCCGACGGCCGGCGCGCGTGGTGAGCGCCGCCCGCGTCGCCGCCGCGGCCGGCGCGTCGTTCGCCGCGAGCTCCGCCTGGTACACCGCCTTCGGTGAGCGGCTGGCCCGCCTCGACGAGGCCTACGCCGGGCCGGGCCCGTCGCCGGCGGTCGTCGCACCGGTGGAGCTGGTCCGCAGCGGCGTCGTCGCCACCGCCGTCTCGGCGCTCGCCGACCGGCTCCCGGTGCGCGGCCCGCGGCAGGCGCTGGTGCTGGGCGCCGGCCTGTGGGCCGCCTTCCCGGTGGTGCTGCTGACCGGGTCGGTGGTGCACGAGAGGGTGCCCTGGCAGCAGGCGGCGATCCACGCCGGTGACTGGCTGGTCAAGCTGCTGCTGGTCTCGTCGATCGTCGGGCGCCGGCGCACACCGTCAGTCGGTCCAGATCCCGCCGTCCACGAGAGCCACAGCGCTGTCGAGGATGCTGTCGCTGCTGTCCGCCGCGGCGATGCGCACCGTCACCGGCTGCCCGGGTGTCACGGGGACGGAGCAGGTCAGGGGGACCGTCAGGCCGTCCATGCTGGTGGCATAGCCGGCAGCGCCGTTCTGGTTGTCGACGTAGTGGTCCGCGTGGGACCACGGGTTGACGGTGTTCACCGACACGGGGGTGGACGTGCCGGGGACGGTCGCACAGTTGACGCCGTCGACGAAGACACCCATCACGTCGTTGAACGGGCTGCCCACGTACTCGGGGTACTCCTCGCTGGCGAAGACGTACCGCACGTGGAGGGTGTCCCCGGTCGGGACGAGGGTCACCTGGTAGTACGCGGCGTCGTACGTCGGACGGCCGGACATGGCGCTGAGCATCTCGTCACCCGGCGCGCCGAGGCCCGTGCTGGCGAAGTCCCCGGGTGCTCCGACGGCGTGCGCCATCACGCCGGTGCTCAACACCCAGGTCTTCTGCCCCGGCACGAAGCCCTCGACGTGCCCCCACTGGTCGGCGCTGCCTCCGACCGAGTCACCGACCTTCGTCACTCCCGGGCCGAGCAGTGTCGTCCCCGGGTCGACCGCCGGCGCCTCGTCGCAGCCGCTCGGCAGGTGCCACGGCGAGCCGGGGTACTGGAAGGTCCTCTGCAGTGCCTCGGGGGAGACCGTGCGCGACACACTCCACGACCCGAGCCACGCCTTCGCCGTGACGTGCACGCCGAGAGTGAGGGCGGCACTCGCCTCCACGCACGCGTTGAACCGGCCGTGACCCACCGAGAACTCCGGACGGAAGGAGGCGTCCAGGGGCTTGAGCTCCCCGCCCACCCCGGCGACGACACCGGCGCCCTCGCTCGCGGCGCCGGGCCCGACGAGGACGTCGCCACCGAGCTGGAGCCGGACCTCCCCGTTGGCCTCCGCGACGGGGGTCAGCGGAGTCGCGTGGTGGACCGGGCTCCCGGTGAACGACGAGCCCGACGTCGCGCCGAAGTGCCCGGCGACGCGGAAGCCGGCACGCGCGCTCACGCCGATGTCCCGGATCCTGACCTCGCCGGTCACGGTGATCTCCACGGTGGGCGTGAAGACGAAGGCCAGCGGCACGGGGTACGCGGACAGGCTCCTCTTGTAGTCGGGGAGGTCGAGGCCGCAGGTCACCGTCCGGCTCGTCGCCACCGCCACGGCGGCGGTGACGTCGGCGTACAGCTCCATGTCGAGGCTGGCTCCGGTGGGGACGTCGACCCCGAGGACGCGGTACTTGTCCACGTGCGCCGAGAACCGACCGCCGAGCGAGACGGAGGGAGAGAACTCGACGGAGGCTTCGCTCGCGTCGTCGCAGTCCACGCCGACTGCTGCGACCGCCGCCCCTGCAGCGATCTGCGCCCCGGCAGCCGCGGCGGCCGGGGCGGCCCGGGCTGCCGCCTCCTCCCGCTGCTCCCTCGACGGCGGCTGCCCGCCGGACTGGCCGGAGGACGGCGCGGCCGCGGCAGCGGCGACGCCACCGCCGTCGTCGCCCCCACCGGCGATGTCCGGGACGTCCAGCGCGTAGTAGTCGAAGGCGTCCGCGAGTCCGCCCGCGGCGAGCCGCAGCCGCCGCCCGTCGGTCCCCACCTCCTGCACCGTCCCGAGGAAGCCTCCCGGCAGCACGTCGGAGACGGGGAGGACCACGGCCGTCCCGGGGGCCGGCGTCGTCACCTGGTCGGCCAGGACCACCGTCACCCCGTCACCGGTGGTGGCGGCGCTCACGACGTCCTGGGCGGTCGCCAGGAGGGTCCCCGGGGAGGCGACGAAGGTGGCGTCGTCCGCCGCCCCGGACGGGGTGCCCACGACGACGGTGACGGGAGGTGTCCAGCCCTGGGCGACGCGCTCGGTCAGCGAGTAGGCGTACTGGCGACCGGGTTCCAGACCTTCGTCGACCGCCGTCGCCCCCCTCGTGACCAGCAGCGTCCCCTGACCCTCGTTCGGCGCGCTCGTCCCGTCCAGCAGCACGCGCCGGACCTTGACCGTGGTACCGCCCGGCGCCGTCCAGGCGAGGGCGACCGAGGACGGGCCGACGTCGGTCACGTGGAGGTCGCGCACCACCCCGGCCGCCGCGTAGGTGACCGCCACGGTCGCCGCGACCCCGGACCGGACGGTGACCGTCGGCCTCGCTGCCGTCCCGACGTACAGGCGTCCGGCGGAGACGACCGGCTGCGGTTCCACCCGCACCGTGCCCGGGGCGGTCGGGACGGTCACGGTGCTCGACGTCCCCGCCGCTGCCTTGGAGGCGACGGACCGCTCCCTGCTCCCGACGAGGAGGACGCTCGCCGGCACCCCGTGCGGTGTCCGGATCGAGACCGCGAGCGTGCCCGGGGGTCCCGCGCTGGGCCCCGCCACCGCCACCGACGGCGGCAGTGAGAGGACGACGAGGAGACTCGTCAGGACAGCCAGCACGACGTTCCGGGCACTCGCCACTACTCACCCCGTGTGATCGTGATCACCTGATCTGGTGACCATCGGAGGGGACCGTAGTGAGCCGTGATCACCGTCACAAGACGCGCGGACATCCCGGTTCGGTCACGGTGGGGAACCTCGCCACCGCACCCCGTCAGCCCGTACGAGCGACCGCGGACACGCGTGCCGAGCGTCGTCGCAGGCCGGTCGCCGGCGCGTGCACGGGGTCGGTTGGGCCCGAGGTCGCGGGGTAGGGGCGGTCGGACGCGGCCGAGCCGGGCCAGCGGGGTCCGGCCACGAGGTGGGGAGACAGCCATGACACTGCCCGAACGGGATCAGGTGATCGACTGGATCGGCAAGCCGGTCGTGGACCGCGACGGCAACGAGATCGGCACGGTGACGCACCTGCTCGCCGACGAGGACACCGGCCGTCCCGAGTGGCTCTACGCCGAGCACGCCGGCGCCACCGTCGTCGTCCCCCTGGTGGGCGCCACCGGGGACGGCGGGCGGGTGCAGGTGACCGTCGAGCGCGGCCTGGTCGACGGCGCCCCCCGGTTCGGCGAGAGCCGCGAGCTGACCACCGACCAGGAGGAGGCGCTGTACCGCCACTACGGGATCCCCGCGACGACGGCGACCTCCGGCACGCTGCTCCCGGCGGAGGGCGCCGAGCCGGCGGCCACCACGACGGCCGAGCCCACCCCGACCCTGCCCACGGTCGACGAGGAGGCGCTGCCGCCGACGCCGCCGCCCCCCGTGGCCCAGCCCGGCGACCGCGACTTCGGCCGGGCGGAGGACACCTCGGGCGGCGGGACCGGCCGCATCGCCGCCGCGGCGGCGGCGCTGCTGGCCGCCGGCGCGGTCGGCTTCTCGCTGGTCCGCCGCCGGCGGCAGCCCACCGTCCAGCTCTCCCGCAGCGCCCGGCGGGCCCGGGTCAAGGCCTCCCGCACGGCCTCGCGCACGGCCGGCCGCTCGGCGGCGAAGGCCGCGAAGGCCGGCCGCCGCGCCCGTCGCCGGGCGAAGGCGGCCCCGGTCGCCGGCCGGGCCCGGCTGCAGCAGCTCGCCGCCGGGGTGGCGCCGGTGGTGCTCAGCGCCACCGAGCAGGCACGCGAGGCGGCCCGCGCGGGCGCGGCCGGGGTCGCCCCGGCCGTGAGCACCGCCGCCCAGCAGGTGCTCGGCGTCACCCGCGGTGGTGCGACGGCGGCCGGCCCGGTCGCGTCCGCGGCCGCCGCGCAGGTGCTCGGGGCCACCCGCCGGGGCGCGCTGGCGGTCGCCCCGCTGCTGGCCGGCACGGGCGCCGCGGTACGGCAGGCGGTCGACGAGGGCGCCGTCGTGGCCCGCCAGGCGCTCCTCTCCAGCGGCGAGCTGGCCACCACCGCGGTGTCCCGGGTCGCCGAGGCCGGGGCCGAGCTGGGCCAGACCGGGCTGCGGGCCGCGATGCGCGCCGAGCGCGCCGTCGGGGCGGTGCCCGAGGAGGTCGCCGAGGCCGGTCACCGGCTGAAGAAGAAGGGCCGGCGGATCGTGCGCCTGACCACGTTCGGGCTGGGCGCGGGCACCGGGTACGTGGTGGGCGCCGGCTACGGCGACTACGCGCAGATCCAGCGCGCCGCCGGCCGGCTCACCGGCCGCGTCACCGGCCAGGCCTGACCGCAGCCGGCCGGGTGCCCGCCGCGTGCGGGCACCCGGCCGGTGGGCCGGTCAGCGGCTGCCGCCGCCGATCATCGGGTCGTCGCCGTCGCCGCGGACACCCCGCTCGACGCCCTCGGTCGACGTCGGCGTCGTGTAGCCCTCCGGGTCGGACTCCGGCACGAGGACGTCGTCGCGCACCACCGCGTCCGGCGGCGGCTGGTCGACGACGGTGACCTCCTGCGGCTGCACGGTCCCCTCCGGCTGCCCCACGGGCTGCTCCACCGGCCGGGTCTCCTCCTGCCCGCCCGACGAGCTCGCCACGGCCGCCGCCGCGGCCGCGACACCGGCCACGGCCGCCGCCGCACCGGCGACCACCTTGCCCGACACGCCGGCCTTGCCACTGTCCCCGTGGGACTGGAAGGCGGTCTCGGTGGTCGGCGTGCCGACGTCGAGCTCCTCGTTGATCGACCCGCGCCACGCGCCGCTGGCGTAGCCCTGGCTCTCCACCAGCTCCTTGAACCGCTCGAGGTCGGACCGCACCTGCCGCTCGACGATGCCGAGCTTGTCGCCGACCTGCTCCACCAGGCCCTCGGGCTCGTACTCCAGCTCCAGGTACACGATCGTCGAGCCGGCCCCGGCGGGCTCGAACCGGACCGCGCCGGCGTTGGTGGCACCCCCGGTGGCGGCCCAGGCCACCTTCTGGTCGGGTACCTGCTCGAGGACCGCGGCCTCCCACTGGCGGCGGACGCCGGCGATCTCCGCGACCCAGTGCAGCCGCCGGTCGTCGAGCTGGCGGACCTCCTTCACCCCGCCCATGAAGTGGGGGAAGTCCTCGAACTGGGTCCACTGGTCGTAAGCGGTGCGCACGGGCACGTCGACCTGGATCGACTTCTCGACCTTCGTCGTCATCGCTCGTCTCCCTTCGTCGTGTCAGGACGTGCTGGAGGAACGTGACGTGCGTTACCCCTGGTCGGAGTGGACAACCTCCGGTCCGGTTCCGTTACTGCAGGGAGGCCGTGGTGGTCCCCGTGACGCGTGGGGCGCACGGGGCTCCCGCGTTCCCGGCCGGGCGCCGTCGGCCGATGAGGACGGCATGCGCGCCAGCCACGTCGCCACCGCCCTCGCCGCCTTCACCGCCGGGCTCACCGCCGCCTCGGCCCTGCACCGCCGCGCCGGCCGCCGGGCCCCGGCTCCCACCGTCGGCCCCGCCACGAGGCGTGGCGTGGAGTCCGCGGCGGCGCCGGAGCCGGACGCCGTCGTCCTGCCCTTCCCCCGTCCGGCGCTGGTCGTCGAGCAGCCCGCGCGGCCCGCTCGCTGCGGTGACAGCGGCGGGGTGACCCGGGCCGGTGCGCCCTGCGCCGCCCGCGCCACCGCCGGCGGGCGCTGCCACCACCACCGGCTGGCCGCCTGAGGACGCCGGACCGGGGCCCTTCCGTCAGCACACCCGGCAGGTCAGGCTGTCCGGCGTGCCTCCCGAGCTGCGACTGACGACGACCCTCGAGCCCCGCGGTCCGGCGGCGGCGATCGTGCTCACCGACGACCAGGTGGCCGGCCTCGGCGCCGGGCGGGCGTTCCCCGTCCGGATCACGATCGGCCCGGTGACCGTCGAGGCACGGCTCGCCCGGATGGGCGGGGAGAACCTGATCGGACTCAGCCGGGAGCGCCGGACCGCCCTCGGCGTCGAGACCGGGGACACCGTCGAGGTGCTGGTCACCCCCGACACCGCCGAGCGCACCGTCGACGTGCCGCCCGACCTGACCGAGGCGCTCGCCGCGGCCGGGGTGCGGGAGGCCTTCGACCGGCTGGCGCCCAGCCACCGCAAGGAGCACGTGCGGTCGGTGACCGACGCCAAGCGGCCCGAGACCCGCGCCCGCCGGGTCACCGCCGTGGTCACCGCCCTGTCGGGGCGCTCCGGTTGACGCGCGCGGGGCGCTCGGCGAGTGTCGGGGGCCCCACCGCCGGAGGAGAGGTGTCCGTGGAAACCGACGTGATCGTCGAGGTCCCCAAGGGCTCGCGGAACCGCTACGAGTACGACCACCGTCTCGGCCGGATCAGGCTGCTCCGGATGCTGTTCACCGCGACCGGCTACCCCGGCGACTACGGGTTCGTCCCCGACACCCTCGCCGAGGACGGCCACCCCATCGACGCCCTGCTCCTCCTCGGCGAGCCGACCTTCCCCGGCTGCCTGGTGCGGGCCCGGGTCATCGCCGTGTTCTGGGTGAACGACGAGCAGGGCCCGGACGCCAAGCTGCTCTGCGTCCCCGCGACCGACCCGCGGCAGAAGCACCTGCAGGAGCTCGAGGACGTCCCGATGCACCAGATCGCCGAGATCTGGCACTTCTTCGAGATCTACGAGGCGCTGACCCCGGGCAAGTCGGCCGAGACCCGCGGCTGGGAGCAGCGGGCGAAGGCCGTCGCCGCCCTGGAGGACGCCCGCCGCCGCTTCGCCGAGCAGGCGGCCACCCCCACCGGCTGACGTCGACCGGCTGAGGTCCGCCGGACGGCGGGCCGGCGCCGGGCCGCCGGGCCGGTCAGGCGCGCCGGGCGGTCAGCAGGAGGTACTCCCACTCCAGCACGGTGGACCCGGTGCCGCGGTCGTACCGCTGGGCCAGGGCGGCGAGGTCGCGGTCGAGGGCCGCGGTCCGCTCCGGGTCGTCGGCGATGCTGCGGTAGGTGGCGATCGTCGGCCCGTACACCGCCTTCCACGAGTCCCGCCACGCCTCCGGCGACTCCCAGCCGCCCACCGTCACGGTCTGCCGGCGGGCGACGACGTCGGTGACCCGGTCCCCGAGCAGCTCGCGCACGTGCTGCTCGTCGCCCCACAGCGGCGGCGGCTGGGCGCCGGGCGGGGGCGGGGGGGCGTAGGGCTTCATCGCCCGGAACATCTCGCCGACGAAGCCCTCCGGCGTCCAGCTGACCAGGCCGATCCGCCCGCCCGGGCGGCAGACGCGCACCAGCTCGTCGGCGGCCCGCCGGTGGTGCGGCGCGAACATGACACCGACGCAGGACAGGACGACGTCGAAGCTCGCGTCCGCGTAGGGCAGCGCCTCGGCGTCGCCCTCCTCCCACGTCAGCTCCACCCCGGCGCGCGCCGCCGCCTCCCGCCCGGCGTTGAACAGCTCCGGGGTGAGGTCGGAGGCCACGACCTCGGCACCGGTCAGCGCGGCGGGGACGGCGGCGTTGCCGGTCCCGGCCGCGACGTCGAGCACGCGGTCGCCGCGGGTCACCCCGGCCGCGGCGACCAGGACCCGGCCCAGCTCCGGGATGAGGTCCCGGGCCACGTACGGGTAGTCGCCCAGCGCCCACATCGCCCGGTGCCGGGTCTTGAGCACGCGGTCGGCGGTGGTCGCGTCGACGGTGTCGGTCATCGGTCTGCTCCTCGTCCTCAGGAGGGTCGTGCGGGTCGTCCCGCGGTGGACCGACCGTGGTGCCGGCGCGTTGCAGGCCGGCTGCACCCCGCATGCAGGGTCATGCACGCCCGGACGGGACCGGCCCGGCGACGACCCGGCCGAGGGCGGCGCGCGCGTGCGCGACGGCGGCCGCCTCGACCGCGCGCACGTCGGCGACGACGGGCGCCGCGGGACCGGGCGGGCCCATCGGTGAGGGCTTGCCCGCGGCGAGGAGGAACCCGTGCAGGGCGGCGGCGTCCTCCGTCGCGTCGACCCGCTGCAGCAGCCGGGCGACGTAGCGCAGGTTGAGCCACTGCTGGGTGGCGTCCCCGACGCGGTCCCAGTGCGCGAGGACGGCGCCGAGCGCCCGCGCGGCCACCACCGGGTCGCCGTGCACCGCCCGGGTGGCCGCCGCCTCCATCATCGCGATGCCCTGCCACCAGAAGTTGCGCACGGCCGCGGCCAGCTCCTCCGCCTGGTCGAACAGGGCCAGGGCACGGTCGGGGTCGGACTTCTTGACCACCAGTCCCAGCGCGTAGCGCGCCATCGACTGCGCCGTCGGGTTGGCCGTCGCCTCGGCGACCTCGAGACTCTCCTGCGCGGCCTCCAGCCCCCGCTCCGGCCGGCGGTCCACCGCGTGGCAGACGGCGACGTAGTAGAGCGTCCACACCAGGCGGATGCGGTCGCCGTCGGCGCGGGCGCGTCCGGCCTCGGCCGTGTAGTGCGCGAGCGCCGTCCCGACGTCGCCCTCGTAGAGCGCCACGTCGGCGAGCACGTCACCGGGGTAGGCGATGCGCGCGGTCCCGGGCGGGGGCACCCGGTCGCCGGCCAGGCGCGCGGTCGCGACGGCCCGGGTGAAGTCGCCGCGGTTCCACGCGCCCCGGGCGGCGGCGCCGACGGCGGCCGGGTAGGCGGGGTGGGCCGGGTCGACCACGGGCAGCAGCTGCTCGGCCCACGCGTAGGCCTCGTAGCCGACCCGCAGGTGCACCAGTTCCGGCACGGCCGCCACCAGCCGCAGGGCCGCGTCCCACGCGCGGTCGGCCGCGGCCCGCGTGAAGGCGGCGCGCAGGTCGTCGTACACGCCGAGGGCGTCCGCCGCCCAGGCCCGCTCGTCGGGCCCCTGCAGTCCCCGCCCCGCCCGCTCGGCGAGGTCCACGTGGTAGCCGACGTGCCTCCGGGCGAGGTCCGGGGCCTCCCCGGCGGCGTCGGTGCGCGCCCGGCCGTAGGCACGCAGCGTCTCCAGCAGGCGGTAGCGGCTGTGGACGCCGCTGCGGACCTCCACCATGGAGCGGTCCACGAGCCGGGTCAGCCGGTCGAGGACGTCGTCCTCGGTCGCCCCCGGGTCGACGACGCCGTGCACCGCGCGGAGGTCGGCTCCCCCCGCGAACACCGACATGCCGCGGAAGAGCCGCTGCTCGGGCTCGGAGAGCAGCCGGTAGGACCACTCGACCGCGGCGACCAGGCTCTGGTGCCGCGGCACGGGCCCGCGCCCGCCGCCCAGCAGCGGGGCGTCCTCGAGCCGGCGGGCCACCTCCCCCGGGCTCATGACCCGCATCCGGGCCGCGGCCAGCTCGATGCCCAGCGGCAGCCCGTCGAGCCGGGCACAGATGGTCGCGACGGCGTCGGCGGTGGCCGGGTCGAGCCGGAAGTCCGGCGTCGCCGCCCGGGCCCGCTGGACGAACAGCGCGGTGGCGTCCGCCGGCGGCAGCGGGGGCACCGGCCACACCTGCTCGCCCTCGACGGCGAGGGGCTCCCGGCTGGTCGCCAGGACCACCACCCCGGGACAGTGCTGCACGATCTCGGCGACCAGCGCCGCGGCGTGCGGCAGCACGTGCTCGCAGTTGTCCACGACCAGCAGCAGCGCGCGTCCGCGCAGGTACTCCAGCACGGTCTGCTCGATGGACAGCCCCGACCGCTGCCGGATGCCCAGCGCGGCGGAGACCGCGTCGCCCACCGGGCTGCCGTCGGGGAGGGCCGCGAGCTCGCACAGCCACGCCCCGTCGGGGAAGCGGGACCGGTCCCGGGCCGCGACCTCCACCGCCAGCCGGGACTTCCCCGCGCCGCCGACGCCGGTCAGGGTGACCAGCGGCCCCGCGCGCAGCTCGGCCAGCACCCGCTCGACCTCCCGCTCCCGCCCGACGAAGCCGCTGGCCCGGCGCGGGAGGTTCCCCGGCGACGGCGTCGCGGCGAGCGCGGGGTCGTGGACGAGGATCCGCCGGTACAGCTCCTGCGCGGGCGCGGCCGGCTCGACCCCCAGCTCGTCGCCGAGGTGGGCCCGCAGCTCGTGGTAGGCGGCGAGCGCGTCCGCCTGGCGTCCGGTCGCGTACCGCGCGCGCATGAGGGCGACGGCGGGCCGCTCCCAGGACGGGTGCGCGCGCACCAGCGCCTCGAGCTCGGGCACCGCCTCGGCCGCCCGGCCGAGCTCGACGAGCGCGTCGGCCCGGTCGGCGACGGCGCCCCGGCGCAGCTCGGTCAGCCGGGCCGCCTCGGCCACGGCGAACTCCTCGTCGGCGAACTCGGCCAGGGCCTCGCCCCGCCACAGGGCGAGCCCGGCGTCGAGGTCGGCCAGCGCCCGCCCGTGGTCCCCCGCGGCGGCGGCGGCCCGGGCGCTGCGGACCCGCTCCTCGAACTCGGCGGCGTCCAGGGTCGCGGCCTCCAGGGACAGGCAGTACCCGGGCGGGCGGTGCCGCAGCGGGGCGGCGGACCCGAGGACGCCGCGCAGGCGGGAGACGTAGGCCCGCAGGGCGGTCAGGGCGCCGTCGGGTGGGGTGTCCCCCCACACCGCGGCGACCAGCCGGTCGGCGGCGACGACGTCACCGCGGGCGACGAGCAGGACGGCCAGCAGGGTGCGCGGCTTGTGCCCGCCGACGGCGAGCGGCCCCTCGCCGTCCTCGACCTGGAGCGGCCCCAGGACCGAGAAGCGGACGTGTGCTGCACCTGTCATCGCCGCCCCGTCTGCCAGCGGATCGCCGGGCGCGGCCGACCCTAGCGGCGGCCCGCGGCGGAGGGCCAGGCGCGCGGTCCCGGAGCCGCGCGCACGGCCCCGGGACCGGACTCAGGCGCGGCCGCGGACGACGTCGTCGATGACGTTGACGTAGCCCACCTTGCCGATCGGGATGTAGCAGAGCAGGCCGTCGGCGTTGCGGTCGTACCGCGCGAAGGCACCCGCGGCGGTCGCCTGGTGGTCCTCCGCGACGTCGTCCTCGGGCGTGGCGTCGGCCAGGGCCTGCGCCAGTTGCGACTGGTCGGCCGCGGTGTAGGGCACCGGACACTCCCCCGGCCGCGGCGGGGCGGCCGCGGCCGGGCCGGCGGTGCCGACGGCGACGAGCACCGCGGCGGTGAGCAGGGCAGAGCGACGGAGCAGGCGCATGACGACCCCCGTGTCCCCGTGCGGGGCCGACGGGACGACCGCCCGACCGGCCGTCCTCCACGACGTCGGGCCCCGGGGCGGGGGACCGTACGCCGCGGCGGGCGCCACGAGGAGGGGTGCTCCGGCACCGGGCTCGCCGAAGGCGGCGGGTCGCTCCGCAGCGCGGACCGGTCCGTCACGGCGGGGTGACGACCTACCGCCCTGGTCAGCCCGCCGTCGCGCCGGCCAGCCGAGGCAGGTTCCCCATGGCGGCCACCGCCTGCTCACGGAACCGGGCGAGCACCGCCTGCCGGTGCTCGTCGTCCCGGTCGACGGCGGTGACGAGCTTGCTGAAGCCGTCCAGGCGGCTGCCACGGATCCAGCGGCGCAGCTCGCGGTCCTGCGACCAGTGGAACTGGTTCCACATCGTGGTCATCGTCGCGCCGGCGTAGTCGTCGAGGGTGTGCGGGAACGCCACCGGCCCGCAGAGCCGGTTCTTCTCCTCCTCGTCGTCGCGGTGCGCCTCCACCCAGGCGATCAGCGCCGCGCTGAAGGCCGGCTGGGGCAGCCGCACCATCTGCAGCACGATGCGGTCGCCCTGGAACACCGGCTGGACCGGGCGGCGCCGGACGGCCGAGGCGGTGCAGTCGACGAACAGGGTGTCCGGCGGCACGGCGACCTCGCCGTCGTCGAGGACCATCCGGCCGGTCTCCAGCGCGCGGACCCGCCCGAGCCGGACGACGTCGCGGATGCGGCGCAGCACCTCCACCTCGCCGGGGGCCACCGTGGCCAGGTGGAACATCCCCGGGGTGCGCTCGCGGTCGACGCGGGTCAGCGCACCGCAGGCCTCCAGCCGCAGGAACAGGTCCTCGGTGGAGGTGGCCTCGGCGAAGGCGGCCATCTGGTCGGCCTGCCCGCCGATCACCTCGTCGAAGAACTCCGGCGCGGGTTGGGTGGTCACCCGGTTGATCAGCCACGAGTCGCGCGGGACGACCCAGGTGATCGCGTCCGGGTCGGCCCCGGCCTGGACCAGCCAGACGCAGGTGTCCATGGCGGTCTTGCCGGCGCCCAGCACGGTGAAGCGGCTCGGCGGCGACTGCTGCCGGCTCCACAGGCCCGGCAGCGCGTTCGGCGGCACCAGCTGCACCCCGGGCGCGACGGCGAACGACGGCGTGGAGGTCGAGGGCACCGACGGGCTGTTGTAGGTGGCGTCGACGACCTTGTCGCGCACCTGCACCTGCGTGACGGCGCCGGACAGCAGCGAGCGGAAGCGGCCTGCCCCCTCGTACTCGCACATCGGGTGGTAGGAGACCCGCCCGCTCGGGACGAGGCGGCTGCTCACGAGCCGGTCGTAGTAGCCGCTGATCTCCGGGCCCGAGGCGAGCTCGTACAGCCCGCGGTTGAGGCCGGTGGTGTCCTTGCGGCCGGTGCCCAGCTCGGTGGAGTTGACGCCGTAGAAGGCCGAGGGCTGGTGCAGCGTGACGAAGGGGTAGGCGTCGTTCCAGTGGCCGCCGGGCTTGCCGTGCCGGTCGACGATCGTGATGTGTGCGTCGGTCTCGTCGAGCAGCGTGTCGGCGAACGCCAGCCCCGTGGCGCCGCTGCCGACGACGAGGTAGTCGGTGTCGATGACGGAGGGCATGACGGCGAGGGTATAACAGTGTCATGACAGTGTCATCCGGCTCGTGGCCCGAGCCGCCCACCGACGACGACCGCCGCACCCGGGTGGTCGAGATCGCCGCGCGGGTGCTGGCCGAGGAGGGTCCGCACGGGCTGTCGCTGCGGCGGCTGGCCGCTGCGGCCGGCGGCTCGACGCAGCTGGTGTACACGCTCTTCGGCGGCAAGCCGGGTCTCGCCGACGCGCTCTACGCGGAGGGCTTCCGCCGGCTCGGCGACGCCGTCCGCGCGGCCTCGGCGGCCGACCCCTCACCGGCGGGCGACCCGGAGCGGCTGGTCGTGCTCGCGCGCGCCTACCGCCGCTTCGCCGTCGCCGAGCCGGCGTTCTTCTCGGTCATGTTCGGCCCGGCGATCCCCGGGTTCGTCCCCGGCCGGACGACCCGTGAGCAGAGCCGCGAGCGGTCCTTCGGCCTGGTGGTCGCCGCGGCGCAGGAGTGCCTCGACGCCGGGACCCTGCACGCACCCGACGCGGTCACCCTGGCGCAGGCGTGCTGGACGGCCACCCACGGCGTCGCCGCGCTGCGGCACGCCGGACTGCTCGAGGGCGATCCCGAGGACCTCGGCGACTCCCTGGTGCGGACGGTGGTCGACGCCCACCGCCGCTGAGCGATGAGCCCGGCCCTCCGGCACCGTCTCCCCTGCAGGCGGCACGGCGCTGCCGGTGAGGAGAGGGAGCTGTCGTGGACATGAAGCTGGAGCTGGTGCCCGTCCCGGTCGCCGACGTCGACCGGGCCAAGGCCTTCTACGTGGAGCGGCTCGGCTTCGTCGAGGACATCGACGTCTCCCCCGCCGACGGCGTGCGGGTGGTGCAGCTGACCCCGCCGGGGTCGGCGTGCTCGATCGGCCTGGGCACCGGGCTGCCGGTCTACGACGACGCCGCGCCGGGCTCGATCCGCGGCCTGCACCTGGTGGTCCCCGACATCGAACGGGCCCGCGCCGACCTCCTGGCCCGCGGCGCCGAGGTCGGCGAGGTCGTGGACGTCGGCGGCGGCGTCCGGTACGCCGGGATCACCGACCCCGACGGCAACACCCTGACCCTGCAGGAGATGGCCTGGCGGACCGGCGACGCCTACTGACCGCCCGGTCACGAGCCGCAGCCGGTTTGCGGACCGGCCCCGCGCGATATCCCTGCAGGGACCGTCACGACCAGGCTGCGAGGGCTGGAGGAGACATGGGCAAGGTGACGTTGGGGCTCGGCTTGGGCGTCGGGTACGTGCTCGGTGCGCGCGCCGGCAAGGAGCGCTACCGGCAGATCGTGCAGGCCACGCAGGGCCTCCTCGGGCGACCGGAGGTCCAGCAGACCCTGGAGAAGGCCCGGGACGCCGCACCGGCGCCGCTGCAGAGCAGCATCGACAAGCTGACGCAGGCCGGCTCGGGTGGCTCCGGCGGCTCGCCCGGCTCGGGCGGCTCCGGCGGCTCGGGCGGCTCCGGCGGCTCCGGGGGGATCGCGACGCCGACGGTGTCCACCGGGACGGTCGACGTCGACCCCGCCCTCCCCGGGGACGTCGGTCTCGCCGCGACCCCGCCGCCGCCGGTGGGCGGCGCGGGCGACCCCGGGCTGACCGGTGCCGGCGTGCCCGACCCGCTCGTGCCGCCCGCGAAGTCGGACGGCCCCTCGACCGGTCGCCCCTGAGCGTCCCGCACTGACGCCGGTGCAGGTGGGCGGCGCCCACCTGCACCGGCGGCCGGTCACGCCGGGCGGCGCCCGACGGCCCACCAGCCGTAGGCCCCCGTGGCGACGACCACGGTGAGCAGGGCCCCGTAGACCCAGAGGGAGGGGCCGCCCCGCATCTCGTCCTGGTACCGGAGCAGGACCGCCCACTGGAAGGCGCCGAAGGCCGCGTAGGCGATGGCCGGGACGCGCAGGCGGCCGAGGTCCCGCTCCCGGATCACCAGTCCGGCGCCCACGGCCAGCGCGATGAGCCAGGCACCGACCACCTGGGCGCTGAGCGGGGTCAGGGGCCAGGGCCAGAACCCCGCCATCGGGTGGGTGCCGTGGTGCAGGGTCAGGCCCAGGGCGAACAGGACGGCGCCGACGGAGCCGAGCGCCACGCCCTGCGCGGCGAGCACCCACCGCAGCCAGACCGGCATGGAGCTGCGGACGGCTCCCGGTCCCCGGCTCCCCCGCTGCCGGACGAGGACCACGACGCCGCACACCGGCACCGTCAGGTACACCGCCACCCACACCCAGGCCGCCGCCCGCGCTCCGGGATCCGCCGCGGTGAGGTGCAGCCGGTGCGCGTGCCAGTACGTCGCGGCCAGGGTGAGGACCGTGAACGCGGTGACCGTTCCCACCGCGACGCGGACCCGCTCCCACGAGCGCTGCCGCAGGGACAGCACCGACAGGACGAGGCCGGCGGCGTACGCGGCTCCCAGGAAGGCAGCGGTCGGCCGGGCCTGGATGGTCCACGCCCACTGCCGGTCGGTGTGCCCGCCCTGGA
This sequence comes from Geodermatophilus sp. SYSU D00814, assembly GCF_054050055.1. Classification (NCBI taxonomy): domain Bacteria; kingdom Bacillati; phylum Actinomycetota; class Actinomycetes; order Geodermatophilales; family Geodermatophilaceae; genus Geodermatophilus; species Geodermatophilus sp. SYSU D00814. Next base: position 72,915 of record NZ_JBJGYP010000010.1, read on the forward strand.
CCAGCAGCTGGTGGGTGGCCAGGGCGGTGAGCAGGGCGAAGGCGGTGAGCAGGCGCCGCGCGCCGGCCCCGAGGGAGCGCTCGTCCGGCCCCGCGGTCGGGTGGGCGCCCCGTCCGCGCTCGGCGTCGATCGGTGCCACGGTGCCGGTCATCGGCCCGGTCCGCGTCGTGTTGCTGTCCACGTCATGCGACGACCGTGCGACCGGACCGTTGCAGGCCCGCTGCAATCCGCGTGGAGCGTCGCGCAACCCGGCTGTCACACGGGGAGCGCGGTCGGTGTCTCCATGTCGAGGACATCGACACCTGGAGGAGACATGACGAGCACCACCCGGGTTCCCCCGACGGAGATCACCGGCGTCTACGGGAGCCTGCTGAAGATCATCAGCCGCAGGGTGTTCGGTCAGGTCCCGGAGGGCGCCGGGGTGATGTGGCACCACCCGGCCGTGCTCAGGGACTCGATGGCGTTCGGCCGCGAGGTCGACGCGTGGAATCGGCTGGACCCCCACCTGGCGACCTTCGCGGCGATGGCCGCGGCCGGGGTCATCGGCTGCGGCTTCTGCCTGGACCTGCACCACTTCCTGAGCCACGACCGCGGACTCGACGAGGCCAAGGTGCGGGAGGTGCCGCGCTGGCGGCGGTCCGCCGTCTTCACGCCCGTGGAGCGGCGTGTCATGGAGTACGCCGAGGCGATGAGCCAGACCCCGCCGGCCGTGACCGACGAGATGTCGGCCGCCCTGCTCGACGAGCTGGGGCCGGCCGCGCTGGTGGAGCTGACCGCCAGGGTCGGCTTCATGAACTCCAGCGCGCGCGGGAACGTGGCACTCGGCATCCGGTCCCAGGAGTTCTCGGCGTCCTGCGGTCTGCCGCCCCTGGCTCCCTCGGCATGACCCAGGACCCGTTCGTCGCCCACCGCGGCCTGCTGTTCACCGTCGCCTACGAGATGCTCGGGTCGGCCGCCGACGCCGACGACGTCGTGCAGGAGACGTGGCTGCGGTGGGCCGAGGCCGACCGGGCGGCGGTGCGCGACCCACGGGCCTACCTGGTGCGGATCGTCACCCGCCAGGCGCTCAACCGGCTGCGCGCCCTGGCCCGGCGCCGCGAGGACTACGTCGGCGAGTGGCTGCCAGAGCCGCTGCTGACCGGCCCCGACGTGGCCGAGGACGTCGAGCTGGCGGAGAGCGTCTCCATCGCGATGCTCACCGTGCTGGAGACCCTCTCCCCCACCGAGCGGGCGGTCCTCGTGCTGCACGAGGTGTTCGACGTGCCCTACGACGAGATCGCCGTGGCGGTGGGCAGATCGGCCGCCGCGGTGCGGCAGATCGCGCACCGGGCCCGGCAGCACGTGGCCGCGCGCCGCCCGCGAGCGACGGTGAGCCGCGCCGAGCAGCAGCGGGTCGTCGACCGGTTCCTCGCCGCGCTAACCGCCGGTGACCTGCAGGGACTCCTGGACGTCCTCGCGCCCGACGTCGTGGTGGTCGCCGACAGCGGGGGGCTCGCGCCCGCCGCCCGGCGCCCCGTGGCGGGGCGGCTGCGAGTGGCCCGGGCCCTGTCCCGCTTCGCCGACCTCGCACCCGGTGTCGAGATCACCACGCCGCTGGTCAACGGCGCGGTCGCCGCCCGCATCGACCCCGGCGGCGAGAACGACACAGCGGTGACCTTCGTCGTCGAGGACGGCCTGATCACCCACGTGTACGCGATGCGCAACCCGCACAAGCTCGGCCGCCTCGACGAGGTCGCCGACCTGCGCCGGTGACCCATCCCCGCCCGCGGCCGCCGGGCGGAGCAGGCCCGGACGCGTCGGACGCCGATCTCCCCGTCCCGGCACCTCACCCCTTGACGCGGCCGCCACGTCGGCGCAACCATCGGCTAACAGCGTTAGCTGAGGAGGGGTCGACATGAGCAGGCGACTGACCAGCGAGATCGACGTCGACGCCCCGCCCGAGCGGGTGTGGCAGGTCCTGACCGCGTTCTCGTCCTACGCCGACTGGAACCCCTTCATCGTCCGCGCCGAGGGCGAGGCCCGGACCGGGGCGCGACTGACCCTGCGCATGCAACCGGTCGGGGGGCGGGCGATGACCCTGCGGCCCACGGTGCTGGAGGCGGTCGCCGGGCAGCGGCTGCGGTGGCTCGGCCGGCTGGGGGTGCCCGGCCTCCTCGACGCCGAGCACTCCTTCCACCTCGAGCCCCGCTCCGGCGGCGGCACCCACCTCGTGCAGGACGAGGTCTTCCGCGGTGTGCTGCTGCCGCTGGTGGGCCGGTCGCTCGACCGCGGCACCCGGCCGGCGTTCGGGCTCATGGACCGGGCGCTCAAGGAGCGGGCCGAGGGCTCGCTGACCACGCCGGGTGCGTGAGCTCAGCCCGCGCGCCCGGGAGATCGTGGCCACCGCGCGGGAGGTCCTGGAGAGCGAGGGCCCGCAGGCGCTGACGATGCGTCGCATCGCCGACGACCTGGGCATCCGGGCGCCGTCGCTCTACAAGCACGTGCCGCACAAGACGGCGCTGGAGACCGCGATCGTCGTCGACGGCTTCCGGGAGGCAGCGCTGCGGTTCGAGTCCGCCGTCGACGGCGCCGCCGATCCGCTCGGCGCCTTCGTCGACGCCTACCGCGCGTTCGCCGCGGCCCATCCGCACGTGTACCGGCTGATGACCCAGCGCCCGCTCCCCCGCGACGACATGCCCCCCGGCCTGGAGGCGCGGACCGCCGCTCCCCTCCTCCGGGCGGTGGGCAGCCCCCGGCGGGCGCGGGCGGCGTGGGCGTTCGTCCACGGGATGACCGTGCTCGAGCTCGACGGCCGCCTGCCCGACGACGGCGTGACCGAGGACGCCTGGCGCGAGGGGATCGCGGCCTTCCACCCACCGCCGCCCGGAGCCGGCCGGCCCGCGGAGCACTGAGCACTCCAGCTCAGGAGGACTCGCAGGTGGTCTCCTGTGAGTCGTGGCGGATCACGCCCGCGGCGTAGGCGATGTTGATGCTGGTGACGCAGTGTTCCGTCCTGCCGCCACAGCTGAACCGGGAGTCGATCCACTGGACCCCGTGCGCCTGACGGTAGCCGCTCGCGGTCAACACCGAGGTGCCGTGGTCCTGCCCGGAGGTGGCGTAGGAGCAGTCGGTTCCGCTGTACGAGAAGACGTAGTCGGTCTCGATCACCGCCACGACGTTCCCGGAGGGCGTCTCGGTGGTCCGGTAGACGGAACGGCCGGACGCGCAGAACGTGCCGCCGTCGTCGTCGGAGTCGCAGTAGTCGTAGAGGATCACCTGCGCCCCGTTGCCAGCCGCAGCCGTGGCGGGGACCGCCGCCAGCGCCATGGCGAACGGCGTGACCGCCAGCGCCAGGACCGCCCGTGACCTGCCCATGTTCGCACCCCCGTCCGGGAACCGGTGGCGCCTGCGACCGTCCCGCGCGGCGGCGCGGCGCACCAGAGGCGGAGGTCACGCCCGGAGCCGGGGGGGGGGGGGGGGGGGGGGGGGGGGGGGGGGGGGGGGGGGGGGGGGGGGGGGGGGGGGGGGGGGGGGGGGGGGGGGGGGGGGGGGGGGGGGGGGGGGGGGGGCGGCGCGCGCCCCCCCCGGCGCCGCCCCCCCCCGCCCCCGGGCCCCCCCCCGCGCCCCCCCCCCCCCCACCCCAGGTCCGCTCAGCCGTCGGTCCGCGGTCTACGCGTCGGGCGCCACGAGCTCGGGCAGCTCGGCGTCGAAGAGGGCCGCGAAGGCCTCGGCGGACAGGATCGCCCCCTGCGGTCGCGCGTCGTTGGCGAGCGCGGCCGCCCAGGCGGAGGCGCGCATCCGCTGCTGCGGGGTGCCGTGGTGGCCCGGGTCGTCGAAGAAGCAGTCGCCCACCTCGTAGAAGGTCTGCTCGGCCTGCAGCACCCGCCGGGTGTTCAGGGCCAGACCGCGGGCGTGGACGGCGTAGTAGGTGGCGTAGGCGTCGGCCATCAGCTCGGTGCGCCGGGTCGCCTCGGCTCCGGTCAGCGGGGAGTCGAACAGGCCCAGCTCGAACTGGATGTGGTGGCCGAACTCGTGCGCCAGCACGAGGCGGGGGCCGACGTCGCCGATGCCGATGGCCTCGAGGAAGTCGATGACGCCGTCACCCATGATGATCTTGTCGGGGATGGAGGCGAACAGGGGGTCGGACTCCCCCTCGCCGCTGAAGGCGAAGGCGTTGAGGGTGAAGATCGGGTTGTCGCCGCCCTGGAACGCCGGGACCGAGGCCACCGTGTCGGCGATGTACTGGGCCCGCTCGGCGGCGGCGGCCTCGGTGTAGCCGAAGACCACCACGAGCACCCGCGCGACCCGGTCGACGTCGAGGAGGACGTCACCGTGCATGGCGAGCAGCTGGATGTCGGAGGAGTCGATGTCCCAGAACCGCCGCAGGTCGCGGAAGGTGTTCTGCAGCTGCCGGGCCTGGCCCTCGAGGGCGTACTCGGGGTCGGACGCGGTCCCGAAGAGGAGGGCGTCGTACGTCGGGATGTCCAGGGCCTCGGTGGTGACCAGGAACTCGAGCTCCGACTCGGTGAGCTCGCCCAGCAGCTCCTCGAAGTAGGCGTCGAGCGAGGTGGGTCCGCAGACGTAGTCGCCCGGGTCTATCGCCTGCTCGACGAGCCGGCGGGCGGGCGACTCGACGTCGGACCGGGTCGGCGGTGCGGCCGAGGCGGTCGGCGCGACGAAGCCGATCGTGAGGAGGGTGGTGGCGAGGAGGACAACCGCCCCGCGCAGCCGGGTGATCACCATGGGACTCCCTGTCATCGTCGCCGGCGACGGTGCCGGCAGCGGATGTGAGCCGCGTCACCCTAACGGGCGATGCCGTTCCGTGGTTGCGGTGTCACCACCGGTTCCGTCTCCGGTCGCGGGACCGGTGTCCGGCGGGACGTCCAGGAGCCGCTCCCCGCGGTCCCGTCGCTCACCGGCGCGCTCGCGCAGCAGGGAGGCCAGCGCCGGGCTGCTGACGGAGTCGGCGCGGCGCTCGAGGAGCTGCGCGGTCGCCAGCTCGTCGGCCGCACGCTGCATCCGCAGCAGCCGCCGGAGCTGCTCGTGCCGGTTCGACGGTCGGTGCCCGCCGTCGACGGGCGTGACCCCGTCCTGGTGACCCCTGGTCATCCTGTGCCCCACATCCCTGCCGGTCCCCGTGCACCGATGACGACGCGGTGGTGCCGATCGCATGACGCGGAGCAGGTGGTCGGCCGGACAGCCGGCGCGGCCGCCCTCCGTCCCGTGGCAGGGTCGCCGCGTGAGCCTGACCCTGCTCGACTGGCGGCGCCAGGTCGCCGAGCTCTACGCCCGCGTGCGGGCGGCCGACGACCCCGAGGAGGGCTGGCGGGCGTGGGGCGCCGGCCGCGACGCGCTCTTCGTCGGCCACCCCGACTCGCCGCTGGACGAGGCCGGCCGCGCCCGCGGCGGCCTCCCGCTGGCGCCCTACGACCCCGCGCTGCGCTTCCGCCCGCGGCTGGACACCGACGTCGAGCCGGTCCTCCTCCAGCTGCCCACCGCGGACGACGGGGTCGTGGCGATGACCCGGATCGGCCGGGTCACCCTGGGCGACCTCGGTCGGCTCGACGTCTGGTGGCTGGGCGGGTACGCCGGCGGGCTCTTCCTGCCGGTGCGCGACGCCAGCGCCGGGACGACGACCTACGGTGGCGGCCGCTACCTGCTGGACACCATCAAGGGCGCCGACCTGGGCGGGGACGCCGGCTCCGTGGTGGTCGACCTGAACTTCGCCTACCACCCGTCGTGCACCTACGATTCCCGCTGGTCGTGCCCGCTCCCCCAGGAGGGGAACCGGCTCGACGCCGTGGTCGCCGCCGGGGAGCAGCTCCCGCCCGGTGGCTGGTACTGACGGCTGTCACCCGTCGGAGCGGAACGTCCCGAGCGGCCTCGATCGTCCAGCACACCCCAGCCCGTGGTCGGGGTGAACGTGACACCCTCGGCCACCTGGATGACGTCGCCGGCGCGGATGCCCGGGTGGGCGGCGCCGTATCCCCGGGGGGCTGACCCGAGTCGTTCGTGGTCACGGTCGTGGCGCCCCCTCCGCCAGGGCCCTGCAGTGGTGGCCTCGTCGGTCCACTCAACGGGCCGGCGCCGTGCTGCGCCGGTCCTCCCGGGTCCCACGGACCAGGAAGACGGCGATGACAGCGAAGAGCATGAAGGCGAAGGTGCCGATCACGGCGAGCGCGGACCAGCCCGAGACGTCCTGCGTGCCCACGGCCTCGTCGACCCCGCCGGTGGACAGGATCGTCGTGGGGTCGGTGAGCCCGTGCAGGACGATGGCGACCCAGATCGTGCCGGTCACCCGCATCGCCAGGTACATGCACACGCCGAAGCAGAACGTGTACACCACGGTGCCCAGCACCGTGGTCAGTTCCATCCCGGCGAGGAGGTTGATCAGGTGCATGAGCGCGAACAGCACCGAGGACACCACCGCGACGAACCGCTCGGTGTGCCCGGCGTCGCGGAGCATCTTCACCGCCAGGCCGCGCGTGGCCAGTTCCTCCGCGACGCCGATGCAGACACCGAGCAGGGCCAGCATCGCGATCTCGCCGCTGGTCCACTCGTCCCAGTCGACGGCGCCGGTGTGCGCGACGATCACGGCCAGGACGAGGGCGGGCGCGATCCACATCCAGCCCCGGCCGCCGATCGGCTGCCGGCCGAGCACCTCTGGCAACCAGCCGACCCGCCAGGTGAAGACCAGCAGAGCAAGGGCGCCGATGCCGATCGGGAGCACGAGCCCGAAGAAGATGCTGGCGGCATCGGCCACGACGTTGTCGTCGTCGATCCGGTCGCCGAAGACGGTCCCGACGACGGTGGTGATCGCCCCGAAGAAGACCAGGTAGCCCGCGATGAGCGCGAACGGCTTCCAGGTCGCGGGTCGGTCCCAGAAGGGGGAGGTGGGCGACGCGGTCTCGGTCACTGCCGCAGTCTCTCGGGCCACGCTCGGTGAGAAAACGTCCAGCAGGTAACGGACCGAACAGTGCCGCCCAACTGAGCAGGCCGTTTCTCTGAGCGGACCTTGCAGGAGCACGGAGCTCTGCACGGGTGTACCGGCGGGTCTCGTGGTCCGTGGTGACGGGACACCGGCGGCTGGTGCGCCGCCTCGGCGCCATGGCCAGCAAGGGGACGGCGGACTGTCGACGACGGGCGGAGGCCGAGCGCCGCCGCCGAGAGGTCGACTGGGCGCTCAGCCAACCGGAGCGATCCGACGCCGTCGACGACGAGAAGCGCTCCGCGGGACCCCGAGGGCGGCCGGCGACTGCGCCTGGTGCTGCGGGCCCGTCACCCCTCGCAGCCGGGGCCCCATCGCGACGTGGTGCTCGGCCACCTGCCGGCACCGCGCCTGGGAGCAGACCCGAGCCGCAGCCTCGGGTCGATCCGCCGTGCAGGCCGTCGAGGGCCGCATCCACGACCGCGATCTGCTCGATCTGTCCGACGCGCTCGGCGCCGTCCTCGAGGAGTCCTGTTGACTGGAGGACCTCCGCAAGCCGCTGAGCTGCGGCGACAGGCCGTTCTACACGTTGAAGCGGAACTCCACGACGTCGCCGTCGGCCATGACGTAGTCCTTGCCCTCGATGCGCACCCAGCCGCGGGACTTCGCCTCCGCCATCGAACCGGCCTCCACCAGCTGGTCGTAGGAGACCACCTCGGCCTTGATGAACCCGCGCTGGAAGTCGGTGTGGATGACCCCCGCGGCCTGCGGCGCGGTGGCGCCGACCGGGATCGTCCAGGCGCGCGCCTCCTTCGGCCCGGCCGTCAGGTAGGTCTGCAGGCCGAGCGTGCGGAAGCCGACCCTCGCGAGCTGGTCGAGGCCCGGCTCGCTCTGCCCGATCGACTCCAGCAGCTCCGCGGCCTCCTCGGCCGGCAGCTCGACGAGCTCGGCCTCGGTCTTGGCGTCGAGCAGGATCGCCTCGGCCGGCGCCACCAGCGCGCGCAGCTCGCCGATCAGCTCCTCGTTGGCCAGCTCGTCGGCGTCGACGTTGAAGACGTACAGGAACGGCTTGGTCGTCAGCAGCGTCAGCTCCCGCAGCGGCGCGGGGTCCACCCCGGCGGCGAACAGCGTCTGCCCCGTGTTCAGCACCTCGACGGCGGCCTGCGCGGCCGACAGCAGCGCCGCGCGCTCCTTGTCCTTGCGCGCCTCCTTCTCCAGCCGCGGGACTGCCTTCTCCAGCGTCTGCAGGTCGGCGAGGACGAGCTCGGTGTTGATCGTCTCGATGTCGTCCCGCGGGGAGACCTTGCCCTCCACGTGCACGACGTCGGGGTCGCTGAACACGCGGATCACCTGGCAGATCGCGTCGCTCTCGCGGATGTTGGCGAGGAACTTGTTGCCCAGTCCCTGCCCCTCGCTGGCGCCGCGCACGATGCCGGCGATGTCGACGAACGACACCGTCGCCGGCACGACCTTCTGCGAGGAGAACAGCTCGGCGAGCTTCCCCAGCCGCTCGTCGGGGACGCCGACGACGCCGACGTTCGGCTCGATCGTGGCGAAGGGGTAGTTCGCCGCCAGGACGTCGTTCTTGGTCAGCGCGTTGAACAGCGTCGACTTGCCGACGTTGGGCAGCCCGACGATCCCGATGGTGAGACTCACGGAAGCCCAGCCTACGGGCCGCCGCGCGCGCGGACCGGGTCCCCGCCGATCCGCCGGCGACGCGTGCGACCCTCGTCACCCCCCGCACCCGTAGGAGGCACCGTTGGTCCTGCCCACGACGACGTCGCGGCACGCCACCGCCGCCGGACCGCTCCCGGCGCACGCCCGGGTGGTCGTCGTCGGCAGCGGGTTCTCCGGCATCGGCACCGCGGTCGCGCTGGTGCGGGCGGGCATCGACGACGTCGTCGTCCTGGAGCGGGCCGACAGCCTCGGCGGCACCTGGCGGGACAACACCTACCCGGGCGCCGCCTGCGACGTGCCCAGCCACCTCTACTCGTTCTCCTTCGCGCCCAAGCGCGACTGGTCGCACGTCTACTCGCGGCAGGCCGAGATCCGGGAGTACCTCGAACAGGTCGCCGCCGACCACGGCGTCCTCCCCCACCTGTACTGCGGCACCGACGTCGTCTCCGGGCAGTGGGACGACGACGCGCTGCTGTGGCGGCTGGAGACCTCGCGCGGCAGCCTCACCGCCGACGTCGTCGTGAGCGGGGCGGGCGGCCTGGTCGAGCCGCACCTGCCCGACGTGCCCGGCGTCGGGACGTTCCGCGGCCCGTCGTTCCACTCCGCCCGCTGGGACCACTCGGTCGACCTCGCCGGCAAGCGGGTCGCCGTCGTCGGCACCGGCGCGTCGGCCGCCCAGTTCGTGCCCGAGCTGCAGCAGACGGCGGCGGAGGTCGTCGTCTTCCAGCGCACCCCACCGTGGGTCATCCCGCGGGCCGACCGCGCCTACAGCGACCGCGAGCACCGGCTGCACGCCGGCGTGCCGGGTTTCCTGCGGCTGGCCCGCGGTCTGCAGTACTGGTCCCGCGAGGCCCGGCTGCGCGCGTTCATCGGCGGCGGGCGGCTGCGCGGGCTGTTCGAGAAGCAGGCGCTGCGGTTCCTCGAGGAGCAGGTGCCCGACCCGCAGCTGCGTGCCGCGCTCACCCCGGACTACGCCATCGGCTGCAAGCGGGTGATCGTCAGCGACGACTACCTGCGCTCCCTGACCCGGCCGAACGTGCGGGTGGTCGCCTCGCCGGTCACCGAGGTGCGCCCGCACGCCGTGGTCGCCGCCGACGGGTCCGAGCACGAGGTCGACGTCGTCGTCCACGGCACCGGGTTCCGGGTGATGGACATCCCGCTGGCCCACCGGCTGACCGGCCGCGAGGGCCGCGCGCTGCACGAGGAGTGGGCGCGCTCGGGCGTGCAGGCCCACCGCGGCACCACCGTGGCCGGCTTCCCCAACCTGTTCCTGCTGCTCGGCCCGAACACCGTGCTCGGCCACACCTCCGTCGTGATCATGATCGAGGCGCAGATCGGCTACGTCGTCGCAGCGCTGCGGGCGCTACGGGAGGCCGGCGCCGCCGCGCTCGAGGTGCGGCGGTCGGCGCAGGATGCCTACAACGCGCGACTGCAGGCCGAGCTCACCGGCACCGTGTGGAACGCCGGGGGCTGCCGGTCCTGGTACCGCGACGCGCAGGGGCGCAACTTCACGCTCTGGCCCACGTACACGCTCCCCTTCGTGCGCCTGATGCGGCGGTTCGACGCCGAGTCCTACGAGCTGCGCGCCGCCCGGCGCGTCCCCGTCCCTGCCTGACCACCCGGGAGTCCGCCACCATGCGCCCGTCCACCGCCGCCGCTGCCGGCCTCGTCGCCCTCGCCGCCGGTGCGGCCCTCGCCCGCCGCCGCGCCGCCCGTCCGGCCGAGACGCCGGACCTGCCACCGCCGCCGCAGGGGCGGGTGCGCACGGTGACCACGGAGGACGGCGTCGCGCTGCACGTCGAGGAGTTCGGCGCGGAGCGGCCGGCCGCCACCGTCGTCCTGGCCCACGGGTACGTGCAGTCCTCGCGCCTGTGGGCCGGGCAGGTGCGCGACCTGCTCGAGGCCCGCCCCGACCTGCGGGTGGTCACCTACGACCACCGCGGGCACGGGCGGTCCGGGGCGACGACGCGCGACCGCGCCACCATCGAGCACCTCGGGCGGGACATGGCCAGGGTGGTCGAGGAGGTGGCCCCGGCCGGGCCGGTCGTCGTCGCGGGGCACTCGATGGGCGGCATGACGCTCATGGCGCTGGCCGAGCAGCGGCCCGACCTGTTCGGCAGCCGCGTCGTCGGGGTGGCCTTCGTCGGGACCAGCAGCGGGGGCCTGGACGCGGTGACCTACGGGCTGCCGGCGCCGGTGGCCCGGGTGGTCAAGCGCCTGCTGCCGGTGCTCAACGAGCGCGCGGTGCGGGCCGAGCAGGCGGGCAGGCCGCGCGCCGTCGGCCCGCTGGACATGAAGCTGATCTTCGGCGGCACCGCCGACCCGGCCGACGTCCGGCTGGCGATGGAGGTGCACCGCGCGTGCACGGCGGAGACGGTGGCCGCCTTCCTGCCCACCTTCTCCGACCACGACCGCGCGACGGCGCTGGAGGCGCTGGCGGAGGTGCCGGCGCTGGTGGCCGTGGGCGACGCCGACCGGCTCTGCCCGGTCGAGCACAGCCGGGCGATCGCCGAGGCGCTGCCACTGGCGGAGCTGGCCGTCTACCCCGGCGTCGGGCACATGGTCCAGCTCGAGCGCCGTCCCGAGGTCAGCCGGCGACTGCTCGACCTCGTCGACCGGGCTCTCGCGCGTGCGCCCGAGTCGGTGGAGGCGGCGCCGTGACCGGCCCGGTCGACCTCGCCGCGGTGCTGGCCACCGTCGACGAGCCGTGGTCGCCGCGGACCGTGGCGGTGCTCAACGACTACGACGTCCGTGTCGTGCACACCCGCGGCGAGTTCACCCGCCACAGCCACCCGGAGACCGACGAGGTCTTCCTCGTCCTCGCCGGCTCGCTGACCATCCGGATGGACGACGGCGACGTCACGCTCGGCCCGGGTCAGCTCTACGTGGTGCCGCGGGGCACGCCGCACCAGCCGTACTCGCCCGAGGGCGCGCAGGTGCTGCTGGTGGAGCCGAGCGCGACGGTGAACACCGGTGACACTCCGAGCGAGCTCACCGCCGAGCGCCGGGTGGTCGAGCCGTAGCGGTCAGGCGGCAGGCACCAGCGGTGTCGGGGTGCTGATCTCGGTGCCGTCGGGTCTGTAGGTGCGCCATCGGCCATCGGGTTGTCGCTCGACGCGGAAGCCGTGGTGGACCTTGGTGTGGTGCCGCTCGCACAGCAGCGCGCTGTTGTCGAGGGAGGTCTCGCCGCCGTCGATCCAGTGCACCAGGTGATGGACGTCCGCCCAGTGGCTCGGCGCGTCACAGCCGGCGAAGACGCAGCCGCCGTCGCGGAGTTCGACGGCCTTGCGGATGGCCGGAGTGACTACTCGCTTGGTGCGGCCGACGTCGAGGGGCTGGCCTTCCGGGCCGATGACGATGCGGGTGACCTGCCCGTCGCAGGCCAGCCAGCGAGCCCGGGCGGCGGAGATCACCGCGCCGAAACCCATGGTGGCCGCACCGTGCCCGGTGGTGGGGTCGGCGAGGTCGTCCAGGTCGATGCGCGTGGCGACGTGCGGCTTGACCGTCCGCAGGACGGGGAGGTTCCCCGACGCGAGGGAGTTGTCGGCCCACTGGACCCAGGCGTCGCCCAGTCGCTGGGCGCGGGTGCGGTCGTCGCCGGCGGGCCGGTTGGCCTGCACGTGCGCCTCGAGCGCGGTCTGCACCTTCTCCCCACCGACGGCGTCCAGGTGCCCGCGGAAGGACACACTGCCGTCGGCGTGCTTGACCATCGTCAGCGACCGCCCTCCGGTGGGATCGGGCTCCGGGCCGTCGGGGTCGAGCGCGTCGCAGTAGCGCTGCACCACCAGCACCAGGTCGGCGTGCTCGCCGTCGACGGCGACCTGGGTGAGTGCCGCGTCGATCGCGGCCAGGTCCACGCCCTGCGCGACCGCTGCCGCCCGCCGCTTGGGGGTGACGATCCGGGCGGCCTCGGCCACCTGCTCGGCGGTCACCCAGCCGGCGTCGTGGACCTCGGCCAGGACCGGCAGGTGTTCCAGCGCCCGCCCGTTGGTGACGAGCCGGGCGGCGGCCGCGTACGACAGCCGGCAGTGCCCGCGCAGCCAGGAGGTCATGGACTTCAGCCCGTCGCGCTCCGGCGCCTGGGCCAGTTCCGCGGCCCGCGCCCGCCGGGCCAGCACGGCGTCGATGCGGTTGCGTTCGGCGACCAGCGCGGCGACGTCGTCGAGCACATCACCGTCCCGCCACTCACTCGAACACATGATCGAAGACTACTCGACCGAGGACCCTACCGCGAGCCGAATCCGCAGCTCAGAGGCCTGTCCACAGCTCCGCTGCACCGCTTGACAGCCCGTCATCAACAGACCGGCGAAGGTGCACCTCGATACGCGCCGGCGCTCCGGCCCGTACACAGGGGATGAGTCACACACGGCAGTTCGGACGCTCAGGGAGACGCCTCCATCTCCAGCCGCGCGACCGCTGGTGCTGGGTCGGCTGAGCCCGGTCAGCGGACCGCGAAGAAGACCCGACCGTCCCGGTCGAAGGTCAGCAGCGGCTCGATGAACAGCTGTCCGCCGTCGATCGCCGCCGGGGGCACGTCCATGCACATCTGGAAGGACGCTGAGCCGCCCGGGTTCAGCGTTGGGGCATCGAGTCCGCCGTTCGGGACCACCGCACCACACTCGCTGTCGGAGTACTGCCTCGCGTCGGTCCCGTTGTATACGTAGGACAGGTCCCAGCCCGGCTGCCCCTCCTCGGTGCCCACGTACTGCGCGGTCACCTCCACGATGATGTAGCGACCGGTCGGCGGGTCGTTGAACTGGTTGGCACCGGCCACGACGGCGTCGGCGTCGAAGTCCACGCCGGTCACCGTCACCTGGTAGTCGCCGACCACGGCCGCCTGTCCGAGGGGCACAGGCGCGGTCGCCGACCCGATCCGGGGAGCCGGCGTGGTCGGTTGTGACGATGGCATCGTCGGCTGCGGAGCCGGTGTGGTCGGCCGCGGAGCCGGGGTGGTCGGCCGGGGAGCCGAGGTGGTCGGCCGTGCGGCCGTCGTGGTGGCCGCAGGAACCGCCGCCGACGGCTCCGCCTCCAAGGGAGGAGTCGACGCCGAGGGGCGTGCCGGGCCGGTGTCGACGGTCTCCTGCGTACTCGTCGGAGCTGTCACCGCGGCGGGCGTGGGGCCGGCGGCCGGCTGTTGTCCCCCGGAACGGCTCACCGCGACCACGGCGACGACCACGGCGATCACCGCCACCGCGACACTGCCGATGACGGTTGCCAGCAGTGCAGCCGAGCGCGGCGAGGCGCTCCGTGGCGCACCCGGTGGTGGCGTCGGCAGCGACTGCGCAGGCGGCGGTGCGATCCAGGCCTGCGGTTGTACCCACCCCGGCCGGACGCCGGGCGCTGCCCCTGTCACCGGAGTCCGCGCGAGGTCGTGTCCTAGGTCGCGGGGTTTTGGCCCCGGCTCGTGGGACCACGAGGGCCCACCTGGCGCACGATCGGGTCCGAACCCGCGGTCGTCGGTCACACCAGCCCCCCTGTTGATCATGTGGACCGCCGGAAGCTAGCAACCGCACGTGGCATGGGTCCTCCTCACGGCGCTGTTCCACCTCGCGCGGGGGAGAAGGCCGACGTGGAGGCGAGCGCGCCAGCCGCCGACTCCCGTCGGCAGCGCGACAGAGGTACCTACCGGGCGCCGGGGCCGGGGAGGAGGCCGCGCTCGACGGCGACCATGACCGCGCGCGTGCGGTCGTCGACGCCGAGCTTGGCGAACACCCGCAGCAGGTGCGTCTTCACCGTCGCCTCGCCGATGAACAGCTCCCGGCCGATCTCGGCGTTGGTCAGCCCGCGCGCCACCCCGGCCAGCACCTCGAGCTCGCGCGCGGTCGGCGCCTCCACCGCGGGCGCGCGCAGCTGCGACACCAGCCGGGCGGCCACCGGCGGGGCGAGCACCGTCTCCCCGCGGGCGGCCGCGCGGACGGCGTCGGCGAGCTGCGGCAGCGGGGCGTCCTTGAGCAGGTAGCCGGTCGCCCCGGCGGCCACCGCCCGCACGATGTCGGCGTCGGTGTCGTAGGTGGTCAGCACCAGCACCCGGACGGCGGGGTGCGCGGCGGCCAGCCTCTCGATCGCGGTGACGCCGTCCATCCGCGGCATCCGCAGGTCCATGAGGACCACGTCGGGCGCGAGCGCCGCCACCTGCGCCAGCGCCTCCAGCCCGTCGCCGGCCTCCCCGACGACGTCGAGGTCCTCCTGCGCCGCCAACCAGCCGACCAGCCCGCCGCGCACCACCGGGTGGTCGTCGACCACCAGCACCCTGATCACGTCCCCGGCACCCGCACCGTCACCCGCGTGCCCGAGCCCGGCGCGGAGGCGACGTCGACCTCGCCGCCCACCTGCGCCACCCGCCCGCGCAGCCCCTCCAGGCCCGAGACGGTGACCGACGACGGGTCGAAGCCCACCCCGTCGTCCTCCACGTGCACCGACACCTGCCCGCCCACCCGCGCCAGCCGCAGCACCACCGCCGAGGCCGCGGCGTGCCGGCGGACGTTGGTCAGCGCCTCCTGGGCGCCGCGCAGCAGCACGACCTCCTCGTCGGTGCGCAGCGCCGGCACGCCGTCGAGCGCCCCGGTGTCCACCCGCACCTGCAGCCCGGTCTCGCGGGCGAACCGGGCGGCCAGCCGCTGCAGCGCCTCCACCAGCGTCGACCCGTCCAGCGCCACCGGCCGGAACGCCGCCACCACGGCGCGCGCCTCGGCCAGGTTGTCGCGGGCGACGTCCTCGATGACGGCGAGCCGCTCCCGCGCGGCGTCGAGGTCGGTGCGCAGCAGCGCCGCCGCCGTCTGCGCCTGGACGACGATCGAGGTGTACCCCTGCGCCAGCGTGTCGTGCACCTCGCCGGCCAGCCGCTCCCGCTCGGCGAGCACCCCGCGCTCGCGCTCGGCGGTGGCCAGCTCCGTCCGGGTGGCCTCCAGCTGCGCGATCAGCGAGGCCCGGTCGGCGCTCTGCCGCAGCACCTCGCTGATCCACAGCCCGAGCGCCAGGCTGAACGCCAGGCTGACCACCGATTCGCGCAGCACCTCCAGCGTGGTCTCCCCCGCCCCCGCCTGCGCCAGCGGCCCGATCGCGCTGGCTCCCGCCAGCAGCACCGTCCAGGCGACGCCGGTCAGCGTCCCCTGCACGACGAACCAGACCTGCGGGTAGGCGAGGAAGAGCAGGAACAGCAGCCCCGGCGCCAGCCACCCCAGCAGCCCGAAGCAGACGACCACGACGGTGAGGTGGACCAGGGCCCGGTGCGGGTGCCCGCCCCCGACGGCCGGCCCGCCGGCGAGGACGTAGGACAGCGCCAGGGCCCCGAGGACGGCGAGGACCGGCCCCTGCTCGCCCGGCTCGGTCACCTCGCCCGAGAGCACGCTGACCACCGCCAGCGACCACAGCACCGCCGAGATGACGTGCATCCCGACGACCGTCGCCCGCCACCCGCGCGCGGACAGCGGCTCGCCGCCCTCCTCGCCCGGGGTGGGGAGGAGGGCGGCGGCCAGGAGGCGCCGCAGGCTCATGCCGTGCGGCGCCAGCGGAAGGCGCGGACGCAGACCACGAGCCCGATGATCACCCATGCGGCCAGCACCAGGGCAGTGGTGCCGTGCTCCCAGCTGCCGGCCGGCTCCACCGCGGCGGCCGAGTCCGGCAGGAACACCGAGCGCATGCCCTGCACCATCCACTTCAGCGGGAAGACCGCGGCCACCTCCTGCATCCACGGCGGCAGCTCGGAGAACACGAAGAAGACGCCGGAGAAGAACTGCAGCACGACGGCGAAGGCGCTGATCCCGTTGGCCACCGACCGGCTGCTGCCGACCGAGGCGACCGCGATGCCGAGCACCGTGCCGGCCGCCGCGCCGCCGATCGCCACCCAGGCGAAGGTCAGCCAGCGGCCGGGCTCGGCGGGCAGCGCCACGTCGAAGGCGGTCGCGGCCACGGTGAGCAGCAGCGCCAGCTGCAGGACCGTCGTCACCAGCACCTGCCCGGCCTTGCCGAGGAAGTAGCCGAGCGCCGGCGTGCCGAGCGCCTGCAGCCGGGCGAGGTCGCCCCGGTCGCGCTCCTCGGCGATGGCCGTGCCCACCGCCTGGAAGCTGGTCAGCATGATCCCGGTGGCCGCGATCCCGGCGAGGAAGTACTGGGCGAAGGGCACCCCACCCGGCCGGTCCTCGCCCTCGAACACGGACGCGAAGATCAGCAGCATCACGACCGGGTAGGCGAAGGAGAAGACCACCTGGGCCGGGTCGCGGACGAACAGCCGCAGCTCCACGCCCGTGCGGGCCAGGCCGATGGCCGCGGCCGACGGCGGCGTCGGGCGGGTGCGGGGCGGGGTCAGGACGGCGGTCACCTGAGCTCTCCCTCGCGGGTCGTGGGGGCGCCGACCAGGGAGAGGTAGACCTCCTCCAGGTCGGGGCGGGTGACGGTCAGGCCGGGCACCTCGCCGGTGGGAGAGGTGGCGAGCAGGTCGCGCAGGACGGCCGACGGCTCGCGGGTGACCACCTCGCGGACGGTGCCGCCCTCGGTCCACCGCACGGTGGCCACCTGCCGCAGGTCGGCGCCCAGCTCGGCCGGCGGGGCGACCTCGACCAGCCGGCCCGCGGCCAGCACGCCCACCCGGTCGGCGAGCTCGGCGGCCTCGTCCAGGTAGTGGGTGGTGAGGAGCACGGTGGTGCCGGCCGCGCGCAGGCCGCGGACCAGCCCCCAGAACGAGCGCCGGGCCCCCGGGTCCATGCCCGTCGTCGGCTCGTCGAGGAACAGCAGCTCCGGCCGGCCCTGGATGCCGAGGGCCACCTCCAGCCGCCGCCGCTGCCCACCGGACAGCCGCGACACCCGGGTGCCGGCGGACCCGGCCAGCCCGACGTCGTCGAGCAGCTCGGCGGTGGGCACCGGCGTGGCGTGGTAGCGGGCGAAGTGGTCGAGGGTCTCGCGGACGGTGAGCGCGTTGCCGGCGCCGGTGGTCTGCCCGACGACGCCGGTGCGGTCGCGCCAGGCGCGCCCGGCGCGGGCGGGGTCCTCGCCCAGGACGGCGACCTCGCCGCCGTCGCGGGTGCGCAGCCCCTCCAGGACCTCGACGGTGGTCGTCTTGCCCGCGCCGTTGGGTCCGAGCAGGGCGAAGACCTCCCCGCGCCGGACGTCGAGGTCGAGGCCGTCGACCACCGCCCGGCCGCCGTAGCGCTTGACCAGCCCGCGCACGCGGACCGCGTCGTCGTCGCGCACCCCCGCCGCGGCGGGCGCCGTCTGCATCGCTGTCATGGCACGAGCCTGGCGGCCCGGGGCCGCCGGCGGTACGGCCGTTCCGTGGGCGCTGCGTCCACCGGTCGGTGGACCCAGCGGCCGGGGTCAGCGCGACAGACCCTGCCAGCGGCGCACCGCGAGCGCCGCGAACACCGCGGTGAGCGCCACCGGCCAGGCGACGGCGAGCAGCGCGGCGTGCTCGGTGGCCCACCCGCCGTCGGGGACGGGGACGCCGGTCAGCTCCCGCACGGCGGTCACGGTGGCCGCCACCGGGTTCCACTCCGCGAGCGTCCCCAGCCAGGCCGGCATGGAGGAGACCGGGACGAAGACGTTGGAGAGGAAGGCGAACGGCCACACGAGGACCTGCACGGCGGTGACCAGCGCGGGGTCACGGGTCAGCAGCCCGAGCCAGATGCCGACCCAGAGGAAGCCGACCCGCAGCAGCAGGAGCAGCGCGGCCGCGACCAGCAGCCCCGGGCCCGGCTCCGGGCGCCAGCCCACGGCCAGCCCGGCGAGCGCGACGACGGCGAGCCCGGCGACCGAGGCCGCGAGGTCGGCCAGGCAGCGCCCGGCCACCACGGCCGACGGCGCCATGGGCAGCGCCCGGAACCGGTCGGTGACGCCGCGCTGGGTGTCGGTGACGACGGCGCTCATCGTCCCCTCGAGCCCGAACAGCATCACCAGCGCGAGCATCCCCGGGACCATGAAGTCGCGGTAGCTGCCGCCGGGCACGGGGATGCCGCCGCCGAGCAGGTACACGAAGGTCACCATCAGCAGCACCGGGAACAGCAGGGTCGCCAGCAGGCCCGCGGGCTGCCGCCGCCAGTGCGCGACGTCGCGGCCGGCGACGGTGAACGCGTCGGTCACGGCCCACCGCAGCCGCCCGCCGGTCCCCTCCGCGGCCGCGGTCACGCCGGCACCTCCTCGGCCGCCCGGTCCCGGCCGGTGAGGCGCAGGTAGGCCTCGTCGAGCGTGGCCGGCCGCAGCACCAGGTCGGCGACGTCGATCCCGGCGCCGTCGAGCGCGCGCACCACGTCCCCGACGACGCCGGCGCGCCGCGAGACCGGGACCGTCACCCGCGCCCCCTCCTCGTGCCCGCCCGGCAGCGGGGGCCCGGCGGCCACCCGCTCGGCGATGGCGGCGGCCTCGGCGGCGCGGCCCGGGTCGGGGACGACCAGCTCCAGCCGGTCGCCGCCGATGGCCGCCGTCAGCTCGCGCGGGGTGCCGGTGGCGACGACCCGGCCGGCGTCGAGCACCGCCACCCGGTCGGCCAGCCGCTCGGCCTCCTCCAGGTACTGGGTGGTGAGCAGCACCGTCGTCCCCCGGGCCACCAGGCCGCGCACCGCGTCCCACACGTCGCGCCGGCCGGCCGGGTCCAGCCCCGTGGTCGGCTCGTCGAGGAACAGCACCCGCGGCTCGAGCACCAGCCCCGCGGCGATGTCGAGCCGTCGGCGCATGCCGCCGGAGAACTCCTGGACCGGCTGGTCGCCGGTGTCGGGCAGCCCAACCAGCGCGAGCAGCTCGGCGGCGCGCCGGCGGGCGGCGGCCCGGTCGAGGTGGTGCAGTCGGCCGAAGAGCACCAGGTTGTCGCGGGCGCCGAGCACGTCGTCGACCGTGGGGTGCTGGCCCACCACGCCGATCCGGCGGCGCACCTCCCGCGGCCGGGCGACGACGTCGACACCGGCGACCTCGACCCGGCCGCCGTCGGGCCGCAGCAGCGTCGTGGCGATGCGGACGGCCGTCGTCTTGCCCGCGCCGTTGGGCCCGAGCAGCGCGCACACCTGCCCGGGCTCGACGTCGAGGTCCACCCCGCCGAGGACCGCCCTCGCGCCGTACCTCCTGACCAGTCCCCGGATCCGCACCGACGCGTCCACCCGCCACCTCCGTACACCGTACGACGTCCCCTCGGGCAGTACCGTACGCCGTACGGAGACGGCCGGGCAACCGGATGGGGGAGGCTGCAGCCATGGCGACGGAGTCCACGTCCGGCGGTGACCCCGCCCGCACCATGGCCCTGCTCTGGCGGACCCCGGACGCTGCCGGACGCCGCCCCGGCCCTCGCCCCGGCCTCGACGTCGACCGGGTCGTGGCCGCCGCGGTCGAGCTGGCCGACCGCGAGGGACTGGCCGCGGTGACCGTGCGCCGGCTCGCCGCCGAGCTCGGCGTCGGCGCGATGACGCTCTACACGCACGTCCCGGGCAAGGGCGAGCTGGTGGCCCTCATGCACGACGCCGTCCTCGGCGAGCTCTACCCCGAGCCCCCGGCCGGCGACTGGCGGGCGCGGCTGACCGCCGTCGCCCGGGCCAACTGGGACCTCTACGTGCGCCACCCCTGGGCGGCCTCCGTGGGCACCGGCAGGCCGGTCCTGGGGCCGAACCTGATGCGCCGGTACGACCTGGAGCTGGCCGCCGTCGACGGCCTGGGCCTGTCGGAGGTGGAGATGGAGCTGGTGGTGACGGTGGTCGGTGGCTTCGTCCGCGGCACCGTCGGCGGGCTGCACGACAAGGACGCGGCCGAGCGGGACAGCGGGCTCACCGAGGACGAGTGGTGGGCGGCCACCGAGCCCCTGGTCGACCGGGTCTTCGACGCGGCGCGCTTCCCCACCGCGGCGCGGGTCGGCCCGGTCGCGGGGAACGAGCTCGGCGGCTACTCCCCCGAGCGGACCTTCGAGTTCGGCCTGGCCCGGCTGCTCGACGGGATCGCGGTGCTCCTCGAGCGCTGACCGTCGGGCGCTGACCGTCGGGCGCGGGTCAGCTGCCGGCGCCGAGCACCGGGCGGCCGGCCAGCGCGCCGACCACCGCGACGGCGTCGTCCCACCAGCGCTGATAGTGGTACGGGTCGGCGTTGCGCTGGGTGCGGTGCGCGGCGATCGTCGGCGGCAGCGCGTGCCAGTCGGGCACCTCCTGCAGCGCGCGGAAGAAGTTGGTGGCGCTGGTGGTGGGGTCCATCCGGTCGGCGTAGCTGCCCCAGGCGCCGTTGTCGCGCTGCTGGAACAGCCCCCGCGAGTCCGGCCCGGCGGCGTCGCCGTGGTCGAGGACGCGCAGCGAGGACTCCCCCATCGCCGTCATCACCCCGACCACCTGGGCGCAGGTGTCCAGGCCCAGGTCGGCGGCGGCGTTGACGATCGCCGCCGCGTTGGCCAGCTGCTCCCCGGCGTACCCGGCGACCGGCCCCTCGGGCACCGCCGCCGGGTCGACCCGCACCGCCGGCTCCGCCGCCGCGCACTCGGCCGACGGCGCGGGTTCGACGGGGTCCTGCCGGGTCACCAGCACCAGCCCGAGGACGAGCAGCACGAGGACCGGCAGGACGACGAGGAGGCGGGCTCGCCCGGCCGGGGGGCTCGGTTGCACACCCCGTCCAACGGACGGCGGCGCGGCAGGGTCCCCGCGCTACTGGACCGGGGCGTCGGGCGGCGGCAGCTGCACGCGCAGCTGCTCGTCGACGGAGCTCACGCCCGGCACGGCCAGCAGCGCCGGGCGGGCGTCGGCCGGCGCCCGCCCGGTGATCAGCCCGAGCGTGCCGAGCACCCGGTCGACCTGCAGGCCCGAGTCGCGCAGCGCCCGGGCCACCTCGTCGAGGTCGGCCCGGTGCCCGTCGTCGACGGTGACGCTGAACCGCGCCAGCGGGGAGCCCACGGGGCGGAGGCTAGTCCCTCCCACGCCGCCCGGGGCCGCCGAGGCGGCGAGCCGTGACGGGGGCGTCCCACGGGGTGACGACCGGCTGCCCGCCCGGCCCCTCGGCGAGCCGTCGTCGGCACCCCCGTCGTGTCGGCGAGTAGGCAGGCCGGGTCGCTGCACGGCCGGAGGACGAGGAGGTCCCGGTGACCGACGACGCCGAGCACATCAGGACGCTGGTCCGGCGGCTGGAGGACGCGATGAACACCCGCCGGCTGCACCTCCTCGACGACGTCCTCGCCCCGGACGTCACCCGGCACTCCCAGGCGACCCCACACCTCTCGATCACCGATCGTGACCAGTTCAAGGACTTCCTGCGGCAGGACGCGGAGTCCTTCCCGGACAACGTGCAGACGTTCACCCAGGTCCTGGTGGACGGTGACCGGGCGGCCGTGTGGGCGACCTACGAAGGCACCCAGACCGGGCCGCTGGGCCCCTTCCCGCCGTCCGGCCAGAAGGCGCGGTTCGACTTCGCCGGTGTCTTCCGCGTCCAGGACGGCAGGATCGCGGAGATGTGGCTGATCTGGGACAACGTGACGGTGCTGTCGCAGCTGGGCCACCTCCCCGGTTGACCGCCGGACCGGGCGGCCGGGGACCACCGGACTCCGGCGCGACCACGTGCCCGGACCGACCTCAGCCCGCTCCGGCGCCCTCCTGCGGGGCCAGCGCCAGCCCGCCGCCGACGTCGGCCGACGGCTCGGCCAGCCGCCGCGCGGCCTGGGTGAGCGTGGCCCACAGCTCGTAGCCGCGCCGCCCGGTGGCCTCGGCCCACAGCGCGGCCAGCCCGGCCACGTGCGGGGTGGCCATGCTGGTGCCGCTGATCGTCTCGTAGCGGGTGGGCATGGGCCAGGTCGACAGCACGTCCACACCGGGTCCGGCGACGTCGACCTCCCCGCCGGGCACCGGCAGGCTGCGCGCGGAGAACCAGGCGGTCGCCAGGCTCGCGTCGAGCGCGCCGACGGCGAGGACCTCCACGCTGTTGGCCGGGGCGCCGACGAAGCCGAGGTCACCGGCACGCCGGTCGGCGTTGTTGCCGGCCGCCGCCACGATCAGCGACCCCTGCTCCAGCGCCCGCCGCCCGGCGGCCGAGTAGGGCGGGTGGGCCTCGGCGACGTCGGCGCCCAGGGACATGGAGACGACGGCGCAGCCGTTGGCCACCGCCCAGTCGATGCCGGCCAGGATCCCGCCGTCGTCGCCGCTGCCCTCGTCGCTGAGCACCTTGCCGACGTACACCTCCGCCTCCGAGGCGATCCCGTACCGCGGGCCGGCCGGGGGGACCCGCGGGCCGCAGGCGGTGCCGGTGCAGTGCGTGCCGTGGCCGTGGCCGTCCTGCGCGCTGGTCACCCCCTCCACGAAGGACTCCGCGGTGACCTGCCGGCCGGCGAAGTCGGGGTGGGCGAGGTCCAGGCCGGTGTCGAGGACGGCGACCCGGATGCCGCGGCCGGTGAACGGCGACGTCGTCGCCTGCACCGCCTGCACGCCCCAGGTGGCCGCCGCGGTGTCCTCGAACAGCGGCGGCGCGGGCGCGGCGCCGTCGCCGCCGGTGCCGACGAGGCGGCCGGCGAGGTCGGCGACGCCGTCCCGGTAGCCGCGGACGTAGGCGTCGTCGGGCAGCACGTGGTGCACCAGCTCGGGGGACACCGACAGCACCGGCCGGCGCAGCGCGCCCACCTGCTCCGGCGGGGCGGCGACCACGGCGATGCCCAGCCGGGAGAACACCGTGGCGCCGGCCTCGCGGAGGGTCTGCGCGGGGACCCGGCCGGCGGTGAAGTCGCGGGAGTCGGCGACGTCGGAGATCCCGGCGGCCGACCAGTCGACCGGCTCGTCGGCCGCGTCGGCGAAGACGAGCACCTGCCGGCCGGTGGTCTGCACGGGCGGGCGGAGGTGGCGGCGTTCGGGCACGGACGGATCGATCACGGTTCCCCCTGGTCGGCGGCCCGGGCGGGAGCCCCGGCAGTGCGGGCAGTCTGCTGCGGGGCGGTGACGGCCGCACCCGGACACCGGCCCACGGTGGCGTCCGATTCCCGCCAGAGGAGGGTGGCCGGCGGTGCCATGCTCGGAGCCGTGACCGCCTCCCTCGACACCGACCGCTGCTACCGCGCGGTCGCCAGCCGGGACGCCCGCTTCGACGGCTGGTTCTTCACCGCCGTGCGCACCACCGGCATCTACTGCCGGCCCTCCTGCCCGGCGCGCACCCCGGCCGTGGCCAACGTGACCTTCTACGGCACCGCCGCCGGCGCGCAGGCCGCCGGCTACCGCGCCTGCCGCCGCTGCCGCCCCGACGCCGTCCCCGGCTCGCCGGAGTGGGACGTGCGCGCCGACGTCGTCGCCCGGGCCATGCGGCTGATCGCCGACGGCGAGGTCGAGCGGGCCGGCGTCCCGGGGCTCGCGGCGCGGCTGGGCTACTCCGAGCGCCAGGTGCACCGGCTGCTGGTCGGCGAGCTCGGCGTCGGCCCGCTCGCCGTCGCGCGGGCCCAGCGCGCCCAGACCGCCCGGGTGCTCGTCGAGACCACCGACCTGCCGATGGCCGACGTCGCCTTCGCGGCGGGGTTCGCCAGCATCCGGCAGTTCAACGACACCGTCCGCGAGGTCTTCGCCTGCACCCCCAGCGAGCTGCGCAGCCGCCGGCGCGGCGGTGACGGCGGCGCGCCCGGCTGGCTGACGCTGCGGCTGGCCGCCCGCGCCCCGTTCGACGCGGCCGAGGTGCTGCTCTTCCTCGGCGCGCACGCCGTCCCGGGCCTCGAGGAGTGGGACGGCACCACGTTCTCCCGCGTCCTCGACCTGCCCGGCGGCCCCGCCGTCGTCCGCCTCTCCCCCGCCGCCGACGGCGGCCCCGCGGTGACGGCGCGGCTGCTGCTGACCGACCTGCGCGACCTGCGCGCCGCCGTCCCCCGCTGCCGGCGGCTGCTCGACCTCGACGCCGACCCCGCCGCCGTCGACGACGTCCTCGGCGCCGACCCCGCGCTGGCCCCGCTGGTCGCCGGCGCGCCCGGCCGCCGCGTGCCCGCCTCGCCGGACGGCCCGGAGGCGGCCGCCCGCGCCGTCCTCGGCCAGCAGGTGTCGGTGGCCGGCGCGCGGACGCTCACCGCGCGGGTGGTCGCGCTGGCCGGCACGCCGCTGGCCGAGCCGGTCGGCACGCTCACCCACGCCTTCCCGCGGCCGGCGGCGCTGGCGGAGGCCGACCTGTCGACCGTCGGGCTGACCGGCGCGCGCAGCCGCACCCTCACCGGCCTGGCCGCGGCCCTGGCCGACGGCCGGGTGGCCCTCGACCCCGGCTGCGACCGCGAGGAGGCCGTCCGCGACCTGCTGGCGCTGCCGGGCATCGGCCCCTGGACGGCGGCGGTCGTGGCGATGCGCGGCCTCGGCGACCCCGACGTCTGGCTCCCCGGCGACCTCGCCCTGCGCCGCTCGCTGGCCGCCCTCGGCAGCTCCTACGCCGACGCCGCGACCCGCTGGCGGCCGTGGCGCTCCTACGCGGTCGTGCACCTGTGGTCGCTGGCCGCCCCCGCCCTGTTCACCCGCTCCCCCGCGCCCACCCCCGATCGGAGTGCGTCATGACCTCGTCCGCCCGCTACGCCACCGTCGCCACCCCGCCCGGTCCCTTCACCGTCGTCGTCACCCCCGGCCCCGACGGCGGCGACGTCGTCCTGGCCGCCGGGTGGACCGGCGACGTCGCCGACCTGCTGCCCGTCGTCCACCGCACGCTGCGGCCCACCCGGGTCGAGCGGGTGGAGC
Organism: Geodermatophilus sp. SYSU D00814; assembly: GCF_054050055.1. Lineage (NCBI taxonomy): Bacteria > Bacillati > Actinomycetota > Actinomycetes > Geodermatophilales > Geodermatophilaceae > Geodermatophilus > Geodermatophilus sp. SYSU D00814. The sequence goes on from NZ_JBJGYP010000010.1 coordinate 98,112, forward strand.
ACCTGCCGGTCCTCGACGCCGTCGAGGCGCACGCCGCCGGCGACCTGCGCGCGATCGACGACGTCCCGGTGCAGCAGCGCTCCGGGCCGTTCCTCGAGGAGGCGTGGGACGTGCTGCGCACGGTGCCGGCCGGGCAGCCCGACACCTACGCCGCCTTCGCCGCCCGCTGCGGCCGGCCGCAGGCGGTGCGCGCGGCGGCCAACGCCTGCGCCCGCAACGCCGCCGCACTGTTCGTGCCCTGCCACCGGGTGCTCGGCTCCGACGGCGGCCTCGGCGGCTTCCGCTGGGGCACACCGGTCAAGCGGTGGCTGCTCGACCACGAGGCGGCGCACGCCCCCGTCCCCGTCCTCGTCGCCGTCGAGGCATAGGAAGCGATCCGCACGTCCCGGCCCCCGGGACGTGCGGATCGCTTCCTATGCCGTGCGCCTGCGGGGGCTTGTCGGTGGCGTCCTGCACCCTGCTGCTCGTGGACGCCGCCTCGCTCCTCCTCGGCCTGCTGCTCGGCGCGCTGCTGGGAGCGGCCGTCGTGCTCGGCGTCGTCGCGCTGGTGTCCCGTCGCCGGCCGGTCGGCGACGCCCTCGAGCCGGTGCACGAGTCGCTGGACCACCTGCACCGGCTGCTGGCCGGCATCGAGCGCGACCGCGCCACCGCCCACGGCGAGCTGCGCGAGCAGATGGGCACCGTGGGGCAGACCAGCGCGCTGCTGCGCCAGGAGACCGCGGCCCTGGTCACCGCGCTGCGCACCCCGCACGTGCGGGGCCGCTGGGGCGAGGTGCAGCTGCGCCGGGTCGTGGAGGTGGCGGGGCTGCTCGAGCACTGCGACTTCGTCGAGCAGCCCTCCTCCACCAACGACGAGGGCGCCGGTGTCCGGCCCGACCTCGTGGTCACCCTGGCCGACGGCCGCCAGGTCGTCGTCGACGCGAAGGTCCCCTTCGCCGGCTACATCGAGGCCGTGCAGGCCACCGACGAGGCCGTCCGCGTCCAGCGCGTCGCCACGCACGCCCGGCAGCTGCGCGCGCACGTCGACGCGCTGGCCGCCCGCCGCTACCCCACCGCGTTCCGGCCCGCCGCGCCGTTCACCGTGCTCTTCGTCCCCTCCGACGGCTTCCTCACCACCGCGCTCGAGGCCGAGCCGGCGCTGCTGGAGTACGGCTTCGGCCGCGACGTCGTCATCGCCACCCCGAGCACGCTGCTGGCGCTGCTGCGCACCGTGGCCCACTCGTGGCGGCAGGAGCGGCTGGCCCGCGACGCCGACCAGGTCATCGAGGTCGGCCGCCGGCTGCACGCCCGCCTGACCACGCTCTCGGGGCACCTGACCCGGCTGGGCGCCGCCCTGGGCACCACGCTCACCCGCTACAACGAGACGGTGGGCTCCTACGAGCGCTCCGTCCTCGCCGCCGCGCGGCGCTTCGACGAGCTCGGCGTCGGCGAGGCGGCGGTGCCGTCCCCGCCGGAGGTCGAGGCGGTGGTGCGGCAGCTGCGGCCCGCCGCCGACGACGCGCCCGACGCCCTCGGCGCCGTCACCGGCGACACCACCGCCCACCACACCACCGCCCACCACACCACCGCCTACGACACCGCCGCCTACGACACCGCCGCGGACGACGTCCCGCTGCGCTGGCGGCTCACCGACGGCGGCTGAGCGGACCGGCTGACCGACCGGGCGGGCCCGTCCCGGCGGTCGCGCTGGACCCCTCCGTCACACCCACCCCGCGGCCCACCGAGAGTTGCCAAATCGACACGGCGACGTGTCGAGGGTCCACACGGGAAGGTGCCCCGCCGCAGGGCCTGCCGTCGCTACGGTGTGCACCGGGACCGGCCCGGCACGGGACGGCCGGACGGGACGGGGAGGTGGCCATGGCCTCGGCGAGCGCAGCCGACACCTGGCGCGACAGCGGGGTCCGCGGGCAGCGCCCCCTCGCCGGCGCGCCGGCTCCGCGCCCGGACCCGCCGCGGCACGACGCGACGCCCGCCCGGGCCTCGCGCATGTCGCTGCCGCCGGTGCCCCCGCCGCACCCCCGCGGCCGCCCGGGCGGCTCCGGCCACGGGGCGGGCATGGGCCACGGTCGCCCGGTCCCCGACTCCCGTCCCCCGGCGATCCGCCCGGGGCAGCGCACCCCCCAGCCGGGCCTGCCGCCGGTCGCCGGCCGCGACGGCACGCAGGCCCCGCCGCGGCACAGCCGGCCGGTCGAGCGCGTGCCGGCCCGTGACGCCGGCCGGGAGGCGGTCCCCGGCCGCGGGTCGCGCGGCTCGTCCCGCCGCACCCCGCCCGACAGCCGCCGCGACAGCGGGCTGCGCGGCGTCCTCGCCGTCCTCGGGATCTTCGTCATCACCCTCGCCGGCGGCGCCGTCGACTCCTTCCTCGCCGTCGGTCTCGGCACGCTCACGCTGGTCACCCTGGTCGCGGCCACCGCCGTCGGCACCCTGCTGGTGCGCCCGCGCGACCTGCTCACCGTCGTCTGCTGCCCGCCGCTGGTCTTCGTCGCCGTCGCCGCGGTCAACATCGGCCTGGCGCCCTCGGCGAGCTTCAACCTCCCGACGCTGGCGACGATCCTGATCCGCGGCTTCCCCACCATGGCCGTGGCCACCGGTGCCGCCTTGGGGCTGGCCGGCGTGGGGGGGGCCGCAGGGCACTGACCCCCCGGCGCCAGACGAGAAGGCCCCCCTCCCGCCCGGGCGGGGGCCCTTCTCGCGTCTGCGGCCGGCCGCTCAGCGGGCGGGGCGGGCGGACTCGCCGCGCTCGGGCCGCAGCTCGCGCGGCAGCGCGAAGACCAGCCGCTCCTCGGCGGCCTTGACCGTCTCGACGTCGGGGTAGCCGCGCTCGGCCAGCCAGTCGAGGACCTCGCCCACCAGCACCTCGGGCACCGACGCGCCGCTGGTGACGCCGACGGTGGACACGCCCTCGAGCCAGGCGGGGTCGATCTCGGCGGCGTAGTCGACCAGGTGCGCGTCGCGGGCGCCGGCCTCCAGCGCGACCTCGACCAGCCGCACGGAGTTCGACGAGTTGGTGGAGCCGACGACGACGACCAGGTCGCACGCGGGCGCCATCTGCTTGACCGCCTGCTGCCGGTTCTGCGTGGCGTAGCAGATGTCGTCGCTCGGCGGGGACTGCAGCCCGGGGAAGCGGGTGCGCAGCTGGTCGACCGTGCTGAGCGTCTCGTCGACCGACAGCGTCGTCTGCGAGAGCCACACGACCTTCTCGGGGTCGCGGACCTGCACGTTCGCGACGTCGTCGGGTCCGTCGACGAGCTGGATGTGCGACGGCGCCTCACCGGAGGTGCCCTCGACCTCCTCGTGGCCGCGGTGGCCGATCAGCAGGATGTCGTAGTCGTCGCGGGCGAACCGCCTGGCCTCCTGGTGCACCTTGGTCACCAGCGGGCAGGTGGCGTCGATGGTGCGCAGCTGCCGGGCGGCGGCCTCCTCGTGGACGGCGGGGGAGACGCCGTGGGCGCTGAAGACGACGACCGAGCCCTCGGGCACCTCGTCGGTCTCGTCGACGAACACCGCGCCGCGCCGCTCGAGGGTGGCCACCACGTGCTTGTTGTGGACGATCTGCTTGCGGACGTACACCGGGGCGCCGTGGATCTCCAGCGCCCGCTCGACGGCCACCACCGCCCGGTCGACACCGGCGCAGTAGCCCCGGGGATCGGCCAGCAGGACCCGTCCGCGCTGATCAGCCATGACCCCATGGTAGAGACAGGACCTCCCTGCCCCCCGCCGCTCGCAGGCTCGCGGCGGGCCCCTGCAGGGAGGCCGCCCCGGAACGTCACCAACGTCACACCGGTGCGGCCCGCCCGACCGGGTGGCCCCGGCCGGGGCCGTGGTGCCGACCCGGAGACCCTGCGGCAGGCTGGGTGCATGTCCCGTGAGATCCCCGAGCCGGTCCGCGCCACCGTCGGACTGGCGGCCACCGTCCTCGACGACGTCCGCAGCCTCCCCCGGACGCTGCCGGGTCTGCCGGTGCGCATCGTCGGCATCGCGCTGCAGGCGGCGATGAAGCTGCAGCAGCAGTGGTCGGGACTGGTGGCCCGCGGCGACGAGGTGCTCACCGGGATCCGCGGCGAGCGCGAGCCGGGCATGGCCACCTTCGACGACGACGAGGACGAGCAGCCGGCGGGCACCGGGCTGGTGGCCCAGCCGATCGACGTGCTCCGCGACTCCGCGTTCGACCGCGCGCCCGACGTCGACACGACCGGCATCTCCGACGAGGAGGTCGCCACCCTCCCCGGCGACCCCGCCGCGGACGCCGTCGTGGCCGCCGTCGAGGACACCGCCGCGGCGCTGCGCGAGCCCGACACCGTCACCGAGCTCACCGAGGTCGACGTCATGGAGGTCGACGTCGACACCGACGCGGCCGGCCTGGTCGACGACGAGCTCGCCGGCCTGCCGCCGGAGCCGTCCCCCGCCGCGGTGGTCGCCGCCGTCGAGGACGTCACCGACCAGGTCCTGGGCGCCGAGGAGGCCGAGGCCGCGCTCGACGCCGCCGACTCCGCGCTCACCGCCGAGGACGCGCTGGAGAGCGCGCTGCTCGAGGCCGAGGGCACCGACGCGGCCCCCGCGGCCGGCGCACCCGAGGACACCCCGGCCGCCAGCGACCCGGGCGGCTCCCCGGTCGGTGAGCTCGCCGGCGCCCCCGACGTGGGCAGCGACGACACGACCACGCCCGACGCCGCCGACTCCGGCACCCCCGACACCGACATCGGCCTCGCCGACGCCGAGGTCGACGTGGTCGGCCCCGACGGCGAGGTCACCACGGTCGAGGGCACGGTCACCGACGAGGGCGTCGTCGCCCCCGAGGGCGACCGGGACACCGGCCAGGACACCGTGACGCAGGACACCGCGACGCAGGACACCGTGACGCAGGACACCGTGACCGACGAGAGCGGCACCCCGGTCGCCGCCGCCACCGGCGTGCGCACCGACGTCGGGGAGACCGACACCGCCGAGGAGGACGCCGCGCGCGCCGAGGGCGCAGCCGTCGACGCCGTCGGCGGGGAGTCCGCCGCGCCCACCGACGACCCCGAGGGCGGCAGCGACGTCTCCGGGTCGCAGGCGGCCGGGACGGCGCCGATCGAGGGCTACGACTCCTTCACCATCGCCCAGCTGCGCGGACGGCTGCGGGGCTACCAGCTGGCCACCGTCCAGGACCTGCTCGCCTACGAGGAGGCCACCCGCAACCGCGCGCAGTTCGTCACGATGCTGCGCAACCGGCTGGAGAAGCTCGAGCAGCAGGCGGTCGACGCCAGCCCGCTGCAGCCGCGCGGCTGACGACGGACCACCTGCCCCGGCGCGGCCCGGGACCCCCACCGGGGTCCCGGGCCGTCGTCGTCACCGGCGCCTGGCACAGTCGCGGGCATGACCGCCCCCTCCTCCCCCGAGGCGCCCTGGCCGGTGCGCACGGTGGCCCGCAAGGTCGCCGAGTGGATCGGCCGGCTCGGTGAGGTGTGGGTCGAGGGGCAGGTCGCCCAGCTCAGCCGGCGCAGTGGCGCCGCGACGGTCTTCCTGACCCTGCGCGACCCGGCCGCCGACCTGTCGGTGCCGGTCACCTGCGCCCGCGACGTCGCCGACCGGCCGGGCCTGGAGCTCACCGAGGGCGCCCGGGTCATCGTGCGGGCGAGGCCCGACTACTACATCGCCCGCGGCTCGTTCTCCCTGCGCGCGACCGAGATCCGCGCCGTCGGCCTGGGCGAGCTGCTGGCCCGCATCGAGCGGATCCGCCGGCTGCTGGCCGCCGAGGGCCTGTTCGACGCCGCCCGCAAGCGCCCGCTGCCCTTCGCCCCCGCCGTCGTCGGCCTGGTCACCGGCAAGGACTCCGCCGCCGAGCGCGACGTGCTGGTCACCGCCCGGCGGCGCTGGCCGGCGGTGCGCTTCGCCGTCCACCACAGCCTGGTGCAGGGCGTCAACGCCGCGGCGTCGGTCATCGACGGGCTGCAGCGGCTCGACCGCGACCCGGAGGTCGAGGTGATCGTCCTGGCCCGCGGCGGCGGGTCGGTGGAGGACCTGCTGCCGTTCTCCGACGAGGGGCTGGTCCGCGCCATCGCCGCCTGCCGCACCCCGGTGGTCACCGCCGTCGGCCACGAGACCGACACCACGCTGGTCGACCACGTCGCCGACGTCCGCGCCGCCACCCCCACCGACGCCGCGCACCGCGTGGTGCCCGAGATCGGCGAGCAGCGCCGGCTGGTCGACGGGCTGCGCGCCCGCGCCCGGCACCTGCTCACCGTCCGGGTCGAGCAGTCCGAGCGGTGGCTGGAGAGCGTCCGCAGCCGGCCGGTGCTGGCCGACCCCGAGCGGCTGCTGCACGGCCGGGCCGACGACGTCGCGGCGCTCCGCGACCGGGCCCGCCGCACCCTCACCCACCGGGTCGAGACCGCCGAGCGCGACCTCGAGCACGCCCGGGCCCGGGTCGCCGCCCTCTCGCCGCAGGCCACGCTGCAGCGCGGCTACGCGCTGGTGCAGCGGGCCGACGGCGCGCTGGTCCGCGAGCCGGGCGAGGTGGCCGACGACGAGCGGCTGTCGGTGCGGGTCGCGGGCGGGCGGCTGCCGGTGCGGGTCGACAGGCAGGATGGGCACCCGTGAGCGAGCAGCCGAGCGACCAGCCGAGCGAGCAGCCGGCCGAGCAGCCGACGCAGACCTACGAGCAGGCCCGCGAGGAGCTGGCCGACGTGGTGCGCCGGCTGGAGGCCGGTGGGCTGACGCTGGAGGAGTCGCTGGCGCTGTGGGAGCGCGGCGAGCAGCTGGCCGAGCTGTGCCGGCACTGGCTCGACCGCGCCCGCGAGCGGCTGGCCGCGGCCACCCCGGCCGAGCGGCAGGACTGAGCGCTCAGCGCACCACGACGGGCGCGAGGGAGCCGGCCACCGTCTCCAGCTCCCCGTCGTCGGCCGAGCCGGTGACCATCGTGGTGACGCCGCCGTCCTCGACGGTGAGCACCGTCTCGCCGCGGTCGCTGGTCAGCCGGGTCCACGTGCGGTCGCCGAGCTGCACGGTGCCGTCCTCCTCGGCGCCGTCGAGCACCGCGGTCAGCCGCTCGGCGCGCGGGTCGTCGGTGGTCAGGAAGCCCGCGTACTCCTCCGACGGCGTCACGTAGCCCACCTCCAGCGTGACGGGCGCGCCGTCGACGGCCTCCCCGGCGTCGGTCCGGGCGCTCGTCGGCCGGTAGCCGTCGGGCAGCCCGGTCGGCACCGCCACGGGGTAGGACGCCCGGGTGGCGGCCAGCTGCACGGTGCTGGAGGGGTCGATCGCCCGGACCGGGTCCACGTCGCCCTGCCGGAAGGCGATCCAGCCGACCACGAGCAGGCAGGCGACCACCAGCGGCAGCAGCGACCGGACCATGTTCGCCGCGCTCATCCGGTTGGCCCGCTCGACCGCCGACGGCGCCGGCGGCGGCTGCTCCGGCGCGAGCTGGTCCTGGGTGGGCTGCTGCTGGGCAGGCGGCTCCTCGGGGGCCTGCCGGCCCGACGGCCCGGTCGTGGTCATACCCCTAGGATCGCAGCACCGATCCGAAAACCCCGTCGCTCCACATCCCGACGCACCCGCCCGCCCGACCGGCACCGGGAACGGGGTGGCCGGAACGGTGGGCACCGGCGACGCTGCCGACGTTGGAGGTCCCGTGATCCTTCCCGTGCCCGACGGCCCCGTGCCCCCGGCCCCCCGCGTGAGCACCTTCCGCACCGACCGCCCCGCGCCCGACCGCAACCTCGCCCTCGAGCTCGTGCGGGTCACCGAGGCCGCCGCGATGGCCGCCGGCCGCTGGGTGGGTCGTGGGGACAAGAACGGCGGCGACGGCGCGGCGGTCGACGCGATGCGCGCCCTCATCGGCACCGTGACGATGCGCGGCGTCGTCGTCATCGGCGAGGGCGAGAAGGACGAGGCGCCGATGCTCTACAACGGCGAGCAGGTCGGCGACGGCTACGGCCCCGAGTGCGACGTCGCCGTCGACCCCATCGACGGCACCACGCTGATGGCCAAGGGCATGCCCAACGCCATCGCCGTCATGGCCGTGGCCGACCGGGGCGCCATGTACGACCCCTCCGCCGTCTTCTACATGGAGAAGATCGCCACCGGGCCGGCCGCCGCCGACGTCGTCGACATCACCGCGCCGGTCGCGGAGAACGTCCGCCGGGTCGCCAAGGCCAAGCACAGCTCGGTCGCCGACGTCACCGTCTGCATCCTCGACCGGCCGCGCCACGAGCAGCTCGTGCACGAGGTCCGCGAGGCCGGCGCCCGGATCAAGTTCATCTCCGACGGCGACGTCGCCGGCGCGATCGCCGCGGCCCGCGAGGGCACCGGCGTCGACCTGCTCATGGGCATCGGCGGCACACCGGAGGGGATCATCGCCGCCTGCGCGCTCAAGTGCATGGGCGGTGCGCTGCAGGGCCGGCTGTGGCCCAAAGACGACGAGGAGCGGCAGAAGGCGCTCGACGCCGGCCACGACCTCGACCGGGTGCTGCAGATCGACGACCTGGTGCGCGGCGACGTCTTCTTCGTGGCCACCGGCATCACCGACGGCGAGCTGCTGCGCGGCGTGCAGTACCGGTCCGGGGGCTGCACCACGCAGTCGCTGGTGATGCGCTCGCGCTCGGGCACCATCCGCTCGATCGACAGCCTGCACTCGCTGGAGAAGCTGCGCGCCTACTCCGCGGTGCCCTTCGACCGCTCCCACGAGGACGACTGAGCGGTCCGCCGCAGGTCAGCCCAGCCGCGCCTCGCAGGTGCCCTGCTCCTCGTAGGGCAGCCGGCCCGCGCACGTGCCGGCGTAGTCCTCGTAGGGCGAGCCGATGGGGGTCTCCAGCCACAGCCGGTCGCAGGCCGCCCAGTCACCGGCGAAGCAGGCCTCGGCCAGCGGCTGGTAGGTGGCGTCGTCGCCCAGCCCGGTGGGCGGGGTGGGGTCGGCCGGCGTCGTCGTGCCCAGCCGCTCCTGGCAGGCGTTGGTCTGGTACGGCACGCGGCCGGCGCAGGTGCCGGCGTACTGCTCGTACTGCGAGCCCGAGGGCGTCAGCCGCCACAGCTCGTCGCAGGCGGCGAAGTCCCCGTCGAAGCAGGCCTGGGCCAGCGGCTGGTAGGTGGCGTCGTCGCCCAGCCCGGTGGGCGGCACCGGCGCCGCCACGGACCCGCCCCCGGGGGTCGGCGGGGGTGGCGGGCTCGACGGCGACGGGGTCGGGGGCCGCGGCGAGCTCGAGGTGGACGGGCTCGACGACGACGGGCTCGACGACGACGGGCTCGACGACGGCCCGGCGGAGGACGAGGAGGCGCTCGTCGTCCGGGGCGGGTCGGCGACGGGGGTGTCGCTGTCGCGGAGCAGGAAGAACAGCAGCACGCCCAGGCCGGCGACCACCAGGACGCCGACGACACCCAGCACGACCGCCAGGTTCCTCCGCTTCTGCGGCGGCGGCTGCTGGCCGTACTGCTGGCCGTACTGCTGCGGGAACTGTTGGGTCGGGTCGTAGCCGGGCTGCTGTCCGTACGGCTGTCCGTACGGCTGCCCGTACGGCTGGCCGTACTGCTGCGGGAACTGCTGGGTCGGGTCGTGGCCGGGCTGCTGGCCGTACTGCTGCCCGTACTGGGGGCCGTACTGCTGCGGGTACGGCTGCTGCCCGTACGGCTGCTCCGGGTCGGGCCGGCCGAGGGGCGCGGTCTGCTCGCGCGGCTCTCCGCCGTGCTCACCGGGCCGGAACTGCGTGGTGGGCGGAGCCGGCTGACCGAGCCGCCGCGTCGGTTCCTCGGGCGGACCCCACCCCTGCTGCCCGGGCTGCCGGCCCGCGGGGTCCTCGCCGCCCTGCGGCGGGTACGGCGGCTGCGCCATCGCGGGAACTCCTCGGTCCGGGTGCTGGCGGGGCCAGGCTAGGTCCGCAGGACCGGCGCCGACCAGCACCTCCGGGTCACGGGATCGCCGCGACCCGGCTCCCCCCCTACTCGAGGTCGGTGCAGGACACGACCGCCCAGGCCTTCACCCGGCCGCCGCAGGTGAGCGCGTACTCCTCGTAGTCCGACAGCGGTGGGGAGGCGGCGAAGAGGTCGTCGCAGGACTGCAGGTCGCCGTCGAAGCACTGCTGGGCGTAGCCGTCGAGCACCGGGTCGGGCCCGAGGTCACCCGGCGCCACCGGGGCGGACTGCTCGACCTCCTCCACGGTCCCGCTCACGTACGCACCGGCGCCGCCGGAGAGCGCGTCGGCCACCGACGTCCCCATGGCCTCGCCCGCCGCCCGGCCGGCGTCCTCCGCGACCCCGCGCAGCAGCACCACCGCGACGACGGCGGCGAGGACCAGGCCCACGACGAGCCCGGCGGCGACGACCGCGGCGCCGCCCAGACCGGCCCGGGCCGCGGGCAGGGGCACGGCGGGCGCTGCGGGCGGGACGGGAGGCCGCCCGGCGGCGGGGTCCCACGTCCCCCAGGGCGTCCAGCCCCCGACGGGGACCGTGCCGGGTGCGGGGTGTTGCGGGTGGGTCACGGAGCCTCCTGGGACCGGGGTGTCCGGCGCACGGTAGGAGCCCGGCCGGCGCGGGCCGGGGTGCCGCTCCGGGCCCGCGCGCAGCAGGGGGCGCGGGGGTCCTCCTAAGGTCACGGCTGCAGCACAGAACCCACCGACACCACACGGGAGCCAGCGTGGCCACCGAGCAGGACCACCGCATCGAACGAGACTCCATGGGGGAGGTCCGTGTGCCCGCGTGGGCGAAGTGGCGGGCCCAGACGCAGCGCGCCGTCGAGAACTTCCCCATCTCCGGCACGCCCGTCGAGCGCGAGCTCATCGCCGCCCTGGCCGCCATCAAGGGCGCCGCGGCGCGGGTCAACGCCGACCTCGGGGTGCTCGACGGCGACGTCGCCGCCGCCATCGCCGACGCCGCCGCCGAGGTGGTCTCCGGCTCCTGGGACGACCACTTCCCCATCGACGTGTTCCAGACCGGCTCGGGCACGTCGAGCAACATGAACACCAACGAGGTCATCGCGACGCTGGCCACCGAGGCCAGTGGCACGTCGGTGCACCCCAACGACCACGTCAACGCGTCGCAGTCGTCCAACGACGTCTTCCCCTCGGCCATCCACGTGGCGGCCACCCGCGCGATCGTGCGCGACCTCGTCCCGGCGCTGCGGCACCTGGAGGCCTCGCTGTCGCGCAAGGCGCAGGAGTTCGCCGAGGTGGTCAAGAGCGGCCGCACCCACCTCATGGACGCCACCCCGGTCACCCTCGGCCAGGAGTTCGGCGGGTACGCCGCCACGATCCGCTACGGCGTCGAGCGGCTCGAGGCCTCGCTGCCGCGCATCGGTGAGCTGCCGCTGGGCGGCACCGCCGTCGGCACCGGGATCAACACCCCGCCCGGGTTCGCCGCGGCCATCATCGAGCGGCTCGCCGCGGAGCTGGAGCTGCCGCTGACCGAGGCCCGCGACCACTTCGAGGCGCAGAGCTCGCGCGACAGCCTGGTCGAGGCCTCCGGGCAGCTGAAGACGATCGCCGTCGGCCTGGTGAAGATCGCCAACGACCTGCGCTGGATGGGCTCGGGCCCGCGCACCGGCCTGGCCGAGATCAACCTCCCCGACCTGCAGCCGGGCAGCTCGATCATGCCGGGCAAGGTGAACCCGGTGATCCCCGAGGCGACCATCCAGGTGGCCGCGCAGGTCATTGGCAACGACGCCGCGGTCACCTTCGCCGGCACCACCGGCGTCTTCGAGCTCAACGTGACGCTGCCGCTGATGGCGCGCAACGTGCTCGAGTCGATCCGGCTGCTCGCCAACGTCAGCCGCGTCCTCGCCGACCGCTGCGTCGACGGGATCACCGCCAACGTCGAGCGCTGCCGCGAGTACGCCGAGTCCTCGCCGTCGATCGTCACGCCGCTGAACAGGTACATCGGCTACGAGGAGGCGGCCAAGGTCGCCAAGCAGTCGCTGGCCGAGCAGAAGACGATCCGCCAGGTCGTCCTCGAGCGGGGCTACGTCGAGCAGGGCAAGCTCACCGAGGCCCAGCTCGACGAGGCCCTCGACGTCCTGTCGATGACCCACCCCTGACCCGCCGCCGGGTGGGCCGGGACCCCGGCCCACCCGGCGGGAGGACCGTCCGTGTCGTCGGACGGGCCCGACGCCAGTAGCGTCGGACCACCATGACCGAGACAGCCAGCACCGCAGCCGACAGCGCCGCGGCCGACCGCGCCCCCGAGGTATCTCTCCGGCACCCGGGAGGTGAGCTCCCGCTGCGCGTGGTGCCCGCGACCGAGGGGTCCGACGGGCTCGACGTCTCCAAGCTGCTGGCCACCACGGGCCAGGTCGCCCTCGACATCGGTTTCGTCAACACCGCCTCGTGCACCTCGGCGATCACCTACATCGACGGCGACGCCGGCGTCCTGCGCTACCGCGGCTACCCGATCGACCAGCTCGCCGGGAAGGCGAGCTTCCTCGAGGTCACCTACCTGCTCATCTACGGCGAGCTGCCGACGGCCGACCAGCTGGCCGAGTTCGACAGCCGGCTGCGCCGGCACACCCTGCTGCACGAGGACCTCAAGCAGTTCTTCCGGGGCTTCCCGCGCGACGCGCACCCGATGCCGGTGCTGTCCTCGGCGGTCAGCGCCCTGTCGACCTTCTACCAGGACTCGCTGGACCCCTTCGACGCCGAGCACGTGGAGATCTCCACCATCCGGCTGCTGGCCAAGCTCCCGACGATCGCCGCCTACGCGTACAAGAAGTCCGTCGGCCAGCCGTTCCTCTACCCGGACAACTCCCTCGGCCTGGTCGAGAACTTCCTGCGGATGACCTTCGGCTTCCCCGCCGAGCCCTACGAGGTCGACCCCGAGCTGGCCGCCGCGCTCGACATGCTCTTCGTGCTGCACGCCGACCACGAGCAGAACTGCTCGACGTCGACCGTGCGGCTGGTCGGCTCCTCGCACGCCAACCTCTTCGCCTCGGTCTCGGCCGGCATCAACGCGCTGTTCGGCCCGCTGCACGGCGGGGCCAACCAGTCGGTGCTGGAGATGCTGGAGTCCATCCAGCGCGAGGGCGGGGACATCCCGGCGTTCGTCGAGCGGGTGAAGCGCAAGGAGCCCGGCGTCAAGCTGATGGGCTTCGGCCACCGGGTCTACAAGAACTACGACCCGCGCGCGGCGATCGTGAAGCAGACCGCCGACACCGTGCTCGACAAGCTCGGCGGGGACAACCAACTGCTCGACCTGGCCCGCCAGCTCGAGGAGATCGCGCTGTCCGACGACTACTTCATCGAGCGCAAGCTCTACCCGAACGTCGACTTCTACACCGGGCTGATCTACCGGGCGATGGGCTTCCCGACGCGGATGTTCACCGTGCTGTTCGCCCTCGGCCGGCTGCCCGGCTGGATCGCGCAGTGGCGGGAGATGATCGACGACCCGTCCACGAAGATCGGCCGGCCCCGGCAGGTGTACACCGGCGAGACCGAGCGGGCCTTCGTCCCGCTCGACGAGCGCTGACGACGGCGCCGGTGGGCGGCGAGCCGGCCGAGGACCTCCTGGTCCTGCCCCCGATCCCCCTGGCGACCGGCCGCCTGCTGCGTGACGACGACGACCGGGTGCGGGTGGTCACCGCCGTCGAGCTCGTGGTGTCCACCGCGGACGGGGGCGAGCACCGCATCGCCCTCGTCCCCCGGCACGGCGCCTGGTGGCCCCCCGACCGCTGACCTCCTCCGGGCACTTCCGCGGAAGTGCCCGGACCGGGCCGGCCCGACCTGGGCACTTCCGCGGAAGTGCACGAGCCGGGCCGGCCCCACGGGTGCACTTCCGCGGACGTGCCCGTCCCTGCGTCCCCCGGGCGGGCGGACCTCCTCCCCCGCGGGGGTGAGGTCGCCCGCCCGCTCCCTCCTCCGGGTCCCCCGACCGGCCGATCCGACGGCGAGCGCTCCACCACGGAGCGCGGCCACGCCAGTCGAGACCGCCGGGGGACCACGCCGTGCCTGCACCGCGCACGCCCGCTCCCCCGCGCACCCGGGCGGCCGGCCCCCGCCGCGAGCTCACCGCCCGCGAGGCCGAGGCCCTGCGCGCTCTGCTGGCCGCCCGCGACGCCGGACGTCCGGGCAGCCGGCGCCCCGCGACGCGCCGGACGCCGCCGAAGCGCCGGAGGGCCGCCCGCCGGCACCACCTGCGCGCACAGCTGCGCGGTCCCTGGCGTCCCCGGCTGCTCGTCGTCGGGCTGGCCACCCTGCTGGTGCCGGCGCTGTCGGTGCCGCTCGCCCCCACCACCTCCGCGCCCGGTTCGGCCTCGGTGGCCGGTGACCCGGCCGGGCTGGCGCTGGCCGCCCGCAGCACGCTGCTGCAGGACGCCGACGCCTACCGCCGGCTGCAGGCCGAGATCGGCGCCCGCCGCGCCGAGCTCACCGACGCCACCGCCGCCGCGCAGGCCGCCCGCGCCGCCGTGGCCGCGGAGCGGGGCACCGTCGGCGCCGCCGCGGCCGACCTCTACCGCGCCCCGGCCACCGGGCGGATGCCGGTGCTCGCGCTGGACGCCGACACCCCCGTCACCACCCCCGACGTGCTGTACCTGCAGGCACTGGCCGACCGCGCCGACGGCGACCGGGAGGCCGCCGTCGTCCGGGCCCAGCGCGCCGCGGCCGCCGCCGAGGCCGCCGAGGACCGCGTGGCCTCGGCGCAGGCCGCCCTCGACGGTGCCACCGCGCAGGCCCGCACGCTGCTGGCCGGGGTCCGGGAGACCGCCGGCGACCTCGGCCTCGACGTCGCCGCGCAGCTGGCCGCGCTGGACACCGTGCCCGCCGCCGGCGAGCAGCAGGCACGCAACGCCGCGGCGCTGCAGCGCTGGCAGGCCTCCCTCGCCGAGCTGGCGTCGGCCGGCATCGAGCCGCCGTCGGCCGCCGAGCTGGCCGACCCGGGCCGGCTGCCCGACGGCTTCTCCCCCGCCCTCGACGCCGCCGGCCAGGCCGTGCCCGGCGTGGCCTGGGCCGTCGCCGGCAACCACCCGGTCACGGTGCTCCCCGCCGAGACGGTGACCGCGGTCAGCAGCGCGCTGTCGATGGCCGGGCGGCCCTACGCCCCCGGCGCCACCGGCCCGGACGGCTTCGACTGCGGCGGTCTCACCGCGGCGGCGTGGCTGCTGGCCGGGTACGACCTGCCGGCCACCGCGGCCGGGCAGTGGGCGGCAGCCACGGTCGTGCCCGCCACGCAGCTGCAGGTCGGCGACCTGGTCGTCTCCGACGGCGGCTCCGACGTCGGGCTCTACCTGGGCGAGGGCGAGGTGCTGGGCGCCTCGGCCGCCACCTACCGGGTGGGCGTGCGGCCGCTGCCCGACGACGCCCGCGCGGTGCGGGTGACCCTGCCCGCCCCGGCGCAGCCCAACGCGCCGCTGCCGGCGACGGCGTCGGGCCGGGGTGCCTGTGGCGCTCCCCCGCCGCCGGCCGGGCCGGTCAGCCCCGCCTGGGGTGGCTGGCGCAACGGCCGGATCCCGGTCGAGGCGCTGTGCCCGATCGCCCGCGGCCACGCGCTGCGCTGCGACGCCGCGGCCGGGTACGCCGCGCTCGCCGCGGCCTTCGAGGCGCAGTTCGGCCGCCCGCTGTGCATCACCGACTCCTACCGGTCGATGACCGCGCAGATCGACGCTTTCCGCCGCAAGCCAGCGCTGGCCGCGGTGCCGGGCACGTCGAACCACGGGTGGGCGCTGGCGGTCGACCTGTGCGGCGGGATCAACGTCGCCGGCACGCCGCAGTGGCGGTGGATGACGGAGAACGCGGCGCGGTTCGGGTTCGTCAACCCCGACTGGGCCCGCCCCGGCGGCGAGAAGCCCGAGCCCTGGCACTGGGAGTTCGGCGACCTGGCCGACGCGGCATAGGAAGCAACACCCACGTCCTGCAGTGCAGGACGCGGGTAGAGCTTCCTATGCCTCGTTCAGAGCCAGCGGAGGGCGGACAGGCCGGACCAGGGCAGCCGCACGCAGGCCTCCCCGGTCAGGCCGGCCAGCCGGTCGGCCACCCCGGCCACCGCACAGGCCAGCGGCCGCGCCGGCGTGACGACGACGTGCGGGTCGCGCAGCGGCAGTCCCGCGTCGGCGATCCGGGCGAGCAGCCGGTCGGGCGCGGCCAGCGCGGCGGTGGCCAGCACCGGCGCGCCGGGGTGCGACCACAGCGCCACCGGGCCCTCGACCCGCAGCACGCCCCCCGCGTCGGCGGCGCGCGCGGTGGCACCGGCCCGGGTGCGGGCGACGGCGTCGGCGTCGGCGCGGTCCGACGGCGTCCACGCGACGGTGCGCTCACCGCGGCGGACGACGACCTGCCAGCCCACGGCCGACCGCGCCCCGTCGGTCCAGTCGAGCACCGCGACCCCGCTGCGCGCGGCGGCGGCGTCGCTGACCGGGCGCCCGGCCACGACGGCGGTCAGCGCGGCGGCGACACCGTCGGCGGTGGGCGCCACGCCGGCGTCGGTCATGTCCTCGGCGAGATCGCGCAGCGGCATCCGGGTGCGGCGCTCGTCCTCGGCGAGGACCAGCACGGGGCCGCCGGAGGGGTCGGTGAGGACGGCGGCGCGCAGGCCCCCGGTGGCCAGCACCGGCAGCACCGCGGCGGCGGCGGCGCGGACGTCGTCGACGGCGACCGCGGCCGGGCGCAGCCGCGACAGCAGGCCCGTCCCCGGGCGCAGCGCGCGCGAGGACGTCACGGGCGGCGTCCCGCCAGGGCGGCGCGCAGCGCGGCCGGCAGCGCGGCGAGGCCGAGCACGCTGTCGAGCTCCTCGGCCGACAGCCGCACCGGCAGGACGTCGTCGGGCCAGCCGGTCACCCGGCGGACACGGGCCGCGGGGCCGGGCCAGACGGCCTCGCGGGCGGCGGCGACGTGCAGCTCGGTGAGCACGTCGGCGAGGTGGACGGCGTCGACCGGGTGCAGCTCCGGGGCGTCCAGCGAGGCCCGCACGACGGTGGCCAGCAGCTCGCGGTCGGCCGCCGAGAGCCAGTGCGGCAGCAGGACGACGGCGGGGTCGCCCGCGGGCAGCACGCTCACCGCACCCTCCCCCCGTCGGCGCATCGGGTCCCGGCCGCGCGGCGCGGCGGCGGGCACTCCCGGTTCCGCTCTGGATATCGGCAGGCGAGAGCCCGGGTGTACCCGTCAGGTGCGGACTCCTGCGGTCCGTTCACCCACGCGTCACTCGGACAGCTCGGTCAACCGGTCCTTGAGCGCGCGCTCGACGCGGTCGGCGTGCACGTTCATGTTGCGGACCGAGGTGCCGAGGTCGGCCGACACCTGCGTCTTGGTCTGCCCGCCCCAGGTGGTCAGGTACCAGGTGGCCCAGCCGAGCACGTTGGGCTGCGCGGCGCGCTGGCCGCGTGCGGCGGTCGGGTCGGGGGCGCAGGCGGCGGTCAGCGCGTGCGACAGCAGCGTCTGCTCGGCCTCGTCCATGATCTGGTCGGGCGCCTCGGTGGAGTCGGGCACCAGCACCTCGGCCGCGTCGGGCCCGCCGTCGAGGGACTGCAGGTTGCGCAGGCCCGAGAGGGTGGCGACGGTCTGCGCGTTGCGGCGCAGCGTCTCGACGCTCTGGCCCAGGTAGGCGGCCAGCTCCCGCTCGGTGGGCCGCCGCTGGTGCTCGGCCTGGAACGCGGCGATCGCCTTCTGCTGGCGGTTCTCGGTGTCGGCCGCCGTCCGGCCGTGGGCGCTGCGGCCCAGGTCGTGCACCCACTTCGACAGCTGGGTGGCGAGGAAGGCCCCGAACGGCACGCCCTTGGTCTCGTCGTACTGGCCGACGGCCTTGAGGATCCACTCGGCGACCTGCTGGTGCAGGTCGTCGGGGTCGGGCACGTGCATCCGCAGGGTGCTGGAGTTGCGCTGCAGCCGCTTGAGGCTGACGGGGTGGTAGTGCCGGCACAGGTCCTCGAGGAAGGCCGGCGGCAGGTCGCGCGGGGCGCGGCGGCGGACGCCGGCCTCGGCACGCAGGCCCACGGTGGCGCAGCCGCGGCCGGCGCACCACGCGCGGACCCAGTCGGCGAGGACCTGGCCCTGACCGCAGGGGCCGTCGACCCGGTAGAGGCCCTCCCCCTCGTCGTGGCTGACCGTGACGCCGTCGGGCAGGTCGGCGCGGAACTCGGCCAGCGGCAGGTCGCGGTCGACCCGGAAGTGCACCCGGTCGCGGGCGCTGATCGGGACGGCCGCGAAGCCCTCGGCCTCGGGGATGCCGCCGAAGACGAGCGGCGCGCGGGTGCCGGCGTCGGCCGGCCGGTCGGCAGCGGAGGTGGTCACCGGGGTCTCCAGACGATCGCGGGGCGACGGTGCGGCGGGGTGCTGGAACGGCCCTCCTGCAGGGGCCCGCCACGAGCGGAGCGAGTGGTGGGGGCAGGAGGGTCCTCGCTCAGGCGGACGCGTAGGCGACCGGGGCCGGCTCGAGCAGCTCGTCGGCGACCTGCAGCAGGGCCTCGGCGGCGGCGCGCTCGGCGGCGGCCGGCTCGGTGGCGTAGACCGGCATGTGGTCGTACAGCATGGTGAAGACGTCGCTGACGAAGGCGTAGGCGGCCTGCGCCTGCGGCGAGAAGCGGGCGATGCCGGCGCGGGGGCCCAGCTCGACGCCCACGGTCACCCGGACGACGCGCTCGTCCTTGGCCAGGCCGGTGACCGAGAAGGCGACCGCGGGGTGCGCGGCGGCCAGGGCCGAGAGCTCGGCCAGGCAGCGGCGGGTCGACCCGCGACGCGGCCGCAGCTGCACGTGCACGACGACGGTCTCGTCGGCCTGCGGGATCTCTGCCATCACGCTCTGCTGCATCTCCATCGCCCCCTGTGTCGTGCTCGGGGGCAACTCTGTCGCAGAAGCGGACGGTGACGGGCACACAACTCGCCGTGCCCTCTGCAATCCGCGGGCAGACCTTCGTCAGGTCTTGCCCGTGCGGACGGGGCCTCCGCCGGGGCGGGCCCGCGCTCCGGCAGGAGTTGCCGAGGCGCGGGCCGGCCGTCCGTGCGAGTCGTGCCAGTCGTGGCAGTCGTGGCAGTCGTTCAGTCGTTCAGTGGCCGCGGGCCTCCGGCGGGGCGGGGGGACCGCCGGCCGCGGGGGCGAAGGCGGCGAGGGCGCCGAGGGTGTCCGCGGTGACCTGGGCGGCGAGCAGGTTGGCCTCGGCGATCTGCCGGTAGACCTCCTCGCGGTGGATGGTCACCTCACGGGGGGCCTTGAAGCCGAGGCGGACGGTGCCACCGCGGACCTCGACGACGTGGACCTCGATGTCGTCGCCGATGCGGATCGTCTCGCCGACGCTGCGGGTGAGTGTGAGCACGGGTACCCCTCCATGGGTGTGTGGTGGCCCTCCTGGCGCGGGCCCCGTCCGAGGAGGACGGGGTCTCCTCCTCCTATCGGCGCAGGGGACGCCGGATCGGAAGACGGCCGTCGGGCAGGACCACCTGAGTGGCCCGCCAGTTCGCCGGGTTGAGCACGACCGGGGCGCGCAGGTTCGCCGTCGCCGCTGCCACCCCCTCGGCCGGGACGGTGACCAGGCAGAACAGCAGGGCGTCGGCGGCGTCGTCGAGGTCGAGGTCGGCGAGCACCTGCCGCGGCAGCGACGGCGCGTAGTCCGGGAACCACCGGGCCGGGGGGATGGCCAGGAAGCGCGGACCGTCGGCGTCCATCGACTGCAGCCAGAACAGCAGCCCGTCGCCGTCGGCCGTGACGAGCACGTAGTCACGGCAGTCGGGGAAGCCGGGCAGCGGCGCGACCATGCCCAGCAGCGGCAGGGTGACCACGGAGGCGAGCGTCACCGGAGGAAGTCCAGGAGCGTGGGCTGGATCGCCTTGGCCGTCGCCGCGAGCGCCGTCTCGTACCCGATCTGCTGCATCTGCAACTTCATGATCGTGTGGGGGAGGTCGATGTTCTCGACCTCCGACAGCTGGGAGGACAGCGACAGCGCGCGGTCCGCGCCGATCTCCTCCAGCCGCTCGATGCGCGCCCCGCGCACACCGACGCTGGCGAGCGCGTCGAGCATGCCGGCCATGACGTCGTCGAGCGCCTGGAGGTGGCCGGAGAGCGCGGAGGGGTCCGCGGTCGCGTCCGTGGCGATCGCCTGGACGACGCCGAAGAGGTCACCGGGGCCGGCACCGAAGGCGGCCGGTCCGGTCACGTTGACGGCCATGACCTCGCCGTCGGACACCCGCCGGTTGACGTCACCGGCGGTGCCGACGTAGGCGCCGGCGGTGTCGTAAGCGGCCGGGCCGGACGTCGTCCCACCGAACAGCGGGCGCCCCTGCGAGCGGGTGTTGGCCAGCGCGATGAGCCCCTCGCGCAGCGAGGTCACCTCGGTCGCGATGGCCTGGCGGCCGGTGGCGGAGAGTGCGCCGTCGTTGGACGCCTGCAGCGCCAGGTCCCGCACCCGCTGGGTGTGCTGGACCATCGTCTGCAGCGTCGAGTCGGTCTGCTCCAGCCACGCCTTGGCGTCGGCGACCGCACGGGACTGCTGGTCGACGGCGGCCTGGTTCGACCGGATCTGCATCGCCCGGTTGGTGCCCGTGGGCGAGTCCGACGGCGCGCTGATCTTCCGGCCGGAGGTGAGCTGCTGCTGCAGCTTCCCGATCTGGTCGAGGTTGCGGTTGAGGCCCTGCAGGCTGGTGGTCGCGACGGCGCGCTGGGTGATCCTCACGCCGCTCACCGACCCACGACGCCGGTGCGGTTGATGAGCTGGTCGAGCATCTCGTCGATCGTGGTGACCAGCCGTCCCGCGGCGGAGTAGGCGTGCTGGTACGAGAGCATGTTCGTCATCTCCTCGTCGAGGTTCACCCCGGCCACGGAGTCGCGCGCCGCGTCGACCTGCGTGGTGACGACGCCCTGGATCTCGAGGCTGCGCGCCGCGACGGAGGTCTGGACGCCGAGCTCGACCACCGTCCGCCGGTAGGTCGCGTCCAGGCCGGTGGGCGACAGCCGCAGCTGGGCGATCCGGTCGGCAACCGAGTTGTCGAGCGAGGGGGTCCCCGCGGTCGGCGGCTCCCCCGAGGCGGCGAGCTTCCTCGGGTCGGTGACGAGCACCCTCAGGGAGGCCGCGGTGACCGGCCCCCCGCTCGACCCGAGCAGCGGCGTCCCCGGGGCCCCGTCCAGGTCGTAGGCCCCGGTCGTGTGGACCGCGTTGAGCGACGTCGCCAGGTCCACGGCGAGGTCGTCGAGCGCGTCGCGGTACCGCGGCAGGAGCCGGGTGAGGGCGTCCAGCTGCCCGCCGGCGGTGCCGCCGGGGACGACGGCCAGGTTGCCCCGGGCGGTCTGGATGCGCGGCGGGTCGGCCGGCGGGTTGACGGCGGGGTCGATGCCGGCCGGGTCGTCGGTGCCGACGACGGTCAGCTCGGTGGCGGCCGCCCCGGAGACCAGGACGATCCCGCCGACCGAGACGTCGACGACGCCGTCGGGCCGGTGCTGGACGGTGGCGCCCACCTTGTCGGCCAGGTCCATCACCAGCAGGTCGCGCTTGTCGGTGAGCTCGTTGACCGGCATCCCACTCTGCGCCGAGCGCTGGATGGCCTGGTTGAGCTCAGCGATGGTGGCGGCTGCGGAGTTGACGTCGGCGACGAGGACCCGCAGGTTCTCCCGCGTGCGGGACCACTCCGCGTCGATGGTGGTCTGGCTGGTCCGGATCCCGTCGACGAGGGCGCCGAGGCGCTCGAGCACCTGACCGCGCACCGCGGTGTTGTCCGGACTGTTGGCGACGTCGTCCCAGCCGGCCCACATGTCCGACAGCAGACTCTGGATGCCCGACTTGCCGGGCTCGCGCAGCGCCTGCTCGACCTGGCGCAGCGCCTCGGTCTCGGCGGTCAGCCGGGCCTGGTTCGCGTGCTCGGTGTGGCCCCGGGCCTCCAGGAAGGCGTCGCGGATGCGCAGCACCTCGTCGGCGGAGACACCCCCGGTCAGTCCGCGGTCGACGGAGTGCACGGCCGGGACGGCGGTGCCGCCCATCGCCTGGAGGTCCACCCGCTGACGGGAGTAGCCGTCGGTGTTGACGTTGGCGATGTTCTGGCCGGTGACGTCGAGGGCGCGCCGCTGCGCCCAGAGCGCCGTCGAGGCGGTGTTCAGACCGCCGAACGTGCTGCTCACAGGGCACCGTCGAGAGTCACGGCGCGGGAGGAGCCGGCCTCGGAGCGACCGCTGGCGCCGTAGGTGCCGGCGGAGGGGTGGCGCACCGACAGCAGCGCGTCGCCGATCGCGGCCAGGCCGCCCTCGATGAGCTCGCGGTTGGCGTCGGAGAGGCTGCGCAGGTCGGTGACCAGCACCAGCAGCGCCTCGTGGTGGCGGGCCAGCAGGTCGTTCCACGGCGCCGGCGCGGCCTCGGCCAACTGGCGCAGCGAGGGGTTGACCCCGGTGCCCAGCCGGACGGCGATCGCCTCGGTGGCCGCGGCGCGCTCGACCTCGAGCGTCCGCAGCTGGTCGAGGACGACCTCGATCTCGTGGGCGATGCGCGCCAGCCAGCGCGTCTTGCCCGACAGGATCAGGTACTGCTTCTCCTCCGCCTTGAACAGCAGCAGGTCCAGCAGCTCCTGCTCCCGCCACAGCAGCGTCGACAGGTGCTGGTAGTCCACGTCCGCCACCGCCTCCCTCGTCCCCGGCGGGGGCCTCCCGCCGTCCGCGCCATGCCCTCGGACCGTCGGCAGCGGGCAACGGCCCCTCAAGCCGAGATCGCAGGATTGGCAGGAGTTGTGCGTCCGGGGCGGGAGGGTCCCTGCCGAGTAGGGCACCGTGCCAGCTGCCCGCTCCCCGGTGACCGAGCGCCCCGTCGCCGCGCGCCCCGCTCCCCCGCTGTCCGCCGCTGCCGCGCGGCCCGAGGTGCCGCGCCCGGACGCCCTGCGGTCGGAGGCCGAGGTCGCGGCGCTCGTGACCGCGCACCTGCCGCTGTGCTCCTTCGCGGTCAACGCGGTGGCCTCGCGCATCTCGCTGCCCGGCCACGTCAGTCGCGAGGACCTGCTCTCCTGCGCCAAGGTCGCGCTGGTCGAGGTGGCCCGCCGGTTCGACCCGTCGGCCGGCGCCACGTTCGCCACCTACGCCCTCCCCCGGCTGCAGGGCGCCGTCCTCGACGAGCTGCGCTCCGGGGACTGGGCCAGCCGCTCGGTGCGGGCCGCCGCCCGCCGCACCGACGCCGCGGCCGACGCGCTGACCGTCCGCCTGGGCCGGCCGCCCACGCGCGAGGAGCTCGCCGAGGACCTGGGGGTGCGCCGCGAGGAGCTCGAGGCGCTGCAGGTCGACGTGCACCGCGCCGTGATGGTCAGCATCGACGCCGAGACCGGCGGCGAGGGCGGCACGCTGGACCTGCCCGACCCCGGCGAGTCGCCCGAGCGGGCGGTGCTGCGCGGCGAGCGGGCCCGGTACCTGCAGGACGCCATCCGGGCGCTGCCCGACCGGCTCGACGAGGTCGTGGAGCGCAACTTCTTCGGCGGGGAGTCGCTCACCGACATCGCCGCCGACCTCGGGGTCACCCTCTCCCGCGTCTCGCAGATGCGCGCCCGCGCGCTGACCCTGTTGCACGCCGCCATGAGCGAGGTGTGGGAGGGCCGGCCGGTGGCGGCCGACGGCGGTGTCCGCGCGCGCAACCAGCAGCGGCTCTACGTCGACCGGGTGGCCGGGCGCGCCGTGCCACCCGTCGTGCCCGTCCCCCGCCACCGCGCCGGCTGGCAGGTCGCCTACGGAGCCGCCCGCCCCGCCTGAGTGAGGCCGGCGCGAAAAAGATCGAGGTTCGCCTCAAGCCCCGGCTCGTCCCAGCCGTAACAGCCAGTGCAAGCCCGCAGCACGGATGCAGCGGGAGAACCGGAAGACCCGATTCCAAGGAGGAACACCGTGGGTCTGCGCATCAACCAGAACATCGCGGCGATGAACTCGTACCGCAACCTCTCGGCCACGGACACCCAGATGTCCAAGAGCCTGGAGAAGCTGTCGAGCGGCTTCCGCATCAACCGTGCTGCCGACGACGCCGCCGGTCTGGCGATCTCCGAGGGCCTGCGCTCGCAGGTCGGCGGGCTCAAGGTCGCCGTCCGCAACTCCCAGGACGGCATCTCCGTCGTCCAGACGGCGGAAGGCGCCCTGACCGAGGTCCACTCGATCCTGCAGCGCGTCCGTGACCTCGCCGTCCAGGCGGGTAACGACAGCAACAACGGCCAGTCGCGTGACGCGATCCAGACCGAGGCCACGCAGCTGATCTCCGAGCTGGACCGGATCGGCCAGGCGACCAACTTCAACGGGATCAAGCTGCTCAACGGCACCGCCGGCACCCTGAACTTCCAGGTCGGTGCCGACGGTGACGAGAACAGCAAGATCGCGGTCGACCTCAGCGGGGTCAACGTCTCGGGCATCGCGACCACGCTCGGCTCGACCGCCTCGGTCGGTGGCTCCACCAAGTTCGCACTGGCTACGGCACCGGTCTACAGCGGCGCCCTGACCTTCGCCTTCAGCACCGACGGCACGTCGACGGACACCAACTACTCCGTCTCCCTGGCGGCGGACGCCACCCGGGACAGTGCCGCCGAGCTGGCCGACGCCCTCAACGCCAACGCCGACTTCAACCAGAACATGACGGCTGCGGTCATCAAGGACGCCGACGGCAAGGCCACTCACATCGAGGTCCGGTCCAAGGACGGCAGCACGGTGAACGGTGGGACGATCGCCACCGCCGGTACGCCGAACGCCACCGTCTTCGCCGCCGGCAACGGCACGGCCGTCGCCGGCAGCAGCGGGGGCGTGGACTTCAGCGACAACGTGAAGGCCCAGGCGTCGATCACGCTGATCGACAAGCAGATCGTGGCGGTCTCCACGGCCCGCGCCAACCTCGGTGCCCTGCAGAACCGCTTCGAGCACACGATCAACAACCTGAACGTGTCGGTCGAGAACCTGTCCGCGTCGGAGTCGCGCATCCGCGACGCCGACATGGCCCAGGAGATGATGCAGTTCACCCGCAACCAGATCCTGTCCCAGGCCGGCACCGCGATGCTCGCCCAGGCCAACCAGGGTTCGCAGGGCGTCCTGCAGCTGCTCCGCTGATCCCCGTCCAGGGACGGCTGACGCAGTAGCGCCACCGCACCACCCGGTGAGGGGGGAGGTCTTCCGACCTCCCCCCTCACTGGCGTACACCCATCCCCACCGACCGGGAGGCATCCCCCGTGGCAGGCATGAGCGTCGACGGACTGGTCTCCGGACTCGACACCACCAGCCTCATCAGTCAGCTCGTCCAGGCCGAGGCCGCGCCGCAGGCCCAGCTGAAGACCAAGCTGTCCGTCACCAACGCGTCGGCCACGGCCTACCGGACGATCAACACCCGCTTCGACGCCGTGCGCACCGCCGCGGAGGCGCTGACGAAGCCCGAGGCCTGGTCCGCGGCCCGGGCGACCAGCTCCTCGTCCACGGTGACGGCCACCACGGGCACGGCGCCCCAGACCGGCACGGTGACGTTCGCGGTCACCCAGCTCGCAACCGCCCACTCCGTGCGGAGCACGGCGACCTGGTCGACGACGACGGCTGACTTCGGGGCCACCTCGATCAGCGTGGCCGCCGGCGGCACCACGACCGCCGTCGCGCTGGACACCGACGGCAACGGCACGGCGACGCTGGCCGAGGCGGCCGCCGCGATCAACAAGAAGCCGGAGCTCGGGCTGACCGCCACGGTCCTGCAGACCGGCCCGGGCGAGTACCGCCTCCAGGTCACCACGAAGAGCTCCGGGGCCGCCGGCAGCTTCTCCCTCAGCGGGGGGCCGGCCTTCGTCGACCTCACCAAGGGCCAGAACGCCGTCCTGCACATCGGAGGGGCGACCGACGGGTTCGATGTCACGTCGACCACCAACACCTTCACCGACCTGATCCCGGGCACCTCGATCACGGTGAGCAAGGCGGACAAGGACGCGGCCGTGACCGTCGACGTCGCCGCCGACCCGCAGGCCGTGGCCGGCAAGGTCAAGGCCCTGGTCGACGCCGTGAACAACGCGCTGAGCGGCATCAAGACCTACACGGCCGCCGACGGCGGTGCCACGGCTGTGCTCAAGGGCGACTCGGGTCTGTCGGCGCTGGCCAGCAGCCTGCGCTCGGCCGTCTCCTACGCCGTCGGTGGCGACGGCTCCCCCAACCGCGCAGGCATCCAGCTGAACAGGGACGGCACGGTCACCTTCGACCAGGAGCGGTTCGTGGCGGCGCTGAAGGCCGACCCCGGCCTCGCCCGCAGGATCGTCGACGGCTCGCCCGCCGCCGGCACCGCGGCCGCCGTCCCCGGCGTCGCGGACCGGGTGCTGGAGCTCGCGCAGAAGGCGACCGACACGACCACCGGCACGCTCACCATGCTCGCGAAGGGCCGCGACGCGCTGGCCAAGGACATCCAGACCCGCATCGACGCCTGGGACCTCCGCCTCGCCCAGCGCAAGCAGACGCTGACCCGCCAGTTCACCGCGATGGAGACCGCGCTGAGCGCCATGAAGAACCAGTCGAACTGGCTGGCCGGCCAGATCGCCTCGCTCCCCAGCTCAAGCTGACCAGCTGCCCGGCCGACACTCCCCCTGACCCCTCTTCCCCAGGAGACAGCCCGATGAGTGCCGCTTCCCTCCGCGCCCGTTACGTCGGCGACGCCGTCACGACGGCCTCCCCCCAGCGCCTGCTGGTCATGCTCTACGACCGGCTCGCCCTGGACCTGGAGCGTGCGCTGACCGCGCTGGGGGACGGCGACCGGCAGGCCGCCGGCGCCCAGCTGCAGCACGCCCAGGACATCGTCCTGGAGCTGCAGTCGAGCCTGCGGGTCGACGCCTGGGAGGGCGGCCCCCGCCTCGCGGCGCTCTACAGCTGGCTGCTCACCGAGATGGTCCAGGCCAACGTGCGGGCTGACCGGAGCCGCGTGCGGTCCTGCCTCCAGGTCGTCGAACCGCTGCGCGACGCGTGGCGCCAGGCCGCAGCGAGCATGGCGGCGAGCACCGCATGAGCGCGCCGCGCTCCTCCGAGGAGCAGCGGCGGGCCGAGTGGGCCGCCGCCCTCGAGGAGATGGAGGTCGAGGTCCTCGACGCCGAGCGCTCGATCCGCGGCGACCGCGCCGACGAGATCGCCGCCTGGGGCCGGCGCATGGAGGACTGGACGCCGCCCACGATGCTCGGGCCGCTCCCGCCGGACCTGCGCGAACGGGCCGCGCGGCTGCTGCAGCACCAGCTCGCCGTCGCCGAGGAGCTCGTCGAGCGGATCACCCAGTCCCAGCGGCAGCGCGACGTCGCCGCCCGCATGGCCTACCGCCCCCGCCCCGTCGCGGCGTTCGTCGACAGGGCGCTCTGACCGCTCCTGGCACATCTGCACAGCTCCCGACCCGGCCGGGTCCGCCTCACGGCGGGCCCGGCCGTCGTCGTCCCGCCCCCAGGAGTGCCATCTGCACGACGGAGGCACCTCGTGGGGCACGGGGGGGGACTCCCCCCGGCTCGTCCCCCTCGATCGCGCCCCCCGTCACACCGGTCACCTCCGTCACGGATCGTGGTCAAGGTCTGACGAGGCGATGCCGATGACGGCCCTGCACGGACAGCACCACTCTCGCCACGGATCGGCGGCCCCTCCCTCGCGCTCGCGCGCGGGGGTCCCCGACGTACCCGGAGGCACCCCGTGTCCTGCCGTCCTGCCCACCGGCGGTCCGCCCGATGATCGGCGACGTCACGACGGCGACGCTGCACGCGGCGCTGAGTGGCCTGGCCCAGCGCCAGCGCGTGACGGCGGACAACATCGCCAACGTCCAGACGCCGGGCTTCCTCGCCGGCCGGACCGACTTCGAGTCCTCGCTGCGCGCCGAGCTGCGCCAGGGCCGGACGCCGACGGTCTCCGGTGGCGCGATCGCCCGCTCGCTGGAGCCCACGCGGACGGACGGCAACAACGTGAACCTCGACAGCGAGACGGTCATCGCCACCGAGACCGGCCTGCGCTACCAGCTCGCGCTGACCGCGCTCGACGGCAAGTACAGCGGTCTGCGCACGGCCCTCAGGACGGCGTGACGTGTTCGACAGCATCGACATCTCCGGGTCCGGCCTGTCGGTCCACCGCCGCTGGATGGACGCCGTCTCGGACAACATCGCCAACGTCAACACCGTCAGCTCCACCGACGGCGAGGCGTTCCGCGAGCGCATGGTCGTCGCGCAGGCCGTCGACTACGGCTCCGGCGAGGGCGGCGTGCGCATCGCCGGCGCGGAGTTCGGCAGCGGCGAGGGCCGGCTGGTGTACGAGCCCGACCACCCGCTGGCCGACGCCGAGGGCTACGTGCGCTACCCCGATATCGACCTCGGCGACCAGATGACCCAGCTGATCATGGCCCAGCGCGGCTACCAGGCGAACCTGGCGTCCCTGGAGCGGGCGACCTCCGCCTACCAGGCCGCCCTGCAGCTCGGGAAGGGCTGATCGGTGTTCGAGCTCACGAGAACACGAGAAGACAGAGCACCTCAGGGCGTGCGCTCGACGAGCGCCAGCGAGGAGGAAGCGTGACCTCCCCCATCGGCGGCATCTCGCTGCCCACCGTCCCGACCGTCGGCCCCCTGCAGGCCACGGAGGCCGCCCAGGCCGCCCAGCCGGCGGCCCCGGCCTCCGGCGAGGGCTTCGCCGCGGCGCTCACCGGGGCGCTCGAGCAGCTCGGGGCGCTGCAGTCGACCCGGGACGACCTGGCCGTGCAGGCCGCCACCGGCGACCTGCGTGACGTGCACGACTACATGATCGCGGCCCAGGAGTCCTCCGTGGCCACCGAGATGGTCGTGACCCTGAAGAACAAGGCCGTCGAGGCCTTCACCGAGATCATGAGGATGCCGGTCTGATGCCTCCCGCACTGGCGGGGCCGCTGGCGAAGGTGCGCGGCACCCTGGCCACGATCAGCCTGGGCCAGAAGGTCGTCATCGGCCTGCTGGTCGCCGGGCTGGCCCTCGGCGGCTTCGTCTTCTACCGCTGGGTCACGACGCCGACCATGGCGCCGCTGTTCTCCAACCTCGCCTCGACCGACGCCTCGGCGATCGTCGAGGAGCTCAACGCCGGCGGCGTCGCCTACGAGCTCGCCGACGGCGGCCAGACGATCCTGGTCGCCAACGACGCCGTCTACGACCTGCGGCTGCAGATGAGCGGCAAGGGCCTGCCCGCGGGCTCGGAGACCGGGTACGCGCTGCTCGACGAGCAGGGCATCACCACCAGCGAGTTCCAGCAGCAGGTGCAGTACCAGCGCGCCATCGAGGGCGAGCTCGCCAACACCCTCGAGGCGCTCGACGGCGTCTCGCAGGCGGTCGTGCACGTGGCGCTGCCCGAGGAGGAGGTGTTCGCCTCCGACGAGGCCGAGCCGACCGCCTCGGTGCTCCTCGACGTCGAGCGCGGCACCCAGCTGACCGGTGAGCAGGTCGCCTCGATCACCAACCTGGTCTCCTCGAGCATCGAGGGGATGGAGCCCGAGCAGGTCACCGTCAGCGACTCCTCCGGGCAGCTGCTCTCGGCCGCCGGGACGGGGCTCACCTCGGCCGCCGGCGACGCCCGCTCGCAGATGGAGTCGGACTACGAGACCCGGCTGGCCGCCAACGCGCAGGCCATCCTCGACCGGGTGCTCGGCCCCGGGCACGCGGAGGTCTCGGTGCGCGCCGACCTCGACATGTCCCAGCGCGACAGCACCGCGACCACCTACGGCTACACCGACGGCACCCCGCCGGTGTCCCAGCAGAGCTCGACGGAGACCTACACCGGGGACGGCACCGCCGTGGGCGGCGTGCTGGGCCCGGAGAACACCGCCGACGCCGCGAACGGCACCGGCGGCGGGCAGTCCGAGTACTCGACGGAGTCCTCGACGTCGAACAACGCCGTCGACCAGACGGTCACCAACACCGTGACCGCGCCCGGCGAGGTCAAGCGGCTCACCGTCGCCGTCGTCATGGACGACACCGTGGCCGGCGGGCTCAACCAGGCGCAGGTGCAGGACCTGGTGAGCAACGCGGTGGGCCTCGACGAGGCCCGCGGCGACGACATCAGCGTCGCCTCGCTGGCCTTCGACACGAAGGCCGCCGACGAGGCCGCCGCCGCCATGGCCGAGGCCCGCGAGGCCGAGCAGCAGGCCCAGATGTGGTCGCTCATCCGGACCGGCGGCATCGGCCTCGGCATCGCGCTCCTCGTCCTGGTCGTGTGGCTGCGCTCGCGCCGCCGCGGCGACGACGAGGAGGACGAGGACGACGAGCCCTACGAGATCGACGACGGCCTGATGGCCGAGCTGGAGCGGCTGCGGGTGGCCAGCTCCCGCGACGACACCGCCGTGCTGGACACCCGTGCACTGGAGCTGGAGGCCGCCGAGCGCCAGCGCGTCCGAGGGGAGATCGCCTCGATGGTCAGCGAACGTCCCGACGAGGTGGCGCAGATGCTGCGCGGCTGGCTGAGTGACGTCCGATGACGCTGGCATCGGTCGAGCAGCTGGTCGGCGCGGGCGGGACCAACCTGCCCGCCCTGCCGCCGGCGCCGCCGCGCCCGGAGATGCCGGGCCTGCGCAAGGCCGCCGTCTTCCTCGCCCAGATGAGCAAGGAGGAGGCCGGGCTGCTGCTGTCCAAGCTCAACGCCCGCGAGGTCGAGGCCCTCACCCGCGAGATCATGAAGCTCGGCACGGTGGAGCCCGAGGACGTCGACGGCGTCCTGTCGGAGTTCCACACGATGATGGCCGCCCAGCGCTTCGTGGGCCGCGGCGGCGTCGACTTCGCCCGCGAGATCCTCGCCGCGGGCCTCGGCGAGGACAAGGCCGAGGGCATCCTCGCCCGGCTCAACGTCGTCTACACCGAGGTGCCCTTCGCCTCGCTGCGCAACGCCGACGTCCGCCAGCTGGTCACCTTCCTCAAGGACGAGCACCCGCAGGTCATCGCGCTGGTGCTGGCCCACCTGTCGGCCGGGCAGTCCGCCGAGGTGCTCTCCGGTTTCAGCCCCGAGCAGCAGGCCGAGGTCGCCCACCGGATCGCGACGATGGACCGCACCTCCCCGGAGATGGTGCGGCTGGTCGAGGAGGAGCTCAGCCGGCGCATGGGGTCGCTGCTGGCCCACCAGGACATGTCCACCGTCGGCGGCGTCGAGACCCTCGTCGAGATCATCAACCGCTCGCCGCGGCCCACCGAGCGCTCCATCCTCGAGTGGCTGGACTCCTCCGACCCGGAGCTGGCCGAGCAGGTGCGCGCGCAGATGTTCGTCTTCGAGGACATCGTCACGATCGACGACCGCTCCATGCAGCTGGTGCTGCGCGAGGTCGCCTCCAGCGACCTGGCCACCGCGCTCAAGGGCGTGCGCCCCGACGTCCGCGACAAGGTGGTGCGGAACCTCTCCGAGCGCGCCGCGGAGAACCTCGCCGAGGAGATCGAGCTGCTCGGCCCGGTCCGCGCCCGCACCGTCGAGGAGTCGCAGGGCAAGATCGTCGCGGTCATCCGCACGCTCGAGGAGCAGGGCGTGCTGACCATCTCCCGCGGTGGGGACGATGAGTTCGTCTCCTGACGGCCGCCGATCGGTCCTGCTGCGCGGGGCCTCGGCCAGCGCCGCGGCCCCCTACCGGCAGGTCGCCGGGACGACCGTGCCCCCGGCACCGCGGCCGGCCCCCGCGCCGGCACCGGCCGGCCCCTCGCCGGTGGTCGCCTCCGCCCCCGAGGTCACCGTCGAGCGGCGGACGGCGAGCCGCCGCGCCGCCGACGTCCCGGTGCCCAACGGCCGCGGCGTGCTGCGCCTGGGCGACGTCTACGCCGAGGAGCTGACCCGGCTGCGCGAGTTCGCCCGCCGGGAGGGCTTCGCCGCCGGGCACGCCGAGGGCGTGGCCGCCGCCGGGCAGGTCGTCGCCGAGGCCGAGGCCGCCGCGGCCGCGCGGCTCGCCGAGGTGCAGGCCCGCTGGGAGCGCCGCACGGCCTCGGCCACCGCGGCCCTCGGCGCCGCGGCCGCCGCCCTGGAGGCCGCGGCCGTGCCCACCGCCGACGACGTCCGCGACACCGTGCTCGACGGCGCCCTGGGCCTGGTCGAGGAGCTGCTCGGCCGCGAGCTGTCGGCGTCGACCACCGCCGGCCTCGACGCCGTGCGCCGCGCGCTGACCCTCGTCCCCACCGACGCCCCCGCGGTCGTCCGGCTGCACCCCGACGACCTCGCCGAGGTCCCGCCGCACGCCCTGGCCGCGCTGCCCCCCACGGTCACGGTGGTCGGTGACGACGCCGTCGAGCGGGCCGGGGCGGTCGCCGAGTGCGGCCCGCGCCGGGTCGACGCGCAGCTGTCGACGGCGCTGGCGCGGGTGCGGGCGGTGCTGTCGGCATGAGCGGCGCCGCCGCCCTGCTGTCCCGGGCCCGGCTGGCCGCCCGGCCGCAGCTGACCGGCTCCGTCGTCGGCGCCATGGGACTGACCGTCACCGTCGAGGGCGTCGTCGCCGCCGTCGGTGACCTCGTCGAGGTGGGCCCGGGCCTGCTCGCCGAGGTCGTCGCCGTCTCCCGCGACCGGCTGACCTGCATGCCGCTGGGCGAGATCTCGGGCGTGCACGCCGGCGCGCCGGTCCGCGCCACCGGCATGCCGCTGCAGGTGCCCGTCGGCGAGGCGCTGCTGGGCCGCGTGCTCGACGGGCTGGGCCGGCCGGTCGACGGGCACGGCCCGCTCGGCGCCGGGGTCGACTGGGTGGACCTGGCCAGCGAGACCCCGCACGCGCTCTCCCGCCGCCGGGTGGAGGAGCCGCTGCCGGTCGGCGTCCGCGCGCTGGACACCCTGGTGCCGGTCGGCAAGGGGCAGCGGCTGGGCATCTTCGCCGGCTCGGGCGTCGGCAAGTCCACGCTGCTCGCGCAGATCACCCGCGGCACCGAGGCCGACGTCCGGGTCATCGGGCTGATCGGCGAGCGGGGCCGGGAGGTCAAGGAGTTCCTCGAGGAGAACCTCGGCGCGGAGGGGCTGGCGCGCACCGTCGTCGTCGTCGCCACCTCCGACGAGCCGCCACTGGTGCGGCTCAAGGCCGCGTTCGTGGCCACCCGCATCGCCGAGGGCTTCCGCGACCAGGGCCGCGACGTGCTGCTGCTCATGGACTCCATCACCCGCACCGCGATGGCCCAGCGCGAGGTGGGCCTGTCCGCCGGGGAGCCGCCGGCCACCCGCGGCTACCCGCCGAGCGTGTTCGCGATGATGCCGCGGCTGCTGGAGAAGGCCGGCCCCGGCTCCACCGGGTCGATCACCGGGCTCTACACCGTGCTCGTCGAGGGCGACGACCACAACGAGCCGATCGCCGACACCGCCCGCTCCATCCTCGACGGGCACGTGGTGCTCACCCGCCGGCTGGCGACCGCCGGCCACTTCCCCGCCGTCGACGTGCTGGAGTCGATCTCCCGCGTCGCCGGCGCGGTCACCGCCCCGGCGCGGATGGCCGACGCCCGCGAGATGCGTCGGCTCATGGGCGCGCTGCGCGACGTCAAGGAGCTCGTCGAGATCGGCGCCTACCAGGCCGGCAGCGACCCCCTGGTCGACCGGGCCCGCCTGCTCTCCCCCGCCATCGACGCCTTCCTGCGCCAGTCGCTGGAGGACAGCACCGCCCCCGACGACGCCTGGGCGATGCTGCACCGGCTCGTGACCGCGGGCTGACGTGGGCAAGCGCGCGACCTTCCGCCTCGAGCCCGTGCTGCGGGTGCGCGCCGCCGCCGAGGAGGCCGCCCAGCGGGCGGCGGCCGAGGCCGAGGCCGCCGCCCGCGACGCCGCCGGCCGCGCCGAGGAGCTGGCCGCCGCGCTCGCCGGCCGGGTGCCGCCCGCGTCGTCCCCCGCGCCCGTCTTCCTCGCCGCGATGGTCGCATCGGCGGCCGCGGCTGCCGATGTAGCAGCCGCACGGTCGACGGCGCAGGCCTCGGCCGAGCAGGCGGACCTGCTGCGCCAGCGGTGGACCGCCGCCGCCCAGGAGACCCGGGCGCTGGAGAAGCTGCGCGAGCGGCACCTCCTCGCGCTGCGGGCCGCCGAGCTGACCGCCGAGGAGCGCGCGGTCGACGACCTGGTCACGCGCCGGCACGCGGTGCGGGCCACCGACAACGGGGAGGAGGAGCCGTGGAGGGCCTGACCGCGGTGCACGGCCGCATCGCCGAGATCCAGAACCGGATCCTCACCCTGGCCTCGGCGTCGTCGACGTCGACGTCCGCGGCGTGGGCGAGCGCCGCGGCCACCGCCGGGCTCACCGGCACGGCCCCGGCCGCGGCGACCGGGACGCCCCCGGCCGCCGGCAGCGGCCGCGAGGGGCAGGTGGTGGCCGCCGCGCAGCGCTACCTCGGCGTCCCCTACGCGTGGGGCGGCACCGACCCGTCGGTGGGCCTGGACTGCTCGGGCCTGGTGCAGCGCGTCTTCGCCGACGTCGGCATCGACCTGCCGCGCACCAGCTCCCAGCAGGCCACCGCCGGCACCCCGGTCGCGAGCCTGGCCGAGGCCCGCCCCGGCGACCTGGTGTTCTTCGACAACTCGCCGTCGCGCCCCGGCATCGACCACGTCGGCATCTACGTCGGCGACGGGAAGATGATCGCCGCGCCGCAGGAGGGCGACGTCGTCCGGGTGCAGGACGTCGGCACCCCGTCGGTCGTCCGCCGCGTGCTGCCCGCCGCGGCCGCCGCGCCCCCGGCCACCGGCGGTGCCGGCCTGGCCGGGGTCCCCTACGCCGACCTGTTCACCGCCGCCGGCGCCCGCCACGGCGTCGACCCGGCGCTGCTGGCCGCCGTGGCGCAGGTGGAGTCCGGCTTCGACTCCGCCGCCGTCTCCCCCGCCGGCGCCACCGGGCTCATGCAGTTCATGCCGGCCACCGCGGCCGGCCTCGGCGTGGACGCGTCGGACCCGGCGTCCGCGGTCGACGGCGCGGCCCGCTACCTGCGCCAGCTCACCGACCGCTTCGGCTCCACCGACCTCGCCCTGGCCGCCTACAACGCCGGGCCGGGTGCGGTGGCCCGCGCCGGCGGCGTCCCGCCGTACGCCGAGACCCAGTCCTACGTCCGCAAGGTCACCAGCGCCGCGGAGGCCTACTCGTGACAGCACCCGCCCTGCCCGCCGTCCTCCCCGCGGCGCCGACCGCGGCGCCGTCTACCGAGCCGTCCGGCCCGTCGGCGGAGTTCGCGTCCGCCCTCGACGGCGCCGTGGCCGACCGCGGCCGTGCCGGCGACCGTCCCGGCCGGGCCGTGGGCCGCGACGGCGAGGCCGCGCCCCCCGAGGACGACGCCGCCGCCGTCCCCGCCGGTGAGGACGCCGCCGCGACGGCGCCCGCCGCCCCCGCCGCGGCCGGGGCCCTGCCCGCCGGGTGGGCGCTGGCCCTCGCCCTGGGGACCGCGGTGCCGCCCGCGACCGCCGCCGGCACCCCGGCCGAGGACACGCCCGCCGTCCCCGCCGCTCCCGGTGCCGCCGCCGCGTCCGGCGGGGTCGCCGACGGCACGGTCGCCGTCCCCGGCGTCGCCGCCGGCCTGCCCACCGGCGCGGTCCCCCCCTCCCCCGCGGGCACCCCGCTGCCGGCCGCCGTCGCGCCGGACGGCACCGTCCCCGCGACCGCTCCCCCGGCCGCCACCCAGGCCGCCGCCCCCGCTCCGGATCCCGCCGCCGCCGGGCTGCCCGCCGGGCTCGTGGTCGTGCCGGCCGCCGACCCGGCCCCCGTCGTGCCGTCGCCTCCCGCCGTGGTGCCCGTCCTCGCCGAGCCGGCGCCGCGGCCGGGACCGGCCGACGCCCCCGCGCGACACGAACCCACGGCACCCGAGGCGGCACCGGCCGGCACCGCGCCGGCCGCCGCCCCGCTCCCCGCACCGGCCCCCGCCGCGGCGGTGCCGGTCGCGGCCGCCGCACCGCGGGCCGACGTCCCCCAGCCGCCGGTCGCCGCGCAGGTCACGCCCGCCGTCGCCACGCTGGCCTCCGGGCCCGACGGCACGCACACGATGACCCTGGTGCTCACCCCGGAGACCCTCGGCCAGGTCGAGGTCCGGGTCACCGTGCACGCCGGCACGCTCGACCTGAGCCTGCGCGGGGTGTCCGACGCCGGCCGCGCCGCGCTGCTCGACGCCCTGCCCGACCTGCGCCGCGACCTGGAGTCCGCCGGGCTGACCTGCTCGCGGCTGCAGGTCGACCGCGAGCAGGCCGGCTCGGGTTCGTCACAGGCGCAGTCCGGCTGGCAGCAGTCCCGCCAGCAGTCGGAGGAGCACGGCCGGGGCCAGGGCCACGGTCCGGGCCGCGGCCCCGCCGACGACCGCGGCCGCCCGTGGCTGCGCACCGACCCCGACGGGAGCCGACCGGCTGCCGCCGCGACCCACCCCGCGTCGAGCGCCCTCGACGTGCGGGCCTGAGAGGAGCCGACGATGACCGGACCCGTGGGCGGCGTGGGCAGCACCTCCCCCGCCGTTCCCCAGACCGCCACCAGCTCGGTGGACCGCGCCGACCAGATGGGCAAGGACACCTTCCTGCAGCTCCTGGTCGCGCAGATGAAGTACCAGGACCCGGGCAACCCCACGAGCACGACCGAGTTCATGTCGCAGACGGCGACCTTCACCCAGGTGGAGAAGCTCGAGGAGATCGCCTCGCAGAACGCCGCGCTGCTGTCCCTGCAGCGGTCGCTGTCGGCCGGTGCCCTGGTCGGCCACGCGGTCAGCTGGACCGCGGAGGACGGCACGACGCAGACCGGGACGGTGTCCTCGGTCCGCTTCGGCGACGACGAGCCCCTGGCCGTCGTCGGGGGCCAGGAGGTCCCCCTCGGCCGCCTGACCGAGATCTCCCTGCCGGCCCAGACCGGCGCCTGACCCCCGCTCCCCTCCCGAGAGGACCCTCCCCGTGCTGCGCTCGATGTTCTCGGCCATCTCCGGCCTGCGTGCCCACCAGACCAAGCTCGACGTGACCGGCAACAACATCGCCAACGTCAACACCGTCGGCTACAAGAGCTCCCAGACCGTCTTCGAGGACACCCTGTCCCAGGTCGTCCGCAACGGCTCGGCGCCCACCGACCAGGCCGGCGGCACCAACCCGGCGCAGGTCGGCCTCGGCGTCAAGGTCGCCGGCATCACCACCAACTTCGGCCAGGGCTCGACGCAGAACACTGGCCGCTCCACCGACTTCATGATCAGCGGCGACGGCTTCTTCGTGACCCGGGCCGGCAACGAGAACCTCTACACCCGCGCCGGGTCCTTCGACTACGACGGCGCCGGCAACCTCGTCACCCCCGACGGCGCCCAGCTGCAGGGCTGGATGGCCCAGGGCGGGCGGGTCGACACCAACGGCGCCCTCGGCCCGCTGACCATCCCCTTCGGCCAGGTCATGCCGCCCACCCCGACCCGCACGGGCACGGTCAGCGGCAACCTGTCGACGTCGGCGGTCGTCGCCTCGGCCGGGCCGCCGGTCGTCGAGGCCACGGCCGTGCAGACGCAGGTCACCGCCTACGACTCGCTGGGCACCGCCCACCAGATCGCGCTGACCTTCACCAAGACCGCCGCCAACCGCTGGTCGGTGGCCGCCTCGGAGAACGGCACCGCCATCGGCACCGCCCAGACGCTGGGCTTCAGCGCCTCCACCGGCCTGGCCACCGGCGACACCAGCTTCGAGCTCGGGGTCACCGGCGCCAACTGGCCCGGCGGCATCGCGATCGACCTGTCGGGGATGACCGAGTTCG
This sequence comes from Geodermatophilus sp. SYSU D00814, assembly GCF_054050055.1. NCBI lineage: Bacteria > Bacillati > Actinomycetota > Actinomycetes > Geodermatophilales > Geodermatophilaceae > Geodermatophilus > Geodermatophilus sp. SYSU D00814. The sequence continues at coordinate 135,574 of NZ_JBJGYP010000010.1, forward strand.
GCGGCAAGACCGCGCTCACCCCGAGCGGTGTCGACGGCAACGCCATGGGCACGCTGCAGTCGATCTCGCTCAGCGGCGACGGCACGATCATGGGCGTCTACTCCAACAGCCTGCGCGAGCCGATCGGCAAGCTCGCCCTGGCCACCTTCGCCAACCCCGGCGGCCTGTCGAAGGCCGGCAACACCAGCTACCGGGTGGGCGACAACTCCGGCCAGCCCGTCATCGGCGAGGCCGGCACCGGCGGCCGCGGCTCGCTGACGGCAGGCGCGCTGGAGATGAGCAACGTCGACCTGGCCGAGGAGTTCACCGGCCTGATCGTCGCCCAGCGCGGGTTCCAGGCCAACAGCCGCGTCATCACCAGCTCCGACGAGGTGCTGCAGGACCTGGTCAACCTCAAGCGCTGACGAAGGACCCCCCTGCTCCCCACCACTCGCGAGCTCGTGGCGGGTCCCTGCAGGGGGGCCGTTCCAGCACGTCACCACGCTCGGCGCGGGCCCCTGCGAGCGGGCCGTTCCAGCACGTCACCACGCTCGGCGCGGGCCCCTGCGAGCGGGCCCTTTCCAGCACGTCACCGACTCGCGGCCCGGCACCCGTTCCCCGGGGTGCCGGGCCGCGCCCCGTGGCACTCCCGGGGCGGGTGGGACGGCGGTGCCGCGTCACCCGCCGGGGTGGTGCGGCGGGCCGTGTTCGGCTCAAGCAGTCCCGGCGCGGGACCGATGGTCCCTGCAGCCGCTTCCCCTCTCCGCACGAGCAGAAGGACCGACCCGTGATCCGTGTGACGCGCCTGAACGGGGAGCACTTCGCGCTCAACCCCGACCTCATCGAGCGCGTGGAGGGCCACCCCGACACCGTGATCTCCCTGGTCGACGGCACCCGCTACGTCGTCAGCGAGGGCGTCGACGAGGTGCTCGACGAGATCCGCGAGTACCGGGCGAGCATCCTCGCCACCGCCTACGCGATGGACCGCGGCACCTACCGCACCACCAGCGGCCCCACCGCCGCCGACGACACCACGACGGCCTCCGTCGTCCCCTTCCCGGCCCGCGAGGAGCGCTGATCCGTGGACCCCGCCACCCTCGTCGGGTTCGTCGTCTCGATGGTCGCCCTCCTGGCCTTCATGGTCCTGGAGGGCTCGGACCCGACGACCCTGCTGTTCCTCCCCGCGATCGTCCTGGTGATCGTCGCGACCTTCGGCGCGGCGATGTCCAGCCAGACGCTCGACGACCTCAAGAAGCTGCCCGCCTGGTTCAAGCTCGCCGTGGTGCCGGCCAAGGTGCCGCCCGCCGCCGACCAGATCAAGGTCCTGGTGGCCCTCGCGGAGAAGGCGCGCAAGGAGGGCCTGCTCGCGCTCGAGGCGCAGGTGAAGGCGATCGAGGACCCGTTCCTCAAGCGCGGCCTGCAGATGGGCATCGACGGCACCGACCCCGAGGAGCTGCGCGCGGTCCTCGAGAGCGAGATCGCCGCCAAGAAGGCGGAGGACAAGGTCGCCGCCAAGTTCATGAACGCGATGGGCGGCTACGCGCCGACCATCGGCATCGTCGGCTGCATCGTCGGCCTGATGAACGTCATGGGGAACCTCAGCAACCCCGAGGCGCTCGGCCCGATGATCGCCTCGGCGTTCGTCGCCACGCTGTGGGGCGTCATGGCCGCCAACTTCTGGTTCCTCCCCATGGGCGCCAAGATCCTGCGCGTCAGCGAGCTGCAGGCCGCGCAGATGGAGCTGCTGGTCGAGGGCATCGCCGAGATCCAGGCCGGCACCAGCCCGCGCGCCGTCCGGCTCAAGCTCACCTCCCTCATCCCGCCCAGTGAGGTCGCCAAGGAGGCCGCGTGAGTGGCGGCCACGGCGGCCGGAGGCGGGGGAAGAAGCACGAGGAGGAGGAGCACGAGAACCACGAGCGGTGGCTGGTGTCCTACGCCGACATGATGACGCTGCTGCTCGTCCTCTTCGTGGTCCTCTTCGCGATGAGCCAGGTGGACAAGGAGAAGTTCGCCGCGCTGGCCAGCGGGCTCTCGCAGGCCTTCGGCGCCCCGGTCACCGCCCTGCAGGGGTCGGCGGGCAACCCCGAGGCCTCCGTCCTCGACTCCCTCGACGCCGCCGTCGACGTCCAGATCCCGCCGGCCCCGGCGGCGCAGGACTCCGTCGACGCCGCGGCCGCCGAGGCCGCCCGGCAGGAGGCCCAGCGGGTCGCCGCCGAGGCGCGGGCGGAGTACGACGAGCTCGCCGCCGTGCGCGCCGCGATCGACGCCGCGCTCGCCGCCGCCGGCCAGGCCGGCACGGCGCGCTACGAGATCGACGAGCGCGGCCTGGTCGTGCACATCGTGTCCGACCCGGTGCTGTTCGGCCCCGAGGAGGCCGACCTGCAGCCCACCGGCCGCGCCGTCCTCGGCGCCGTCGCCCCCGCGCTGGCCGGCGTGCCCAACCAGCTCGCCGTCGAGGGGCACGCCAACTCCCTGCCGGTCACCCGCGGCGGGCCGTGGCCGTCGAACTGGGAGCTGTCGGCCTACCGCGCCACCACGGTGGTCCGCTTCCTCGCCGCCTCCGGGGTCCCCCAGGAGCGACTGCAGGGCACCGGCTACTCCGACACGCGGCCGATGGTGCCCGCCTCCGACCCCGACGCACTGTCCCTCAACCGCCGCGTCGACGTCGTCGTGCTGTCCGACGCCTCCGCCGAGGCGCGCGAGCTGCTGCCCGGCCTCGACGCACCCGCACAGGCACCCGCACAGGAAGGCATCCCCCAGTGAGCTCGACGACCAAGGCCAAGAAGAACGAGGAGGCTCCCGCCGAGGGCGAGGAGCCCAAGGGCGGCGGCCGCAGGAAGCTGCTGCTGGTGCTCGTCGTGCTGCTGGTCGCCCTCGGGGCCGCCGCCTACTTCTTCCTCTTCACCGGGGAGGCCGAGGCCGAGGAGCCGGTGGCCGGCGAGGTGGTCGCGCTCGAGCCGGTGACGGTCAACCTGGCCGGCGGCGGCTACCTCAAGATCGGCATCAGCCTGCAGACGACGGAGGACGCCGCCTCCGGTGGCCACGGCGGTGGCGGCGTCGACGGCTCCAAGGCCCTCGACCTGGTCATCTCCACCTACTCGCAGGCCCAGCCGGCCGACGTCACCGGGGCCCGCGAGGCGCTCAAGGAGGCGCTGGAGCAGAAGATCGTCGAGGCCTACACCGAGCACGAGGTGCCGATGGTCATGGGCATCTACTTCACCGAGTACGTCACCCAGTAGCCCGGCCGAGGGTGTGCGCCCGCGCCGCGTCCCGAGCTCGGGAACCCGGCTCCGGCGCACACCCTCGCTCCCCGTCGGACACCCAGTGACCTCCTGACGCACCACCCGTCACACCCTCCCCGGCTGACCGGCGGCGCCCCGCGCCGCCGGTCAGTTCGCGTTCGGGGCCCGCCGATGAGGAGGCCGTGACCCGCCCCGAGAACGCGACCGTGCCCGCCGGGCACGGGCCGCAGTCGCCGGCCGTGGGCGGCCGCAGCCGGCGCGGTGCGCCCCGCACCTACGACTTCCGCCGCCCGACGAAGCTCTCCCGCGAGCACGTGCGGGTGCTGCAGATCGCCCAGGAGGCCTTCGCCCGCCAGGCGACGACGGTCCTCACCACGATGCTGCGCACCGGCGCCCGCATGGAGCTGCTCGGCATCGAGCAGCACTCCTACGACGACTTCGTCGCGACGCTGCCCGACCCCTCGTTCCTGACGACGTTCAGCATGGACCCGCTGGCCGGCAAGGGCCTGCTGGCCTACCCGCTCGACATCGCCATGGCCGCCGTCGACCACATGCTCGGCGGCTCCGGTGCCGCCCACCAGCCCGAGCGGCCGATGACGGCGATGGAGACCACCATCACCCACTCCCTGCTGATCCGGCTGCTGCAGGAGTTCGCCGCCGCCTTCCAGCACGTCAGCGACGTGCAGCCGGAGATCGACGGGATCGAGTACAACCCCGCCCTGGCGCAGGCCGCGGCGGGCTCGGACACCGTCATGGTGGCCCGCTACACGCTCTCGATCGGCAGCCGCGAGGGCGCGGCCGCGCTGGTGCTGCCGTTCTCCTCGTTCCACCAGGCGCTGGACAACGCCGCCTCGCCGCAGCTGTCGGAGTCCGCGCAGCGCAAGCGGCAGCGGGCCGCCGAACTGCTCGCCGAGCGGCTGGAGCTGGTCCCGGTCGACGTCAGCGTGCGGTTCTCCCCGCTCGAGGTGTCCTCGGAGGACCTGCTGTCGCTCACCGTCGGCGACGTTCTGCTGCTGCGCCACCCGCGCGACGCGCCGCTGGAGGTCACCACCAACGACGCCGTGTTCGCCCACGCCATCGCCAGCAACCACCGGCGCCGGCTGGCCGCCGCCATCGTCCCCGCCCCGTCGGCCCCGAAGGACCTCGCATGACCGCCACGCTCGACCACTCCCAGGCCTCCGAGGCCATCACCAGCGTCGTGGTGGCCGCCGCGCGCGCGGCGGGCGCCCTCGTCCCGGCCGGCGCCGAGCTCGTCGCCGGCGCCGCGGTCACCGACCCCGACGCCGTCCCCGTCCCGCCGGCCGCGGCCGCCGCGGTCAGCGCCCGGCTGTCCGGGGAGGTCACCGGCGACGTCGTCCTGGTGCTCTCCGCCGAGGTCGTCGAGGCCCTGGACAACTCCCCCGTCGGCCCGATGGACGTCGCCACCGCGCTGCGCCCCGCGCTGGAGGCGGCCGCGGCCACCCTCGGCCGGGTCCGCGTCGACAGCGAGCGCACGGAGGACCCGGTCACCGCCCTCGACGGGCTGCGCGACAAGGGCATGCTGGTGGCGGTGCCGCTGGCCGCCGGCGCCGAGCACGTCGCGACGCTCGCGCTGCAGGTCACCCTGCCGACGGCGCCGCGCGCCCGCCGCGGCAGCCTGGACCTGCTGCGGCACGTGGCCATGGAGGTCACCGTCGAGATCGGCCGCACCCGGATGACCGTCGGCGAGCTGCTGTCGCTGCACCCAGGCGAGGTCGTCGAGCTCGACCGTGCCGCCAGCGCCCCGGCCGACCTGCTGGTCAACGGCACGCTCATCGCCCGCGGCGAGGTCGTCGTCGTCGACGAGGACTTCGGCCTGCGGATCAGCGAGATCGTGACCGACGCCGCCGCCGAGCTCGGGCAGGACCAGCCGTGACGTGGATGGTCGTGCGGCTGCTGCTGTCGCTGGCCTTCGTCGGCGGCGTGCTGTGGTTCGCCGCGCAGCTGGCGAAGAAGCGCGGCCTGGGCTCCTCCGGCGGCCTGGTCGAGGTCGTCGCCCACCAGCGGATGGGGCGCGCCAGCACCGTCAACGTGCTGCGCATCGCCGACCGGGTGCTCGTCGTCGGCGCCACCGAGCAGCAGGTCACCCTGCTCGCCGAGCTCGACGGCGAGGCGGTCGAGGCCACCCTCGCCGAGCGCGCCGAGGCGGCCGGGCGCCCGCCGGCCCTGCCCACCGCGCCCGGCCGCGTCGGCGGTGCGGTGGCCGGGTCGGTGCTCGACCGCGGCGCCTGGTCGACCCTGGTGGGCCAGTTGCGCGAGCGGACGGTCCGCCGCTGATGGACCGCACGCGCCGCGCCGCCGTCGTCGCCGCGGCCCTGCTCGGCTGCGCCGTCACCGGCGTGCTGCTGGCCGGGCCGGCCGCCGCCGCCCCGACCGCACCCACGCCCCCGACCGCGCCGACCGTCCCCGCCGTCGACGGCGGCGTGGACATCTCCGTGGGCAACGGCAGCCCCAGCACGTCGATCACGCTGATCCTCGCGGTCACCGTCCTGTCGGTGGCGCCGTCGGTGCTGCTGCTGGCGACGTCGTTCACCAAGATCACGATCGTCCTGTCGCTGACCCGCAACGCGCTGGGCCTGCAGCAGTCGCCGCCCAACTCGGTGCTCACCGGCATCGCCCTGTTCCTGACCCTGTTCGTCATGGGCCCGGTGTTCTCCGACGTCAACGAGGTCGCCGTCCAGCCCTACATGGACGGCACGATCACCGTCTCGCAGGCCTACGACGCCGGCGTCGTGCCGCTGCGGGAGTTCCTGCTCTCCAACACCCGCGACGACGAGCTCGAGCTCATGGTGGGCCTCTCCGGCGAGGAGCAGCCCGAGGACGCGGTGTCGGTCAGCATGACCACGCTGGTGCCGGCGTTCGTCCTCTCCGAGCTCAAGAGCGCCTTCATCATCGGGATCGTCGTGTTCATCCCGTTCCTGGTGCTCGACATGCTCGTCAGCGCCGCGCTCATGGCGATGGGCATGATGATGGTGCCGCCGTCGGTGGTGTCGCTGCCGTTCAAGCTGCTGCTGTTCGTGGTGGTCGACGGGTGGGCGCTGATCACCACCGCTCTCGTGGGCAGTTACTCGTGAGCGAGCTCGCGAGCTCACGCGTGGGCGCAGCACCCCCGGGCACGATGGCGACGAGCGCCAGCGAGGAGCCGTCGTGACCGACGCCGACGTCACCGAGATCGCCGTCGAGACCATGACGGTGGGCGCCAAGGTCGCCGCCCCCGTGCTGCTCACCGCGCTGCTGGTCGGGTTCCTCATCTCGCTGTTCCAGGCCGCGACCCAGATCCAGGAACCAACCCTGTCGTTCGTGCCGAAGATGATCGCGGTCTCCGTCGCGCTGCTGGTCACCGGCAACTGGGTGCTCGCCGAGATGGTCAGCTTCACCGAGCACCTGTTCGACCAGCTGCCGCACCTGCTCGGGCGGACCTGACCGGATGGACCTCGAGGTCCCGGCGGTCACCCTCGCGGCCCTGCTGCTCGCCACCGCCCGCGCGGCCGGATTCGTCCTGCTGGCCCCGCCGTTCAACACCCGGACCATCCCGGCGCCGGTCAAGGGCGCGCTGGCCCTGGCGCTGTCGGTCGCGCTGGTCGACCGTGTCGCCCCCGGCCTGCCCGAGCCGACCGCCGGCTTCCTCGTGGTCACCGCCGTCACCGAGGTCGCCATCGGCGCGGCGCTGGGCTTCGTCGTCCAGCTGTTCTTCACCGCGGTGCAGTTCGCCGGGGAACTCATCGACGTCACCGGCGGCTTCACGCTGCAGCCGGCCTACGACCCGCTGGCCATGACGATGAACTCCGTCATGGGCAAGCTGCACTCGCTGCTGGCCACGACGCTGCTGTTCACCAGCGGCGGGCACCTGCTGCTGGTGCGCGGCTTCGCCACCTCCTACGAGGGCCTGCCGGTGACCGGCGGCTACCCCGCCGAGTCGATCGGCGAGGTGGTGATGACCGCCTTCTCGATGATGTTCCTGGCCGCGCTGCAGATCGCCGGGCCCATGGTGGCGGTGCTGCTGCTGGCCGACGTCGCCCTCGCCCTGCTGTCGCGGGCGGCGCCGGCGCTGAACATCTTCGCGATCGGCTTCCCCGTGAAGATCATGCTGACCCTGGCGCTGCTGGGGCTGACCTTCCCCCTGCTGCCCTCGGCCCTCGACGCCCTGCTCGAGGAGGCCACCCGCGCCGTCGTCGGACTCCGGAGTGGGTGAGGCCCGGTGGCCAAGGACGGACCGGGCGGTGAGAAGACCGAGAAGCCCACTCCCAAGCGCCTGAAGGAGGCGCGCAAGGAGGGGCAGATCCCCCGCACCCAGGAGCTGGGCACCTGGGCGGGGGTGGCGGTGGCCAGCGCCCTGCTGCCGATGATGGTCGGCAACACCTTCGACGAGGTCGGCCGGCTGTTCCTGCAGGTCGGCGTGGTGGTCGAGGACCCCCGGGTGGAGCGGGTCGACCCGCTGCTCGGCCAGGCGCTGTCGGCCTTCCTCGCGACCGTGCTGCCGGTGGCGCTGGCACTGCTGCTCACCGGCGTGCTCGCCTCGGCCGCGCAGGGCGGGGTGGCGCTGGCGACCAAGGGCATGAAGCCCACGCTGAAGAAGCTCAACCCCTTCCCCGGGATGAAGCGGATGTTCGGCACCCACGGGCTGTGGGAGGCGGCCAAGGCGGTGATCAAGACGATCGCCCTCGGCGTCGTCGTGGTCACCACCAGCGACCGGGCGCAGGAGCTGGTCTCGGCGTCGGGCGCGCTGCCGCTGTCGGCGGTCACCTCCGCCGTCGCCGACTCCGCCGTCCTGATGTTCCGGGTCGTGGCGGTCACCGGCCTGGTCATCGCGATCGCCGACTACGTCGTGGTCCGGGTGCAGACGAGGAAGAAGCTGCTCATGACCCGGTACGAGGTCGAGCAGGAGCACAAGAACTCCGAGGGCGACCCGCACGTGAAGGGCCAGCGCCGGTCGATGCAGCTGGCGATGTCGCGCAACCGGATGATGGCCGAGGTCGCCGAGGCCGACGTCCTGCTGGTCAACCCGACGCACGTCGCCGTCGCACTGCGGTACCAGCCCGAGCGCGGCGCCCCGCGCGTGGTGGCCAAGGGCGCCGACGAGATCGCCGCCCGGCTGCGCGAGCGGGCCGCCGAGGCGCGGGTGCCGATGGTGCAGGACGTGCCGCTGGCCCGGGCGCTGCACGCCTCCTGCGAGATCGGCCAGGAGGTGCCGCCGCAGCTGTTCACCGCCGTCGCGCGGGTGCTCGCCTTCGTGATGCAGCTGGGCGCGCGGGGCGTGCGCGGCGGCTTCCACCGCCCGGGGTTCGAGGCGCCCGACGTCACCGGGCTGCCGCGGGCCGGCCGCCGGAGGGCGCCGATCGCCTCCTGACCCGGGCACTTCTGCGGCAGTGCCCGGGAAGGGCGGGCACTTCCGCGGAAGTGCCCGGGTGGTGGGGCTGCTGTGACGGGTGGGCCGAACGCGGTCGGTGCCCCCGCGCGGGCTGCCGATGGAGGCTCCGTGCGAGGGATGACCAGGGCCGCCGTGCCGATCGGCGTCGTGGCCATCGTCCTCATGCTCGTCGTGCCGCTGCCGGCGGCGTTCCTGGACCTGCTGCTGGGCCTGAACATCACCGCGTCGCTGCTGATCCTGCTGGTCGCGATGCAGATCCGGCGGCCGCTGGACTTCGCCGTCTTCCCGTCGCTGATCCTCATCGCGACGCTGTTCCGGCTGGCCCTCAACGTCTCCTCGACGCGGCTGGTGCTCAGCGACGGCTACGCCGGCAAGGTCATCGAGGCCTTCGGCCACTTCGTCATCGGCGGCTCGCTCGTCGTCGGCCTGGTGATCTTCGTGATCCTCACGATCATCCAGTTCGTCGTGATCACCAACGGTGCCGGCCGCGTCGCCGAGGTCGGTGCCCGCTTCACCCTCGACGCGATGCCCGGCAAGCAGATGGCCATCGACGCCGACCTCAACGCCGGGCTGATCAACGAGGAGCAGGCCCGCAAGCGGCGCTCGGAGGTCACCAGCGAGGCCGACTTCTACGGCTCGATGGACGGCGCCTCGAAGTTCGTCAAGGGCGACGCGATCGCGGCCATCGTCATCACGCTGATCAACCTCGTCGGCGGCTTCGCCGTCGGCGTCGTGCAGAAGGGCATGGCGCCGGGCGAGGCGGTCTCGACCTACTCGCTGCTCACCGTCGGCGACGGCCTGGTCTCCCAGATCCCCGCGCTGCTGCTGTCCACCGCGACCGGCATCATCGTCACCCGCTCGGCCTCCGACGGGGACATGGGCAGCGACCTGCTCGCCCAGCTCGGCCGGTTCCGGCAGCCGGTCCGCATCGCCGGCGGCGCCGCGCTGGCCCTCTGCCTGATCCCCGGCCTGCCGAAGCTGCCGTTCCTGGTCATCGGCGGCGCCTTCCTGCTCATGGCCGCCCGCATGCAGGAGGTCCCGGCCGACGACGAGACCGCGCCGGCCGCCGAGGCCGACGACGAGCCGCGGCCGGACTCCCCCGAGGCGATCGCCGAGCGGATGCGGGTCGACCCTCTCGAGCTCGAGGTGGCCTTCGACCTGGTCGACCTCGTCGACACCGCCCGCGGCGGCGACCTGCTCGACCGGGTCAAGGCGCTGCGCCGGAAGGTCGCGATGGAGACCGGCCTGGTCATCCCGCTGGTGCGGACCCGCGACAACCTCGACCTGCCGGCGTCGCAGTACGTCATCTGGCTCAACGGCGTCCCCGCGGCCAAGGGCTCCTCCCCCGCCGGCACCGTGCTGGCCATCGGCGACGCCCTCGACGGCCTGCCCGGCCGCCCCACCCGCGAGCCGGTCTTCGGCCTGCCCGCGAAGTGGGTGCCGGCCGAGCTGCAGCGGCAGGCGGAGATGGCCGGCGCCACCGTCGTCGACCGCTCCTCGGTCATCACCACGCACCTGGCCGAGGTCGTCCGCCAGCACTCCGCCGACCTGCTCGGCCGCGAGGACGTCCGGCTGCTGGTGGAGATGGTCCGCCGCAGCCACCCCGTCGTCGTCGAGGAGCTCACCCCGGCGCTGCTCACCCTCGGCGAGATCCAGCGGGTGCTGCACGCGCTGCTCACCGAGAACGTGTCCATCCGCGACCTGGTGCGCATCTTCGAGGCGCTGTCGCTGCGGGCGAAGACGTCGACCGACCTCGACGGCCTGGTCGAGGCCGTGCGCGCGTCGCTGGGCGCCGCGATCAGCCACCCCTACGTCACGCCCGACGAGCGGCTGCACGTGCTGACCCTCGAGCCGGCCTTCGAGCAGCGGCTGCTCGAGGCGGTCCGGCACGGCGACGGCGGCCAGGTGCTGGCGCTGGACGCCGGCTCGGTCGACGCGCTGGTCACCGGCTGCACCGGGCTGCTCGAGGTCGCCGAGAACCACGGCCTCTCGCCGGTCCTGGTCTGCTCGCCGCAGGTCCGCGCCGCACTGTCCCGCCTGGTCCGCCAGGTGCTGCCCCGGCTGCCGGTGATCTCCTACGCGGAGGTCTCCCGGACGGCCCAGATCGAGTCCCTGGGAGTGGTGAGCGGTGCCGTTGCCATCCGTTGAGGCGCCCACGCCCGAGGCCGCGGTGGCCGCGGCGCGGGAGCGGTACGGCAACGCCGTCCGGATCGTCGGCGTGCGCCGCGTCCGCTCCGGCGGGGTCCTCGGCTTCTTCGCCACCGAGCGGTTCATCGCCGAGGTGGAGGAGGTCGAGCCGGCCCGCCGCGCCCCCGCGTCGCGGTCGGAGTCGGCGCGGCGCATCGAGGCCGCGCTCAGCCGCGACCCCGGGCCGCTGGCCGACACCGGCGCCTTCCTGCGCGCCACGGAGATGCACCGGTCCCGGCCGGCGGCCGCGCGGACCGCCGCGCTCCCCGACCCGGTCGACGAGCTGGCCGGCCTGCTCGGGTCCGGCGGCGCCGGCCCGGACGTCGACCTCTACTCGCGGACGTCGGTGGCCGCGGGCCGCGGCACCGCTGCCGGTGGGGCCGCGTTCCGCCCGGCCGCGGTGAGCCGCGCGGCTGCCGCCCGTCCCGCGGCTGCCACTCCCGCCGCTGCCACGCCCCGCCGGGCGCCGAGGACGGCGGTGCGCCCGCCGGCGACGCCGGCCGGACCCGCCGGTCCCTCGCCGTTCACCGCTGCGCTCGCGCAGGTGGTGGCCGGCGACCGCGAGGTCCGCGAGGCCGTGGACGACGCCGTCCGTGTCGCGGCCGCCTCGTCCGCCGCGGAGGCGCTGCGGGCGCTGACCGAGGCCGCGGTGGCGACGTCGACGACGCCGTCGCCGGAGCCCGTGCCGTCGCCGGAGCCGGAGGTGCCCGCGTCCCGGTCGGTGCTGCGGACGCCGGCGCCCGCGCCCGCCGGCCCGGCGCTGCCGCTGGCCGCCGCCCTGGCCGCCGCGATGGCCGCACCCGCTCCCGCCCCTGCCCCTGCGGCCGCCGCCCCGGCTCCTGCGCCGGTCGCCGAGGAGCCGGTCGCGGAGGATCCGGTCGTCGAGGTCATCCCCGAGGAGCCGGTCGCCGAGGAGTTCCCGGTCGAGGAGTTCCCGGTCGAGGAGCTCGCCGTCGAGGAGCCCGCCGACGAGCGGCCCGTCCCCGACCTGGACATGTGGGCCGAGCCGGTCCCCGCGCCGCGCGTCGCCGCCGTCGTCGAGCCGGTGGTCGAGCCCGAGCCGGTCGTCGAGGAGCCCGTCGTCGTCGAGGAGCCTGTCGTCGTCGAGGCCGTGGCCGAGGAGCCCGCCGTCGTCGAGGAGTCCCTGCTCGACGAGCTGCTGGGCGGCACCGGGCCCGCCGCCGAGGAGGTCGCTGATGAGATCCCCGCGCGGCTCGCCGAGGTCCCGGCCGACGACTTCGCCACCGACGTGCTGCCGGCCGTCGTCGTGGAGCCGGTCGAGGTGCCGGCTCCCTGGGCCGACCCGGACCCCACCGAGCCGACCACCGGCCGCGAGGAGGCCATCGCCGAGGTGCTGCGCGCCGCGCTGGCGCACGACACCCCCGACGACGCGCTGACCGACATCCTCCGCGGCGTCCTCGCCAGCGCCTCGACGCAGGGCGGCGTGCACCGCGGCCGCCCGCCGGTGCCGGTCACCGCCCAGCGCCTGGACCGCGAGCCGGCGTGGGTGGAGACCTCCGCCGAGAGCGACGAGTGGGAGGCCGAGGAGGCCGAGGAGGCCGGCACCGAGCTCGTGGCGCTGGCGCCCACCGCCAGCGACCCGGCGCCGCTGCTCTCCGACGCCACCGCCGTCCTGCCCCCGCTCTCCCTGCTGCCGCCGACCCCCGGCACCGCGCTGGCCGTGCCGCCGCTGCTGGGGCGCCCGCCGGTGCCGCCGCGCCGCCTCCCGCCGGTGCCCGGGCACGCCGTCGCCCGGGTCGCCGCCCCGCAGCGGCCCACCGGCCTGGCCACGGTCACCCGGCTGCCGGTCGACACCCGCGCGGGCCGGGTCGTCGTCCCCTCGGTGCGCGAGCGCGCCGCGGGCGGGCGGTCCGGACGCGACCTGGTCGACCCGCGGGCGGTCGAGGCGGCCTGCGTCGTCGCTCGGCTGCGGGGCCTCGGTGTGCCCGAGGACCTGCTCGGCGGCGGCTTTCCCGCCGACGTCGCCGCGCACGGCACCTACGCCGCGCTGACCCGCGCCCTGCGGTCGCTCCCGGCCGCCCCGGCCGCGCCCGCCGGCCCCGGCGAGGTGCTGCTGGTGGTCGGTCCCGGCGTCGAGACGCTCGCGGCCGCGCGGTCGCTGTCGGTCTCGATGCGCCTGGACGCCGACCGGCTGCAGTGGGCCACCCGCGGCGACCTCGCCGCGCTCGCGCCCGAGGCGGGCCGGATCACCTCCGTCGACACCGCGATCGAGCGCAAGCAGGACGCCGCCCGGGCCGGGACGCCGACCGTCGTCGCCGTCGACGCCCCCATGCGCGCCGGTGGCCGCACCTGGCTCGAGCAGGTCATGGCGATCTTCGCGCCGTCGGCGGTGTGGGCCGTCGTGGAGGCGACCCGCAAGCCCGAGGACGTCGGGCCGTGGCTGGACGGGCTGCCCCGGGTCGACGCGCTCGTCGTCCAGGACACCGACCTCACCGCCGACCCCGCGGCCGTGCTGGGCCGCACCACCGTGCCGGTGGCCCTCCTCGACGGCGTCCGCGCGACCGCACACCGCTGGGCGTCGCTGCTGTGCGAGCGGCTGGAGACCGCTGAGGCATGAGCCTGCTGCGCTGGGACGTCCTCGCGGTGGGGTTCCTCCTGGCCCTGCCGGTGCTCGCGCTCGGCGTGCGCGGCGACTTCTCCCCCGACGAGGTCGCCGCCCGGCTGCCCTGGTGCCTGCTGGCCGGGTGGGGCGCGGTGGCGCTGCTGCGCTACGCGGCGACGCCGCCGCGCACCCCGCCGGCGCAGGGCGCCACCGAACCGGCACCCGAGGCCGAGGACCCCACCTCCTGACCCGCGGTACGCCGCCTCGCCGGTGGTCCTCGTCCGTTGCCGGTCCTGCAGCACCGGCAACGCGCGAGGACCACCGGCAGTGCGCGGTCCACAGGACCGGCAGCCGTCCACGGACGTGCTGACCGGCCACCGGGCACGGCGCGTCGGCAGGACGTTGGCCGCATGCCGTCCGAGGGGCAGCCACCGCTCGTCCTGCGTCGCCACCTGGTCACCGGCGGCTGGAGCGACGACGAGGTCGCCCGCGCGCGACGCTCCGGCGCGTTGTCCCGCGTGCGCCGTGGGGCCTACGTCGAGGGCGCGGTGCCCACGGCGGCCGCGGTCCACCACCACCTCCTGGTCCGGGCCACCGTCGCCGGGCTGCGCCGCGACGCCGTCGTCAGCCACGAGTCGGCGGCCGTCCTGCACGGACTGCCCACCTGGGGACTGCGTCTGGGCCGCGTGCACGTGACCCGGCGTCCCCCTGCCTCCAGCGACGTCAGCCGCACGTTGCGCTGCCACGTCGCCCGGCTGGAGGACGACGAGGTCACCGCCGTCGGGGGGATCCCCGTGACCGACCCCGTGCGGACGGCGCTCGACCTCGCCCGCTGCCTGCCGTTCGAGGTGGCGGTGGTCGTGCTCGACGGGCTCCTCGCCGCGCGGCCGGCCGACGCTGGTGCCCTGCAGGACGGGCTCGTCCGTGCGGCCGGGACCCGCGGCAGCCGTGCCGCGGCGCGGGCCGTGGCCTTCGCCGACGGGCGCAGCGAGAGCGTCGGCGAGAGCCGCAGCCGCGTCCTGCTCCACCGGTTGCGGCTGGCGCCCAGCGATCTCCAGCACCCGGTGCGCTCGGCCGACGGGACGCTGCTCGGCCGAGCCGACTTCGCGTGGGAGGCGGAGCGGTTGCTCGGGGAGTTCGACGGGCGGGTGAAGTACGGGCGGCTGCTGCGCCCCGGGCAGGCCCCGGGCGACGTCGTCTTCGAGGAGAAGCGCCGGGAGGACGCGATGCGCGCCGAGGGTTGGGGCATGGTCCGCTGGACCTGGGACGAGATCAGCGGCTCCGGTGCGCTGGCCGTCCGCGTCGACCGCGCGCTGGGGCGGCGGCGGCCCGGTGCGTGACCGCACTGCCGGGTTCCTCGTGCACTGCCGGTCCTGCAGCACCGGCAGTGCACGAGGAACGCCCGCAATCCAGCCGGAGCGAGCGGGCCCTACCTCAGAGCGGGAGGTCCTCCAGCATCTCGGTGACCAGCGCGGCGATCGGCGAGCGCTCGGAGCGGGTCAGCGTGACGTGGGCGAACAGCGGGTGCCCCTTGAGCTGCTCGACCACCGCGGCCACGCCGTCGTGCCGGCCGACCCGCAGGTTGTCCCGCTGCGCGACGTCGTGGGTGAGCACCACCCGCGAGCCGCTGCCCAGCCGGGACAGCACGGTCAGCAGCACGCCGCGCTCGAGGGACTGCGCCTCGTCGACGATCACGAACGAGTCGTGCAGCGACCGGCCGCGGATGTGGGTCAGCGGCAGCACCTCGATCAGCTCCCGCGACGCGATCTCGTCGAGCACGTCCCGGGACACCAGCGCACCGAGGGTGTCGTAGACCGCCTGGGCCCAGGGCGACATCTTCTCGCCCTCGCTGCCGGGCAGGTACCCGAGCTCCTGCCCGCCGACGGCGTACAGCGGCCGGAAGACGACGACCTTCTTGTGCGCCCGCCGCTCCATCACCGACTCCAGGCCCGCGCACAGCGCCAGCGCCGACTTGCCGGTGCCCGCGCGCCCGCCGAGGGAGACGATCCCGACGTCGGGGTCGAGCAGCAGGTCCAGCGCGACCCGCTGCTCGGCCGAGCGCCCGTGCAGCCCGAACGCCTCGCGGTCGCCGCGGACCAGCCGCACCTGCTTGTCCGGCGTCACCCGGCCCAGCGCCGACCCGCGCGAGGACAGCAGCACCAGCCCGGTGTGCGCCGGCAGCTCCGCGGCCGCGGGCACGTACACCTCACCGGCGTCGTACAGCGCCGACAGCTCGGCGTCCTCGAGACCCACTTCGGCCATGCCGGACCAGCCCGCGTCGACGGCGTCGAGTGCCCGGTACTCGTCGGTGTCCAGGCCGACGGCGGCCGCCTTCACCCGCAGCGGCACGTCCTTGGTGATCAGGCAGACGTCGCGGCCCTCGGCCCGCAGGTTCAGCGCCACGACCATGATCCGGCTGTCGTTGCTGTCGTTGCGGAAGCCGGCCGGGAGCACCGCAGCGTCGCTGTGGTTGAGCTCGACGTGCAGCGTGCCGCCGTCCTCCCCCACCGGGACCGGCGCGTCGAGGCGGCCGTGCGCGACGCGCAGGTCGTCGAGCAGGCGCAGCGCCTGGCGCGCGAACCAGCCGAGCTCGGGGTGGTGCCGCTTGTCCTCGAGCTCACCGATCACCACGAGCGGCAGCACCACGTCGGCGTCGCCGAAGCGCAGCAGCGCGCGGGGGTCGGAGAGCAGGACGGAGGTGTCGAGGACGTACGTGCGGCGCAGAGTCACGAGTCGTCTCCCCTGAGGTGCGGGACCGCACCCCTTCTCGAAGGTGGCCGGGCCCCGGCACAGGGGCCGGGAACCGGCCCCCTGGTCGACGAGAACGTCAGCACCAACCGGGCCTCCCGTGGACTCCGGGGCGGGCCCGTCGTCCACCCCGGACGCTAGAACGGGGAGGTGACAGTCACATGACGAGGAGGCGGCGTGTCCTCCATCGGGGGGACCCAGCCGTCCCAGCCGTCCCACCTGCGGGTCAGCTGGACTCCCGGCGGAACCGCCGCACGCCGAAACACCAGCCGAGCGCCGCCATCGCGAGGGTCAGCCCGAGCCCCCACCACGCCGTCGCCGAGGTGTAGGAGCCGTCGAACAGCGAGCGCACCCCCTCGACGACGTGCTTGAGCGGGTTGACGTCGCTGACCGCCTGCAGCCACCCGGGCGCCAGGCTCATCGGCAGCAGGATCCCCGACAGCAGCAGCACCGGCAGGACAACGGCGTTGAGCAGCGGCGCGAAGGCGTCCTCGCTCTTGAGCGTCAGGGCCAGCGCGTAGGACACCGCGGAGAACGCCGCGCCGAGCAGCGCGACCAGGGCCAGCGCCAGCACCACCCCCACCAGCGGGGCGCGCAGGCCCAGCGGCAGGGACACCAGCACCAGCACGGTCCCCTGCACCAGCAGGACGACGACGTCGCGCAGCACGCGGCCCAGCAGCAGCGCCGTCCGGCTGGCCGGGGTGACCCGCTGGCTCTCCACGACGCCGGCCCGCCACTCGGCGATGAGGCCGAACCCGACGAACAGCGCGCCGAAGATGCCGAGCTGGACGAGGATCCCGGGCACGAACACCTGGTAGGCGTTGCCCGACCCGAGCTGGCCGGACAGCGGCTCGAGCAGCGGGCCGAACAGCAGGATGTAGAGCACCGGCTGGGTCAGCCCGATGACGACCCACGCCGGGTTGCGCAGCGACAGCCGCATCGCCCGGGCGAAGACCGTCCAGGTGTCGCGGGCGACGCTGTTCGTCGCGACGGGCAGGCTCACCGCAGGGCTCCTTCCGGTTCGGGGAGCGCCGCCGGCGCGCCCTCCTCGCGCAGCGACCGCCCGGTCAGCCCCAGGAAGACGTCGTCGAGGCTGGGCCGGCGGCTCTCGACGCCGGCCACGCCGATGCCCGCGGCGTCGAGCTCGCGGACCAGCTGCACCAGCGCGCTGCCGCCCTGGGGCACCCGCGCGACCACCCGGTCCCCGTGCACCTGCGGCGGCTCGGCGCCCGGCAGCCCGGCGACCAGCCGCGCCATCTCACCGGCCCGGTCGGAGCGGGCGGCGGTGACGGTCAGGACGTCGCCGCCGACGCGGGACTTCAGCGTGTCCGGGGTGCCCTCGGCCACGATGGCCCCCCGGTCGATGACGAGGATCCGGTCGCACAGCGCGTCGGCCTCGTCGAGGTAGTGGGTGGTGAGGAAGACCGTCGTCCCCCGCTCCTCGCGCAGCCCCCGGATGTGGTCCCAGAGGTTCGCGCGGGCCTGCGGGTCCAGGCCGGTCGTCGGCTCGTCGAGGAACACCAGGCCCGGCTCGTGCACCAGGCCCATCGCGATGTCGAGCCGGCGGCGCTGGCCCCCGGACATGGCCTTGGGCCTGCGCTCCCACAGCCCCTCGAGGTCCAGCTCGGTGAACAGCCGCCGGCCACGGGCGACGGCGTCGGCGGTGCTCATGCCGTAGAGGCGGCCGTGGTCGACGACCTCCTCCCCGGCCAGCGCCTCCGGCTGGGTGGAGCCGCTCTGCGACACGTAGCCGATGCGCCGGCGCACGCCCACGGGGTCGGCCAGCAGGTCGCAGCCGGCCACCGTCGCGGTGCCCGCCGTGGGCGCCAGCAGCGTGGTGAGCATGCGCAGCGTGGTGGTCTTGCCGGCGCCGTTCGGCCCCAGGAAGCCGACGATCTCGCCGGCCGCGACGTCGAGGTCCACCCCGGTGACGGCGTGGACCTCCTGCTTCCTCCTCCGGAAGGTGCGGGCCAGCCCGCGTGCCTCGATCACGCACCCCAGTGTTCAACTTTGACTACCAGGCGGTCAACCGGTTTCCGGCGGGTCGCGGAGGACGGCCGGCGGCCAGATCCCGTCGGCCGGGAGGTCGGGCCCGGGCCCGTCGCCGGCGAAGCGGTAGTGGCCGGCGTCCAGGCGCCCGCACACCTCGCGGACCCACGCCCGCTCGCCCTCGATCCAGTGGCCGGTGACGGAGAACAGCTCGGCGGTGCTCGCGGGCGCGAACCGGCCCGCGGCCAGCGCGCGCAGTCGCGCTGCGGTGGCCGAGGCGGCGGCCTCCAGCTGCAGGGACCGCGCCCGCAACGCCTCGCGCACCTCCGCCCGGGGCAGGACGGTCACGAAGCACAGCCCGGCCAGCAGCCGGGAGGGGTCTCCCGGGTCGGGCTCGCGCAGCGCCTGGTCCAGCAGCCGCCGGAACTCCACCTCGCCGTCGGGGGTCAGCCGGTAGGACACCGGCTCGCCGGACAGCTCCTCGACCAGGCCGAGGCCGGCCAGCGTGCGCAGGCCGGAGTAGATCGACCCCGGCTTGACGTGCGCCCAGTCCTCGACCTGCCAGCTCAGCAGCTCACGGCGCAGCAGGTAGCCGTGCACCGGCTGGAACACCCGGACCGCACCGAGCAGCAGCAGCCGCGTGGTGGACATGCGCCCACTCTGCCCGCCGGCCGCTCCCCCGCGACAGCGCCGTCACTCCCGCCGTCACTCCCGCCGGCGGTCCCGGGGCACCTCGGGCAGCCGCCGCAGCTCGCGGGTCCGGGGCGTGCGCGGCGGCCCGCCGTCGTCCGGTGGTGGCCAGCCGGCCAGGTCGTCGTCTGGAGGCCAGTCGTCCCCGCCCCGCGCGGCGCGGCCGCCCCGGGGCCGCAGCGCCACCAGCGCCCAGACCACCGGCACGAGCAGCACCGGCCACTGCACCCGCAGGTCGCCGAACCGGAGGAGGCCGGCCAGCAGCAGCGCGAACAGCCACCCCGCCGTCCACAGCCCGAGCAGGCGGGCCTCCCGGGGGTCGCGGCGCGGCACGGGTCAGGCGGCCGACAGCTCGGCCGTGACGACGGCGGGGGTCAGCGGCTCGTCGAGCAGGCGCACGAAGCGGCCGGCGACGTCCTGCTCGGCGGGGCGGGCGGCCAGCCAGCGGTGCAGCAGGTCGTAGCCCTCGACGTAGGTGGTGATGTAGGCCCGCCACAGCGGGTGGGTGAGGAAGCGCAGCTGCTGGCGGGCCCGCTCGGCGCTGACCAGCGACCAGCGCTGGATGTAGGCGGCGACCTCGTCGGCGTCGGTCCCGCGGTCGTGCAGCAGCACGGCGGCGTCCTGCCGGACCCGGTTCAGCGGCGCGGCGGCCGCGGCGATCCGCTCGGCGAGGTGCCCGTCGAAGCGCAGCCCCAGGTCGCCGAGCACCTCCGCCGACCACGGCCCCCAGCCCTCGCCGACGGCGGCGTCGACGCCGAGGTCGGCCAGCCCCTCGGCCATGAGGCACTCGGGGGTGTTGACCAGGAAGACGGTGTGCTCGAGGTGGCCCGCGCGCTCGACGAGGCCGCGCTCCTTGCGGCAGTGCTCGGTGTGGTGGCCGGGGTAGGACTCGTGCGCCACCAGGTGCACCAGCTGGCTGAGCCGGTGCGGCAGGTCGGCGTTGATCGCCACCCGGGACCGGAAGTCGCCCTCGTAGTAGTTGAACCCCGACCACGGCTTGTCGGTGACCACCTCGTAGCGCACCGTCTCGGCCTCCGGCAGCCCGTACCGGCCGCGGACCCGGTCGCGCAGCGCGCTCGACAGCGCGTGCACCGCGGTCTCCAGCCGCTGCGGCGGGCACTCCTCGCGGCGCCGGTGGGCCGCGTAGCGCTCGGCCAGCCCACCCTCCCCGGGCAGCAGGGTGTCGAGCTCGGCGTGCGCGGCGGCGTAGGCGGCCGGGTCGCCGAGGGTGAGGTCGACCTGGAAGTAGCTGCGCACCTCGTCCAGGAAGGCGACCGGCTCGCCGTTCATCTTCCGGGCGCTGCACTCCAGGCCGGTGAGCTGGCCGCGGAGGAACGCCGCGCGGTCGGCCGGCAGCCCGGCGGCGTCGAGCTCGCCGAGCAGCGCGCGGGCCTGGTCGCGCAGCCCGGACGGCGTGGGCGCGGGCTCGCTCTCCACCTCGGCGCGGATCCGCTTCTCGCCGGTGTAGGCGTCGACGAAGCCGGACTCCAGCCGGTCGAACCGCAACCCCAGCCGGACGTACTCGAGGGGGAGGTCGACCGCGCCGGCTGCCATGGGCGTCAGTCTCTCAGCCCCCGAAGCGGCGGTGCCGCGCAGCGTAGGCGCGCAGCGCCCGCAGGAAGTCGACCCGGCGGAAGTCGGGCCAGTAGACGTCGGTGAAGTGGAACTCCGAGTGCGCCGTCTGCCAGAGCAGGAAGCCCGACAGCCGCTGCTCGCCGCTGGTGCGGATGACCAGGTCCGGATCGGGCTGGCCGCGGGTGTACAGGTGCTCGGCGATGTGCTCGACGTCGAGGACCTCGACCAGCTCGTCGAGCGAGGTGCCCTTGGTGGCGTGCTCGGCGAGCAGCGAGCGGACGGCGTCGGCGATCTCCCGCCGCCCGCCGTAGCCGACGGCGAGGTTGACGTGCGCGCCCGGCCGGCCGCGGGTGGTCTCCTCAGCCTGCTTGAGGACGGCGACGGTCTCGGCCGGCAGCAGCTCCAGGGCGCCGACCGGCCGCAGCTGCCAGCGCCGGTCGGGCGCGGAGAGGTCCTCGGCGACGCCCTCGATGATCCGCAGCAGCGGGGTGAGCTCCGGCTCGGGCCGGCTGAGGTTGTCGGTGGAGAGCAGGAAGAGCGTGACCACCTCGACGCCGGCCTCGTCGCACCAGCCCAGGAACGAGGCGATCCGGTCGGCGCCGCGGCGGTGCCCGGCGTTGGGGTCGAGCAGCCCGGTGGCCCGCGCCCAGCGCCGGTTGCCGTCGATGATCGCGCCGACGTGGCGGGGGACGGGGGCCCCGACCAGCTGGCGCGCCAGGCGCCGCTCGTAGAGCTGGGTCAGCGCGTCGCGGACCCACTGACGCGCCCCCACGGGGTAGAGCGTAGGACCCCCGCGACGCCGCCGTTCCGGCGGCGCGCCACCCCCTCCCCCGCCTGCGGCGTTGCCACCGACCTCACAGCGGCGTCGCGGTGCACGGCGACCTACGCCTCCGTAACCTCGGTGCATGAGCGCACCCTCCGACGACCTCCAGCCCGTCCGGGTGGAGGCCGACGACGCCGAGATCGAGGCGCCGCGGGGCGCGGCCGTCGGTACCGTCCTGGCGGAGGGCGAGGCGGTCCAGCACACCTGGACCGCCGCGGACTTCGCCGACGGCGACTGGGAGCACCCCGACACCCGGCCGCGGATGCGCGGCTGGCTGCACCTGTTCGCCTTCTTCGGCGCGATCGTCGCCGGCGCCGTCCTCATCCCGCTGGCCGCGGTGCTGGGGGCGCGGTCGGGGTTCTCCGTCGCCGTCTACTGCCTCACCATCTGCGGCCTGTTCGGCATCAGCGCGCTCTACCACCGCCGCCGCTGGTCACCGCGCGGCTGGAAGGTCATGAAGCGGCTCGACCACTCGATGATCTTCCTGTTCATCGCCGGCACGTACACGCCGTTCTCGCTGCTCGCCGTCGACCAGCCGACCGGGTACTGGGTGCTGGCCGGCGTCTGGGCCGGGGCGCTGGCCGGCGTCTGCCTCAAGCTCACCTGGCCCACGGCGCCGCGCTGGGTCGGCGTGCCGCTCTACGTCGGCCTGGGCTGGGTCGCGGTCTTCATCCTCACCGACATCCTGCACATCGCCGGCGTCACGTCCCTGGTGCTGCTCGCCGTCGGCGGGGTGCTCTACACCCTCGGCGGGGTGGCCTACGCGGTGAAGTGGCCCAACCCGGTGCCCGGCGTCTTCGGCTACCACGAGGTCTTCCACGCGATGACGATCGTGGCCGCGATCTGCCACTACATCGCCGTCTACTTCGCGATGTACAACTCGCCCTTCGTGTGACCCGGTCCGTGCGCGTCCGTGGACGTGCACGGACTCAGGCGAACAGCGGGCGCTCGTCGAAGCGGCGGGACACCCGGCCGGCCAGGCGCCAGGCGCGGGCGACGGCGTCGCGGTCCTCCTCGGTGACCAGGTTGCCCATCACCCGCAGGGCCACGGTCATCAGCGCGCGCGAGCGCATGCCGACCGGACCCGCCGCGGGCAGCAGCCGCGGGAGGGTGAGCAGGCCGGCCAGCCGGCGGGCGACGGAGAACGCCTCGCCGTAGTGCCGCCGCAGCGTGGCCGGCCACGCCCCCGACCAATCAGGCTCCCCGAGCATCCCGGCCAGCGTCCGGCCGGTCTCCAGGCCGTAGTCGATCCCCTCGCCGTTGAGCGGGTTGACGCAGCCGGCCGCGTCCCCGACCAGCGCCCAGTTGCGCCCGGCGACGCCGGACACCGCCCCGCCCATCGGCAGCAGCGCCGAGGCCGGCGCGTGCACCGGGCCGTCGAGCCGCCAGTCCTCGCGGCGGGCGGCGGCGTAGGTGCCGAGCAGCGCGCGCAGCTGCACCCCGGCCGGACGGCGGGCGGTGGCCAGCGTGCCGACGCCGATGTTGACCTGCCCAGCGGCCTCCCCCAGCGGGAAGACCCACCCGTAGCCCGACAGCAGCGCCCCGTCGGCGTCGCGCAGCTCCAGGTGCGAGGAGATCCACTCGTCGGCGCTGCGCCCGGAGGTCACGTAGCCGCGGGCGGCCACGCCGTAGGCGGTGTCGCGGTGCCACTGCCGGCCGAGCCGGCGGCCCAGCGGCGAGCGGGCGCCGTCGGCGACGACCAGCCGCTCGCAGCGCACGGTGGAGCGCTCCCCGCCGACGTCGAACACGACGCCGGTGACGCGGTCGCCGTCCCGCTCGACGTCGACGGCCCGGGCGCCCTCCAGCGGGGTGGCACCGGCCTGCACGGCGCAGGCACGGATCCGGGCGTCGAGCTCGGTGCGCGGCACGGCGCTGCCGTGGTCGGGGAAGGCCCCACCGGGCCAGGGCAGCTCCCACACCTGGCCGAAGCCGGCCGCCCGCAGGCCGCGGTTGCGGGCCCGCCCGCGCGCCCAGTCGCCGAGGCCCAGCAGGTCGAGCTCGGCGACCGCCCGCGGGGTGAGCCCGTCGCCGCAGGCCTTGTCGCGGGGGAAGACGGCGGCGTCGGCCAGCAGCACGTCGTGACCGGCGCGGGCCGCCCAGGCCGCCGCGCCGGAGCCGGCCGGGCCGGCCCCCACCACGAGGACGTCGGTCGAGGACGGGACGGCGGAGGGGGCGAGCACGTCCCCAGTGTCCCTGGTCAGCGACGCGTGCCGGCCGCACGCCGGGGCCGGGCTGCCGGCCGGGCGGCCGGCAGCCCGGCCGGGATCACAGCTCGGGCCCGCGGGCGCGGACCTCCTCCACCGAGGCCATGGCGTCGCGCAGCTCGGTCAGCCAGGCGTCGGCGTGCTGGCCGACCAGCCGCACCGCCCACACCAGCGCCTCGGATCGGGAGCGGGCGACGCCGGCGTCGACGAGGGTGTCGAGGACCAGCCGCTCGGGCTGGCGCAGCCGGGTCATCACCGGCACCGAGGCGTTGGTGAACAGCTCGCGCACGTCGCCGCAGGCGGCGCCCCAGGCCACCGAGCGGCCGTAGCGGGCCTGGGCGGCGTCGGCGATCGCCATGCGCTGCTCGCGGGTGTCCTCCCGGAAGCGGGAGATCCGCCCGGACCGGGCGGCGGTGGGGTCGCCCTCGCCGGCGTCGGGCTCGGCCAGCGAGCCGACGACGGTGATCTCGTCGCGGTCGACGGTGATCTCGACCGGCCCGGTGAACCAGCCGTCGGGCAGCCGGCCGGCGAACCAGCCGGCCACCTCGGCCCGGTCGACCGGCGGCGGCCCCTCGGCGCCGCGGCCGCGGCCGCCGGGACCGCGGCCCCGGAACCCGGGCGCGCCCATGCGGGCGAAGGCGGAGTCGGCGAAGCGGTGGTGTCCGTGCACGGGATCCTCCTCGGATACCAGGTGATTACACGCTTACACGGTAGCGCCGCCGCCCGCTCGGAGCACTACGCCGAGAGCGGACGACGACGCGGCGTCGCGCGCCGGTGACCCTGGCGTCATGTGCCGTGTCGTGTCGCGTGCAGACCCCGCTCACTCGTCACATCCTGCCGGTGAACGGCGCACCGGATCGGCATCTCCAGGCATGTCCAGCCGTAGCGCCGACGGACGTGTCGGCGGACTCTTCCCTCGTCCGCACCACCCCTCCCCCTGACCCCGGGAGCCCCACATGAGAACCACCAGCACCCGCGCCGCCGTCGTCCTGGCCGCCGCGGCGGCCGTCGTGACCGGCGGCGTCCTGCCCGCCTCCGCCGCCCCGGGCTGCAGCACGGCCTGGGGCTCGCTGCCCGAGACCGTGTCCGACGACGGCGGCGGCACCCTCGACGGCGTCCGCGCCGGCCGGCACACCTGCTACGACCGGCTGGTGCTCGACCTCGACGGGATCGACGCGTCCGCCGTGTCCTACGACGTGCGCTACGTCGGCCAGGTCGCGCGCGACGGCTCGGGCGCCCCGGTCCCCCTGCGCGGGGCCGCCGACCTGCAGGTGGTCGTGCACACCCCGGCCTACGACGACCGTGGCGCGGCCACCTACGACCCCGCCGACGACGCCGAGGCCGTGGACGTGGCCGGCTACAGCACCTTCCGCCAGGTGGCCTGGGCCGGGTCGTTCGAGGGGTCGAGCACCGTCGGCCTCGGCGTCCGCGCCCGGCTGCCCTTCCGGGTGGTCGTCCTGAACGGTCCGGGCGACGGGTCGCGCCTCGTCGTCGACGTGGCCCACACCTGGTGAGCCGCCCGGGCGGGCCCGCCGGCGTCAGCGCGCCGGCGGGTCCGTCCGGCCGTCGGTGTCCTTGGGGCCCTCGATGGCCCGCGGCGCCCGGCGCAGCGTGTCGAGCAGGTCCTGGCCGGGCTGCCGCGGCTCGACGAGGTCGGCCGGGGTGTCGGGGACGACGACGCGCGGCCCGTCCTCCTCGTCGAAGCTGGGCGGGATCCGCTTGAGGTGCCGGCTCATCGACCGGACCAGCAGCGCCGTGGCCAGCAGCAGCACGAGGATCAGGAACAGCCCGAGCGGGCCGGACTTGCCGACGTCCTCGGGCAGCTGCTGCTGCTCGGCGGCCAGCACGGCCGTGGCCAGCCCGGTCACGGGACGCGCACCTCGCTGCGGATGCCGGCGAACAGGTCGTCCTCGGGGAGCGGCGAGTCCACCAGCGAGCGGGCCAGCTCGTAGTCCTCGGTGGGCCACACGCGCTGCTGCACGTCCATGGGGCAGGCGAACCAGCGGCCGGTCGGGTCGATCTGGGTGGCGTGCGCGATGAGTGCGGCGTCGCGGACCGGGAAGTACTCCGCGCAGGACACCCGGGTGGTGACCCGGTGCGACATGTCCCGCTCGGGGTCCCAGGAGGCCAGCCACTCGGCGTAGGGCGACTCCGCGCCGGCCTCGAGCATCGCCTCGTGCAGCGCCCGCATCCGGGTCAGCGTGAAGCCCATGTGGTAGTAGAGCTTGCTCGGCTGCCAGGGCTCCCCCAGGCCGGGGTAGCGCTCGGGGTCGCCGGCGGCCTCGAAGGCCACCACCGAGATCTCGTGGGTCTTGATGTGGTCGGGGTGGGGGTAGCCGCCGTTCTCGTCGTAGGTGAGCACCACCTGCGGGCGGAACCGCCGGATGACCTCGACCAGCGGCGCCGCGGCCTCCTCGGTGGGCACCAGCGCGAAGCAGCCCTCCGGCAGCGGCGGCAGCGGGTCCCCCTCGGGGAGGCCGGAGTCGACGAAGCCGAGGAACTCCTGCTCGACTCCGAGGATCTCGCGGGCGCGGGCCATCTCCTCGGCGCGCAGCTGGGGCAGGCGCTCCCAGATCTCGGGACGGTCGAGTGCCGGGTTGAGCACCGAGCCGCGCTCACCACCGGTGCACGTCGCCACCAGCACCTCGACGCCCTCGGCGACGTACTTCGCCATCGTCGCCGCGCCCTTGCTCGACTCGTCGTCGGGGTGGGCGTGCACGGCGAGCAGGCGCAACGGGTCTGCTTCGGTCACCGGACCAGTGTCCCCCGCGGTGGGGACGGCCCGCCGCGCCGCGGTGGTCCGGACGGGTGGATGTGCTGCTCCTCACGCCGTCCGCCGGTAGCGTGCTCGCCCCCCTGCCGTGCCGCCGGGTCGGTGCAGGAGCCCTCCGGCCGGTGTTAGCTTGGCCGGATCGACGTCGACCGTCTCCCGGCCGGGAGACGGCCCCCGAGCCGCAGGAGAACCCCGCGTGACCACCCCCACTGAGAACGAGCAGGGCATCTGGCTGACCCAGGAGGCCCACGACCGGCTGAAGGCCGAGCTCGACCAGTTGGTGGCCGGCCGGCCCGCCATGGCGGCGGAGATCAACGCCCGCCGCGAGGAGGGCGACCTCAAGGAGAACGGCGGCTACCACGCCGCCAAGGAGGAGCAGGGCAAGCAGGAGGGCCGGATCCGCCAGCTGACCGACCTGCTGCGCAAGGCCCGCGTCGGCGAGCCCCCCACGACGGTGACCACCGCCGAGCTCGGCACCGTGATCACCATCCGGTTCCAGGGCGACGAGGAGACCGAGAAGTTCCTGCTCGGCTCCCGCGAGATCGCCGGCACCACCGACCTCGCCGTCTACTCGCCGGAGTCGGCGATGGGCTCGGCGATCCTCGGGGCCGAGCCGGGCACGACGGTCACCTACAAGGCGCCCAACGGCCGCGACATCACCGTCGACGTCGTCGCCGTCGAGCCGTTCGTCCCCTGACCGGGGGCGCACCCGTGCGCACGGCCCGCTCCCGGCGGGCGGAGAACACCGGCTTCACCTGCGGGTGGTGCCACTCCGACGTGCCGGCGAACACCGACGGGCACTACCGCAACCACTGCCCGTACTGCCTGTGGTCGCTGCACGTCGACGACCTGCCCGGCGACCGGGCGAGCGAGTGCCGGCAGCTCATGGAGCCCGTCGGGCTGGTGGAGAAGTCGGGCAAGGGCTGGCAGGTGGTGCACCGCTGCACGGCGTGCGGCCACCGCCAGCCCAACCGGCTCGTCCGCGACGGCGAGGCGCCCGACGACCTGGACCTGGTGCTGCGCCTGCCCTGGCTCTGACCCGGCCGGCGCCGCGACCACGTCGGCACAGCGACCACCTCGGCCCGCGACCACGTCGGCACCGCGACCATCTCGGCACCGCAGCACGTCCTCCCCCACCGCAGCACGTCCTCCCCCACCGCAGCGCGTCCTCCCCCACCGCAGCGGGGGGGGCCGCCCCGCCGCCCCGGCGGGGGGTCGCCCCCCCATCAGGTGACCTGTTGGTGGGGGCGGCCCGGCCGGGGGGGGGGGG